>JAUQOW010000432.1 GCA_030550675.1 Chloroflexota bacterium
TCGCCGACGGCTGCATTTGCGATGGCGGAGAACTTCTGGACGGGGGCGCCGCTCGGGTTGCTGGCATTCGGCGCGTGGGGCATGGGATTCAACTTTGCAACGGTGTCGTATCTGTCGCTGGCAACGGATCTTTCCGGCGAAGAGTATCGCGCCCGCACGGTCGGCGTGATGTGGTTCATGTTGATCGTCGGCGTGATCGTCGCTGGTGTAAGCCTCTCGCGGATGCTGCGCGACTACACGCCAGCGGCGCTGTTTACGGCGTTCTACGTTGTGTGCGGCATTGCGCTGCTGATCGGTATCGCTGCGCTCTGGGGCATTGAAAGGCGCGATACTGAACCGGCGACGTCGGAGCGGCGCAGTTTCGCGCAGATGATTGCCACGGTCGCCGGAACGCCGCAGGCGCGCCTGTTCTTTGTGTACCTGGTGTTGCTGCTGATCGCCATTCTGGGGCAGGACGTGCTGCTCGAACCGTTCGCCGCCGACGTGTTCGGGGCGCCGGTTGAAGTCACGACGCGCTACACATCGATCTGGGGCGCGGCGTTGCTCGTTGGTCTCCTGACGACCAGCCCGCTGGCGCGGCGGCGCGGGAAAACGTTCGCTGCGGCTATCGGCGGAGCGCTGGTGGCGATCGGGTTGGCGCTGATCGCACTGAGCGGCGTCCTGGACCTGCCATCCATCTTCACGCCGAGCCTGATCGTTTTCGGGTTTGGCAGCGGCGTTTCCACCGCCGCGAACCTGGCTCTGATGCTCGATATGACGGTGCCAGGACAGATCGGCGCATTCGTCGGCGCCTGGGGGGTCGCCAACTCTATGGCGCGTCTGCTGGGAACGGTGCTGAGCGGCGTGACCCGCGACGTTCTGACGGATCTGTTCGATGACCGGATGCCTGGATATGTCATCGTCTTTCTGCTCCAGGCGGCTGCAATGGTGACATCACTGGCGCTGCTGCCACGGATCAGCACAGCGCGCTTCCGCCGTGAAGCGGCGCCCTCGACGCGCGAACTTGTTGCGCTTGCTGGCGAGTCGCAGGGGTAGAGCCGGATTCACTATCGAACACGAGGTGCATATGAGCCCCATTCGTATCGCTCTGGTCGATGATCACAGCATCGTCCGGCGCGGGTTGAGCGCCTATCTTGCCGCCCAACCCGGCATCACCATCGTCGGCGAGGCGGCCAGCGGCGAGGAGGCGTTGAACCACGCATCGGACTGGCAGGCGGATGTGATCGTGATGGACGTACTGATGCCAGGCGGGATTGACGGAATCGAAACCACCCGCCGGCTGAAACGTCTCGTGCCGCAGACACAGATCGTCATTCTGAGCGGATACGCCGACGACGCGCGGATCATTGGCGCATTGCGCGCTGGCGCGATCACGTATGTCGAAAAGGACAGCCAGCCGGAGCAATTGCTCGAAGCGGTGCGCGGCGCAGCGCAGGGCAAAGCCGTGTTCGAGCCATCGCTCATGCAACGAGTCGTTCAGGCGCAGACGATGCAGCACGGCGACGCGCTCACCGAACGCGAGGGGGACGTGTTGCGCCTGCTGGCGGAGGGGCTGACCAACGCCGAAATCGCGGCGCGCCTGTCGGTAAGCGAAGAGACCGTCAAAACGCACGTCGCCAGCATCCTGCGCAAACTCGGACTGGCGCACCGCACCCAGGCAGCGATCTACGCCCTGCGCCACGGGTGGGTGAAGGGGTGATGACCGTAGGAACAGCGGTTTGCGAAACAATGCGTGGCAGAGCAAGATGCGCTCGTGATGAGATTCAATCGGCTGACGCTCAAGCGAACGTAGATACGCTGTTTGCCGACGCGCGCGGCGCCACAACACGCCTCCGGGATGACCAGCGTTGCAGAGACATTCAGCGGTCACGGACGAATCGAAACCCGGACGGCATATGTCGGGCAACACGAAGCGACTTTGACGCACCAGGAGACTGCTGCCTTAATCCACGCCTTCCGGGGGGAAGGCGACGCTGCCGCTAGGCGGATGCTCTCAAGCCCACCCTTGTTTCAATCCACGCCTTCCGGGGGGAAGGCGACCCGCAGGCGCTCGCCGCCCCATGCCGAGATGTTGTTTCAATCCACGCCTTCCGGGGGGAAGGCGACGCTGCCGCCAAACGCAGGCTCTCGAGACCGCCTTTGTTTCAATCCCCGCCTTCGGGGGGGAAGGCGACCCGGCGCGATTCGTGACCGACGGGTAGACCAATGCGTTTCAATCCACGCCTTCCGGGGGGAAGGCGACGACGCGCATCACGGGGTAGTGGTCAAGGAGGAGAGGTTTCATTCCACGCCTTCGG
>JAUQOW010000433.1 GCA_030550675.1 Chloroflexota bacterium
GGGCTTTTTGCGGCGCGGGCAGTCGTGGAAGACGTTGGGATTAGAGGTGCGCGGACGTTCGGTTCGCCTCGATCGATCATATCGAACAACGCCCGCCATCCTCGACTTCGCCTCTCGCATGTATCAGATGCGCCTGCCCGGCGACGAGGAGGCGATTATCGCGCGAGCCGCTTCTCAGGCGCACAACGAGCCGCCGCAGATTATCGCGCTGGACAGCGAGCAGGACGAGTTGACTCGCGTTGTGAACGAGATTCGTGCGCTCCACGAACGCGGCGTGCCGCTGGAACATATCCTGGTGCTCCACCCTGACTGGCAGGGCGTCGAACGGATGCTGGAACGTCTGCAGCGTGAGTTTGGGAGCGCTAAGATTGCCGATCCGAAGAAGATTCCGCCAGGGAAGCATCTCCGGGTCTGCACAATGAAAACCGCTGCTGGTCTCGAAAGTCCGATAGTCTTTGTGATGGGAGTACACCGCCTCTATGAGGCGGAACAGAATCCGCTCTTGTCCGATGAAGAACGAGCCGAGATGATCCGCGACAATACGCGGCAACTGTATATGGCGTTTACGCGCGCTGCTCAACGCCTGGCAATCACCTGCGTCGGCGATCCGCCGCCGTTCCTGCCAGTGGCTGCGTAACCGCCGCCTTCATTGTTCCGCTCGCAAGAGACGCTGCGGATCAGACGAAGCTCATGGACAAGACCTTACAGCAGTTCTCAATAAGGTTGAGGTAAAGACGCAGGGGTGCAAAGTCCTGGAGATCAGTACTCTGCGCCCCTGCGTCTTCGCGTCTTTGCGCCTTCGCGTCAGCCCTCTCTAACCCCTCGTCTCCGACTTGACCGGGCAGGTATTGATGCGCAGCACCGAATAGAGCGGGCACACGCCAACCACAGCCGTTACCAGCAGCATAAACGCGACCACGCCTGCGATAATCTGCCAGATGCCGTTCAGCAGCGTGAATGCTGCAACCAGAGCGACTATGCCAAGCACTGCGCGAATGCTGCGATCAATAGGACCCTCATTCTTCGCAAACATCGTCGACTCCTTTCCTGGCGCACTGAGAAATGTATCTAATAACCGCGTCACTCTTGAAATGCGGCAAGCGGCAAAAGGTTACAGAATGTCCGGTAATGGCGCTGGGGTAAAATAGCGACAGGGCGCTCATTGAGACCCTTGTAGCTATCAGCAGGGGTCCAGGCGGCTATCAGTTGTATATTTGCGCACCGGCGCGCAGCGGATCGAGCCGACTGCGCGCTGTATTGTTTGAGAAAGGGAGGTTTTTCCGTGGGGGCTATCGATGACGCCGAACTGCTCAGCGATGTTATCGAACGTCAGCAGGCGCCAGCGTTGCAACGCATCCTGATCGCCATCAGCGGCGCAGCGCTGGTTGCGCTGATCGTCTTCCTTGCAGCGCTGGGAGTCAACCCGACCGGCGGCGTTCCCGCCACCGGCGCAGTCGTCGTGATGCTGACCAGTATGGCGGGGGTTGTCGTTCTCCGCCGCGGGCGTTTTCGCCTGGCGGTTCTGGTTGCATCTGTCGGACTGGTGAGCGCTGTGTTCTTTGTCACTGTGGTCTATGGCTATCCGGCGGCGATTCCGTTCCTGCTGGTGACGCTTGTGCCGGTCATACTCACCGGTCTCCTGATCGAAACCAGCCGGTTGGTTGCGATTTCCGCCGCAAGCGGGCTGATCCCTGCTCTGATATGGCTCCTCAAGCCGGCAGTAACGCCGTTTGTCGCCGCAGTTCAACCGCCTGGCGATCTGACGGTCGTGGCAGTTGCGTTGTTCTTGCTGGTGCTCTTTGTCGTCACGACGATTATCGCACTGTTCGGTCCGGTGCTGCGCCAATCACTGGCGGCCGCGCTGATGCGCGAGCAGGAACTGGATCGATTGCGCGCTTCGCTCGAAACGACTGTGCAGGAACGCACTGCCGAACTTCAGGAGGCGCTCCGTGTTGTTGAGCAGCGCGAGGCGCAATTGCAGCAAACGCTCGCTGACCTGCGCGCAAGCCAGGAAACGGTCCGTGAACTGAGCGCCCCGGTTCTCCCGGTGTTGCCTGGCGTGCTGGTGGCGCCGCTGGTCGGCGCGATCGATGCAGCACGGGCGGAGGTGTTTGTCACTAAGAGCATGATCGGAAACCCGGGTTTGTGGTATGATAGCGGTGATCACGGCGTTCTGATGAGGAGAAGGAGTGCATGCCAAAGCGCGCGCGCCGCTACTATCCAACCAACGAGCCGACAGACGTGACCGATGACCAATGGGCGGCGATTGAGCCGATCGTTCCTACGTCGTCGCCA
>JAUQOW010000160.1 GCA_030550675.1 Chloroflexota bacterium
TTCAGGAAGCGCACCGCCGGGGCGTCAGAGGAGGGAACGTCATTGTCGGCGTGCTGGATACCGGCTGCGACGCCGACCACAACGAGTTTCTGGGAAAGCGGATCGAGTTCCGCTATGTTCCCTTCGTGCCTACGCCCGAAAGTATGCGGGCCGTCAGCGGATTCGACACGCACGGTCACGGCACGCATGTCTGCGGCATCATCGCCGGGCGCAACGTAGGTGTTGCACCGGATGTCGATCTGCTGGTCGCGGCGGTCGTTGAGAGCGAGACGGTCAAAACCAGTCTGGAACGGATTGTGGTGGCGCTGGACTGGATGCTGTCCCACTTTAGCCTGGCAGAAAACCAGGACAAACCGATGATCATCAGCATGTCGCTTGGTTTTCGCCCGGAATGGATCAGCGCCCCGGCATTCAAGACCGTCACTGAGGGAATGCGGTTGCTGCTGCGCACGCTGGTGGACGATTTTGACGTGCTCCCGGTGATCGCCATCGGCAATGACGGTCCTGGCGTGGTGCGCGCGCCTGGTTCTTACGCGGAAGCGTTGGGGGTTGGCGCGGTCGATTTCGATCTCAACCCCTGGCCCGGCAGCAGCAGCGGGCAGACGCCCGATGGATTGCGCAAACCCGACATTGTCGGGTTCGGGGTGAATATCATGTCGAGTCTGGAGCGCGATCTTCAGCGTCGCAGTCTGTACGCCCGGATGAGCGGCACCAGTATGGCGGCGCCCTACGTGGCAGGCATCGCCGCGCTGATCGCTTCCGCCAACCCCGGATTGCAGGGCGCAGCGCTGCGCCAGCGGTTGCTGGACACGGCGCTTCCGCTATCGGCGCCCGCCGAACGGGTCGGCGCCGGGCTGGCGAGGTTTGTCCTATGAGCAAGAAACATGATCAGACGTCAACGTCGCCATCCAACAACCGGTTGCAGTCGCTGATACGATCAGTGGTTACGCTCAAGCGCCCTTCCGCTGAGGAATTGGCGCACTGCACCCGCGCTGAGAAATATCGCCGCCTGCGCGAACACAACGGGCAGGCGCGCACTCGCCTGCTGCACTGGATTGATGAGCACGGTCTCAGCAATGAGGTGATCAGGGTGAGTGAACCCACAGCGTTCAATACGCTCTTTGTAGAGGGCACCCGTCACGCCATCAATGAACTTGTCCACGCCCCCGACGTGCTCCACATCGCTGAAGACGGCGACATTACCACTGACCTGCCGCGCATCGAGAAGAGCGACGCCCCAACCTATCAGTCCGCCGATCAGTCCCGTGAGGAAGAATAAGGTCCAGGCGAATGATGCGGGTGTGGGGGTGATGGGTGGCGCTGCAACGCTCATGGATCGATAGATGTCAACGTAAGATTGCAATGCCCGGGTTGTGCAGAGGAGTAGAGAGTATCTTGCGCAGTTATCCTGCCCTGAGCAGGTAATCTGTCGCAGCAGCCATTGCCTATGCTGCCGAACTGGCAGGTGAATGAGTTGTGCCGTTGCCGGTATAGAACAGATGCCAGGTATTCCGCGATTCAAACTCGATGAGAATCTGTCTGTCGAAGCCGCCGACTACTTGCAAGAGGCAGGCTATGATGCGATGCCAGTGCAGAGCGAGCTTTCGCCCGTGAACCAGATTGATCTGGCAGCAACGTATGCGGCATCGCCTCTGATTGCCGAATGCAAAACCGAAGCGCGTCCCTTTCGTACTGAACACCTCGATCAACTACGAGCGATTACCAGTATGATCGGCGGCTCATTCGTGGGCGCCCTTTTCATCTCAGCGCGCAGTCAGCAACGCGCCGATGCACAGGCGCTCGCAGCGTTCAAAGGGCAGGCGGATGCACGTCAGATCGTCGTTGTAACCGGCGATCAGTTGGGGCAGTTGCCGGATATCCTGAAGCGTGAGGCGATCAGACCCGCGTATGCACGCGGCTGACCTACTCCTCGCCCGCCGACGTTACATCGCACACTGCCACATACCCCGCTACTTCGCGTCCCACGGCGTGCTCAACATCGTCCAACCGCACGGTCAGCGGTCCGCCGAACGGCGCCACCGCCACAACGGTCACATCGACGCCGGGGCGTAACCCGAGTTCGGCAAAGTAACGCAGCATCGCCGGATCGTGATCGCTTACCTCGGCAATCGTCGCCGATTGACCGGTTTGCAGGTCGCTCAGGCGGGTAGTGTGGGGCGGCGGCATTGTGCCATCGCGCCTCGGAATCGGCGCGCCATGCGGGTCGGTCGTCGGATAGCCGAGCACTGCGTCGATCCGATCCTCCAGGTCCTCTGACAGCACATGCTCCCACTTTTCCGCTTCGGCGTGCACCTGATCCCACGGCACGCCTAACGCCTCGGCAAGGTAACGCTCGATCAGGCGATGGTGGCGGATGACTTCCAGCGCGATCTTTTCGCCCGCCGGGGTCAGCACCACGCCCTGGTACGGTTCGTACTCCACCAGATTGAGCGCGGCAAGTTTTTTGATCATACCGGTCACCGAAGCGGGCGAATTGCCCAGCCGCTCGGCGAGCACGGTGGTCGCCACGCGCCCATGCTCGCGCTGAATGTCGAAGATAGTCTTCAGATAGTCCTGAACAGACTCGGTGTGTTCTGACAGTGGCATGGCTCAGGTATGATTTAGGCATTCCTAAAACCAGCCTTCATTATACTCATCCGTCACGCAGCGTGTCAAGGCGACCTTCCACGTCCAACGGACATGCGTTTTTCGAGCGTTTCACTACAAGACAGACGCAAAGGCGCAAAGACGCAAGGGTATGAAACATTGAGTGTGCGCCTTGGCGCCTCTGCGTCCTTGCGTCGACCTTATCCAGAGGACATGCGTTTTTCGAGCGTTTCACTACAAGACAGACGCAAAGGCGCAAAGACGCAAAGGTATGAAACATTGAGTGTGCAACTTTGCGCCTCTGCGTCTTTGCGTCAACCTCTGAGAACAATACTGTCGGGGCATGCATGCAGAGTAATGGTACAATATCAGGCATGGATACAAACTTCACCATCCTGGCAATCGAGACGTCCTGCGACGAGACGGCGGCGGCGGTTATCCGCGGCGGACGCACGATTATCTCGAATGTTGTGGCATCGCAGATCGATGAGCATCGCCGCTATGGCGGCATTGTTCCCGAAGTGGCGTCGCGCCAGCATATTCTGACCATCGACGCCGTGCTGCACGATGCGCTGCGTCCGCTCCCTGGCGGGTGGAACGACATTCATGCCGTCGCCGCCACCTACGGTCCCGGACTGGCTGGCGCGCTGATGACCGGGCTGAATGTCGCCAAGGCGATTGCCTGGATCCGTGAGCTGCCGTTCGTTGGGGTCAACCATATTGAAGCGCACATCTACGCCAACTGGCTGCTGACCGATGCGCAGCCGGATGCGCCCGAACCACAGTTCCCCGTCGTTGCGCTGGTTGTCAGCGGCGGGCACACGTTGCTGGCGCTGCTCGAAGGGCACGGTCGCTACCGCATGCTTGGGCAGACCCGCGACGACGCGGCTGGCGAGGCGTTCGATAAGGTCGCGCGGTTGCTGGGGCTTGGCTTCCCCGGCGGACCCGCCATTCAAAAGGCGGCTGAAAACGCGCCCGGCGGCGTCTCCCTGCCGCGCGCCTGGTTGCGCGACAGTTACGATTTTTCGTTCAGTGGACTGAAAACCGCCGTGCTGCACCAGATCCGCGAGTATCGAGCGCGTGAAGCGGCGCTCCAGTCCGGCGCCGGAAAAGGCGTCGGGAAACGCAGCGCGCCCGCGACAACCGACGCGACGCCCCTTCCCCCGGCAATTGTGGCGCGGCTGGCGCGCGCCTTTCAGGAGTCGGTCGTGGACGTGCTGGCGACCAAGACCGTCGAGGCGGCGCGCGCCTTCGGCGCCGCCGAAGTCCTGCTGGCAGGCGGTGTGGCGGCCAACCTCCGCCTGCGCGAAGAACTTCACCGCCGCTCACCCGTTCCGGTGCGCGTCCCGCCTATCGCCCTCTGCACCGATAATGCCGCCATGATCGGCGCAGCCGCCTTCTACCGCTTCGACGCAGGTAAACAGGATGGTTGGGACCTTGATGTGCAGCCAAATCTGCCGTTGCAGGCGGGGTAGCGCGCTTACAAGGGTTTTGCTGCTGGCAAGCCCTTGTGTTGTATCGCCCGTCTGGGGCATCAAACCTTCCACAACCCACAAATCCGTATCAATCCGTCGCATCAGCGTGAATCCGTGTTCCATTCTTGCCAGGATTGTGCTCAGGTCCGCCTGAACTTCAGGCACATTCCTACCACGTGCAGGACTCAGGGGATCTTTCCCTGAAAGCGCACGGATACTCTTCCCTGTACGGCAGGCGCATTCCTGGTCTATGCTGTCGGTGATGCCATCGAAAGCGCAGGTCAGCGATAACAATAACAATGAGCCTTCAGGCAAACAAACGTCAGTGGGAAGACCTCGGTCAGCTCGATCCCTTCTGGGGAATGACCGGCACAAACCGTTTCGGCGGGTGGGATGTCGAGGCGTTTCTGCAAACCGGTCACGAACAGGTCGCCAGTCTGCTGCAACAGATTGCACCGTTCAAGCGACCGAAACAATGGTCAACCGTACTCGATTTCGGTTGCGGCGTCGGACGGCTCGCGCCTGCCTTCCGCGCACACTTTGAGCATTACGTTGGCATTGACATCGCCGAAAGCCTGATTGTCAAAGCCCGTCATCTCCACGCTAACCTCAATCTGACGCACTTCGTCGTCAGCGCCAGCACGACGCTGCCGATTGCGTCGAACAGTTGCGACATGGTGTATGCCTGGGGCGTGCTTCAGCACGTGCCCGACCAGACCAGCGCGCTCCGCTATGTTGCGGAATTTGTTCGGGTGATGCGACCGGAGGGCTTGCTGGTGTTCACCACGCTGGACTCTATTCACCCGTTGTATCGCCTGCAGCCGCGTCGTCGCGCGTATGGGCTGCTGCGAACGGTTGGCGTGCCGCCTGCATTCCTGTACCGCCGCCTCAAACTCTATCCCCACGAAGTGCATCCCCTTCCAGGAGACCGTGTGACAGAACAGTTGGAAGCAGCGGGGGCGCACATTCTCCGCATCTGCGACGAATCACCGCCGAACGCTCCGCACCGCTGGCGGACATACTATGTGACGAAGTGAGGAACCCGTTATGCCGCAGGCGCTGCGGCGCCCGGCGGGGCGCTGCGGCGAAACCAGCGGTTCCACTCGCGGTTCTCCCACACCACCAGCAACTGTGCGGCGTTGAAGATCGACGAGTAGGTGCCGCTGACCAGCCCGATCAGCAGGATCAGCACCAGATTGCGGATGCTTTCGCCGCCAAAGAGGAGCAGCGCCACCAGGGTGAAGAAGGTGGTTAACTGCGTATTCACCGAACGCGGCAGCGTCTGCACAATGCTGTGATTGACGATGTCATCAAAGGTTTCAGTGGGGCGCCGGTTGATCAGGTTCTCGCGGATGCGGTCGAAGACCACGATCGTATCGTGCACCGAAAAACTGATGACCGTCAGGAGCGCGGTCAGGAACAGCGCGTCCACCTCCAACCCGATGGCAACCCCCAGGATCGAGGCGACTCCCAGCACCAGCAAAACATCGTGGATCATCGCCAGGATGGCGCAGACGCCGTAGCGTATTGGATGCGGCGCACGGCGAAAGGCGAGCGTCAGATAGATCAGAATGACCACACACGCCGCGATCACCGCAATCACCGCACTGCGGGTCGACTCGGCGCTCACCGTTGCGCCGACGGTCTGCAACGACTGTTGATTGACCTGCCCGTACTCTGTGCTGAGGGCATTAAGCACCTGTTGCCGCTGTGACTCCGGGTCAGTTTCGCTCAGGGAACGGGTGCGCACCACTGCGCTGGCGACCGTGCGCCCATCGATCTGCGACTCGGTCAGTTGCACGAGCGCCCCTTCAAACCCCTGAGCCGCAAAAATTGCGCGAATACGCTCTGTATCAAGCTGGCCAGGCGCACGTTCGACGAACTGCAAATCCCACAGTGCGCCGCCGCTGAAGTCGATGCCCAGGCGCAACCCGAAGATCGCCAGCGATACGAGCCCAGGAATGATGATCAGCAGCGACAGCGCAAACCACCAGTAGCGCAGTTTGACCAGTTTATCCATACGTCTCTCTTGAAATCATCAGCTTACGCCGCCTCACGGGCGTGGCGCATCCCTGGCGCGTCTTTTAGTTCGTAGAGCCAGGGGTTCTGTGCGAATGGCAGCGGATTAATCGTATGCAGGAATGTGCGCGTCACAATCATCGAGGTGAACAGGCTGAGCAGAATGCCCATCCCAAGGGTCAGGGCAAACCCCTTGATCAGGCTGACCCCAAAGGTATTGCCGAACATGAACAGAATGGTGCACGTAATCAGCGTCGCCACGCTTGAATCGCGGATGGCGGGCCAGGCTTCGACAAAGGCGGCGTCAATAGCCGCGCTTAGCGACCTGCCGCGCCGCAACTCCTCCTTCAGGCGCGCAAAGATCAGCACATTCGCGTCAACCGCCACGCCGATTGAGAGAATGAACCCAGCGATGCCCGGCAGCGTCAGCGTCACCGGTATCAACTGATAGAGCGCAAAACTGATCAGCGTGTAGAGCAACAGCGCCACCGTCGCCAGCACACCGGGCAGGCGGTAGAACAGCATCATAAACAGCGCCACCGTCACCAGACCGACGACGCCCGCCACGATGCTCGCATCGACCGATCCCTGCCCTAGCGATGCTGACACTGTCCGGCTTGACTCGACCTGGAGCGGCACCGGCAGTGCGCCGAACTTGAGTTGCGTGTAGATCTGCTCGGCATCCTCGCGCGTGCTGGTCGTGATTTCACCGCGTCCGCCGACCAGCGCCGCCTGGATGATCGGGCAACTGAACACCTGATTGTCCAGCACAATGCACATCGGGCGCTGGATGTTAGCAGCGGTGAACTGCTCCAGGCGGCGCGCCGACTCGCCGGTGAACGCGAAGGGCACCGCAAACTGGTTCTGCAGGCTTTGACCGGCGATCTGCGGCGGCTGCACCGAGTTCAGGTCCAGGTCCTTGCCATCGGTAATGCTCTCGTAGATCGGACCCTCCGGCACGGTCGGAGATACTATCTCAGTTGAAGTGATCCCCTCCGTGTCAGTGACCGTTGCTGTGGGGCGCAGCGCGATCGGGTTGGGGCTGCCGGTAGTGCGCACAATCGTGCCAGGCGCCAGGAATTCGCCTTTGGTGTCGATGAACTCCAGTTTCCCGGTGCCGCGCAGGGTTTCAATCGCCTGTTCGGGATTGTCGATGCCCGGTATTTCAACGATGATCCGGTCATTCCCCGACAGTTGAACGACCGACTCAGCCACTCCCAGCCCGTTGATGCGGCGCTCGATGACGCCAGCCGCCGTTTGCATGACGCTGCGATCAACCGGCTCTGCAGCGCGGAGCAGCACCTGCGTGCCGCCGCGCAGGTCGAGTCCCAGGCGGATGCTGACATCGCGGTTGAACAGCCAGCGTCCCTCCGGCGCAAAGACGATTGACAGCGCAATGCCAGCGATCAGCAGAATGAAAATGAGTGAGTAGATATCCCGGTTACGCACGATGCCATCTCTCTGGTATGTAACGCCGTGTGCTTACAGACAACGCCCCGTGCAGACGCGAGGAGCGCCTCAGACTGAGGCATTATAGCCACGCGGCAAGGGGATGTCAATAGAGTGACATGCCCGTCTTCCTACGGCGTCTTCTGCCTGATTAACCATATCAAGGCGCGAATCGCATTCAACTCCATTTCCAGGGCTTCTTTTTGCAGGGGAGAGCGTACACCGATTGGATAGCGAGTTTCGACGTAATACTCAGTAATCCTCTGACACAAGGCAAGGAATTGCTGAAAGTCAGAGTCCTTTGCGATCGCTTCCTGAACTAGAAGCTCAAGGTCGTGTATCCACGTAGAAACCAGCCTCTGGACAGCAAGAAGCCCTTAAGATACTTTTCGACCGCCTGCTGAAGATGAAAAGCAGCTATTAGGAGAGGACCATCTTGCGCCAGCAGAATTTCTGCGGCTTGAAGATCGAGATCGCCATAAGCAAACCAGTCATTTGGCAGGCTCGAATCGGTTTCGGACATACAACGTCTTACCTTGCGCAAGAATCTCCTGGTAGAATGTGTCACCCAGTTGCAAGCGCCGCACCAGTTCTTCGGGCGTCAGCACCAATGGCGAAAATGGTATACGTCGTTCGATGTCGGCGACTATCTGGCGCACGCGAATTCGCCGCTCCAATGGCGACTCAGTTGTCGACTTAATAATAAGCAGGTCGATATCGCTATTGATATCGGGCGCGCCATATGCAAACGAACCGAATAAGATGATCTTCTCAGGTTGATAATCCGCGATTAACCGGGCGACAATTGTCTGAATCACGTCCTGTACGGACGGAGGATGCTCAACGCTGCTCACTTCTTGCCTCATACTTTTGCCCTCAGGCGGAAACCCTTCCGCTGGCGAGGTTTCGCCGCCAGAACTGAACAACGGTGCGCACCTCACAGGATTTGGACATACTCCTCCCACGCCACCGACAACGTTCAACGTGCAACCTTCAACATCCGCGTCCTACCTCCCGCCAAGCGCTGCATCGACCGCCTGGCGCATGCGGGCGGCGATTTCTTCCACACTGGTTGCGCCGGTGGTGTCGACGAGTTGACCGTTCACTGCAAACGAGGGAGTTCCTGGAATACGCAGCGCATCGCCCGCCGCCTTCGCCTGGTTGATGGCGTCGCGGAAGCGGTTGCTGGCGTAGCACTGCTCAAATGCAGCGGCGTCGAGACCGATCTGGCGCGCATAGGCGACGAACTGCGCCCTGGGGTCTGGTTGCGCGCTCCACTGGCGCTGGTTGGTGAAGAGGTAATCGTGCATTGCCCAGTATTTGTCGGCGCCCTGCTCACCCGCGCAACGCGCCGCATATGCGGCAGGCGCGCCATTCGCGTGTCCGCTCAGGGGATATTCGTGGTACACGAATTTGACTTTGCCAGTCGCAATATACTCCTGCTCGAACTGCGGCGCCAGCACGGTTGCATAGTAGGCGCATCCAGGGCACTGATAGTCTGAGTATTCGGTGACAACCACCGGCGCATCAGCATTTCCTTTGAAGAAAAAGCCATTTTCGTCCCTGCCTGTGGGAACATTCGTCGCCGGACGCGCCGGGTCGCGCCCTGGAGTCGCCGCAGGTTGCCGGTTTTGCAGCGCAACCGTAGCGGCAACCGCAATCACCGCCAGAACAGCGGCGCCCATCACAAGGTAGAGCGCGCGGGAAGCGCCGCCTTTCTTCGTCTGAACTGCTCGACCGCGCTGCGAACGTGTGCTCATAGGATGCTCCGTATATGATGTATCAGTAGATCGCCAGCGTTCAGCGCACTGCCCGCGCTCACCGGCAACGCTTGACAGGTATTATACCATCACGGCGACAAGGTCACACGTTTGCGGGGTTTTGTGCTGGATAAGAGTCCGGTGAGAGGATGGACATGCTATAATGCCTGCGATGCTGCGTCAACCCTTCAGGCATGGCAGGTGTAGATGCCATTTGGTCAGGAATCGCCGGATCGCTGCGGGCTGAAGCCCTCGCTGCGGGCGTGCAAGCCCCTGCGGGGCTGGACCGCTTGCCGGGACGCTGCGGGCTGTCCCCCGGCTGAGATCGCAACAGTCCCGAAGGGGCTTCAATGGACTGAGTGAGGGCTTTAGCCCGCTGCTCATCGAACGCGCGGCGCGGCGGCGCAGGTTCTATGAACCCGCAGCGCCGGGACTCCGGCGATGCAGGGCTGCTACATGTCTTTCCTTGATGTTCATCGACCGCCGGGCGAGCAGGCGGATAACGAAATAAGAAATGCCACACATGTTGAATGTCCTTTCCGCCGACATCCTGGATGTCGATCGGATGTTTGTATCAGTCTCGCGCACTATTGTCCAGCAAGGACAGCGCTACGTCGAGCGCGGGCAGGTTGCCATCGATCACGTTGATGCCCAAAACGCGCAGATCAGCGTCTTTGAATCGCCCGGAGTGGCGCATCAGGTCGGCATTCGATTGGCGAACCATCAGATCTACGCCAGTTGCACCTGCCCGCAGCGCCACTACTGGATGCTCTGCCGCCACCGCGTGGCGGCGCTGATCGCGCTCCGCGATCACCTGCTCAAAAACCCGCCAAGCCTCTGGCGCGCCGTGATCAGCAAAGTGGTCGACGCGCAACCGCAGCGCACGCCAACCGTTCATCAGGCGTGCATCGTGTTCAGTTTGCAGCGCAGCAACGCTGCATGGACGATCATTCCCTATGCGATCGCCCACCGCCACCTGCCTCCCACCGCACTGCACAGCCCCGGAGCATTAGCGGAAGCGATCGCTGCGCTCAACCTGTCGAGCGAGGCGCGCCCGATCCGATCGCGCATCAATCACGCTTCCTATCCCTCGGTTTCCACCGAAACGATCAATGCGGTCAATATGACGGTCATTGCAACGAACAGCGCGCCCTACCTGTATGCGTTCAGCGCCGATCAGAGCGCCGCGTTCGATCCGGTGCTCCCACTGCTCGCCAGTCAACTGGTCTACATCGGCGATCAGAATGACCCGCTGCAATATCGAGTGCAGGTCATCACCGATCCGGCATCGGTCGAGATGTCCGTTGAGCAGAGCGATCAGGGCGCGCTCCGCGTCAGAGCGCATCTGAACGTTGCTGGCGAGCGCCTCGCGCTCGACCCGCGCGAGACGGAAATCGTCATCCACAAACCGCTCTGGCTGCTCGTCGGCGAACTGCTGCTGCCGGTCGTCGCCTCCAATGGCGCCGTCGAAACGCTAATCGAATACCCCGACCTGACCATTCCTCCAGACGAGCAGGAAGAGTTCTTTGAGCGCTATCTGCTGCCGCTGGCGGAGCGGCTGCCGCTCAATGGCGATCTGCTGCGCTGGGAAGACATCGATGTTGCGCCAACGCCCCGCATCTATCTGAGCGAAGCGGAAGGGACACTGCATGCTCAATTGCGCTTTGCATACGGCGATTACGAAGTGCAGGCGGAAAAATCGCCGCCGCAGCATATCATCCGGCGGCAGCCGGGGACGATGACCCTGGCGCGCATCC
>JAUQOW010000019.1:0-26543 GCA_030550675.1 Chloroflexota bacterium
CGTCCAGCGACGAACAGCGCAACAAGCAGGAAGAGCGCCAGGGCGATCTGCCAGGAGAGGGCGCGTCCCTGGATCAGTTCGCTGCCGATCAGGGTGTACGCCAGCATCCCAGGGATGATGCCGATCGCATTGGCGAGCGCATACGAGGGAAGCGGCATGCGCGCAATGCCCGCCAGATAGCCGATGAAATCCAGCGACACAATCGGCGTCATTCGGGCGATCAGGACGATCCAAAAGCCGCGCGAAGCGCCGACGTCGGTCATTCGCCGCCAGAGCGACGTCTCTTTCCAACGCTGCATCACCATGCCGCCAGACCAGCGTCCGAGCGCATAGGTTGCCAGCCCTCCCGCCATGCCGCCAATCCAGGAGAGCAGCGTTCCCCACCAGACGCCGTAGATCGCGCCGTTGGCGGCGGCGACCAGGGAGCCGGGCAGCGGCGCCAGCACTGATTGCACGACCATGAGCAGCACACTGACCAGCGGCGTCCACGGACCGAAGCCGCGCAACACGGCGGCTGCCTCATCGGGTGATGCGGCGCTGAACACACGTTGGGCGGCGTCGCTCCATCCGATGCCGATAATCAGAAGGGCAAGGAAAAACGCGCCAGCGAGGAACAGCGTCCAGCGCAGCGAAACGGACGACGGACTCATCGGCGCGTGGCGCTCCAGTACCCCCAATCATGGCGCAGGAGGCGCTGCGGGAGTGGTATGCGCATCCCCAGCGCAATCAGTGCACACCGCGCAGTGCTGTGCAGCAGTTTACGCACCGCGCCGCGCCGCAGCCGACGGTCGTCGAGTGAGTAGACTGCGAGATCGGCGGCGAACCGGATGCGATAGCCGCGATGGGCAAGGCGCAGGAAAAGTTCGCTGTCTTCATTGACCGGCAGGTCGCAGCGAAAGCCGCCAACCTTCGTCAGCACCTCGCGCCTGACCGCCATATTCGAGCCGGATGCCGCCGGAAAGCCGAGGGTATGCGCCAGACGCTGCCCGCCGGTGAAGACGGCGCTGTACCAGCGGTACACCGTCGTTGCGTATTTGGGACCATAGATGGCGTCGGCGCCAGCGTAGCGCATGAAGCGGTCAAAGTAGCCAGGCGCAAAACGCACATCGGCGTCGCTGAAAATCAACCACTCGCCGCGCGCCGCCGCAGCGCCGATCTCACGCGCTTCCGCAATGCCGACAGGGGAACGAATAATGCTGGTATTGCGCGGTCGCGTGCGCTCGATGATCGCAGGAGTCTCGTCATCGCTGGCATCCACGACGATCAGTTCCACCGATGCGGGGAGGGAGGCAAGAAATCCGCCGATCAACGCTGCTTCGTTTCGCGTTGGAATCACAACACTCAGGGCGTCGAGCACCGCACACCTCGCATCCTTAATGCCGAACGTTCCCCATTGAACGCTCGACCGGCGTTTTCCGACACTTAACCTTACATGAGATTCATCAAGCGGTCGTTAAGGACGGGTTATGTTTTGTCGCAGCAGATCACGAATTTCGCTCAGCAGTTTCTCCTCCGCTGACGGTTCGGGCGGCGCAGGCGGCGGTTCAGGTTTCCTGATCAGACCGTTCAGTTTATTGACCGGCACAACGACAAAGAAGTAAATGGCGGCTGCAATCAACAAGAAGTTGATGACGGCGGTAAGAAAAGCGCCGAGTCGCACCGCTCCGAATACCAGAACGTTCGAAAAGTCCGGTTGCCCGACCAGCGTGGCGATGATCGCCAAGAGCACGTCTTTGACCAGTGAGTCGACAACCGCGCCAAATGCTGTGCCAATCACCACGCCAACCGCCAGATCGACCACGTTGCCGCGCATGATAAACTTCCTGAAGCCTTCGAACATGCCCGGTCTCTCCTTTCATAATCACGCTTGCCGCACATAACCTCTGGCAGCACAGAATGGCAATTGTTGCAACTGATACGTGTTACTGACATATGGCAGTATACTCGCATGTTCGAGCATATGCGAATCCGTTTATTCTGGACAGATCGCCGACCGGTGCTATAATAGAACATCGGTACGAGCAACGACGTGCAGATGGAGCAAGTGTTATGACCCCAGCCGAGCGCCGCGCTTTTGAGCGACAGTTGCAACAGGAGTTCCCCGGTCTCGAACTGCACGCCTGGTATCGCCAGTACCGCAGCCTCAAAGCGGCGTACCCCGACGCCATCCTGCTCTACCGCCTGGGCGACTTCTACGAAACCTTCGATGATGACGCCAAACTGGTCGCCGATCTGCTCGAAGTGACCCTCACCTACAAAGAGTTCGCCAGTCGGAAGGGGAGCGATCAGAAGCAGCGCTGCCCGATGGCGGGCATGCCGTACCACGCCATTGAAGGGTATGTCGCGCGGCTCGTCGGCGCTGGCTACCGCGTCGCCATCGCCGAACAGATCACCGAAACCCCCTCCAGCCGCACTGATACCCGTCCGCGTTCGATCTTCGCCGCTGGCATCGAGCCGACGGCGCTCACCGGCGGCAACAAAATGGTCGAGCGCAAGGTCGTGCGCGTCATCACTCCCGGCACGATTATCGAAAGCGGAATGCTTCCCGCTGACCGCAATAACTACCTGGCGGCTCTGATTGTTGACCATGGTCGCATCGGGCTGGCATACGCCGACCTGAGCACCGGTGAATTCGCCGCCGCCGAGTTCAGCGGCGAACGCGCCGCGCAACAGGCGCAGGGCGAACTGGCGCGACTCAACGCGGCGGAAATCCTGGTCCCCGACCGCGCCGACCTCCGGTTGCCCGGTCTGGAACCGTCCAGCGCCCGCCTCGAACACGACCTGGAGTTCCTCACCCGCGAGGAGCGCGAACGCCTCCTCCCCGGCGAACGGGTCGCGCGGCGCGTTGAACGTGAAAACCATGCGCGCTGGGCGCACGGGCGCGTGACGGCGTGGCCCGAACGACGCTGGGACCTGCGTAATGCCCACGATGCGCTGCTCCATCAGTTTGGCGTTCGCTCGCTCGCCGGCTTCGGGCTGGCGGATCGTCCGCTGGCGATCCGCGCTGCGGGCGCGATTGTGCAGTATGCGCGCGAAACGCAGCAGGGAACAGTCGCCAACCTGCGCTCTATCCGCGTCTACATGCCTGGCGACGCCATGTTCCTCGATCCGCAGACGCAGCGGAACCTGGAACTGCTGGAAGGGAACAGCGGCACAACCCGCGGTTCGCTGATCGGCGTGCTCGATCAGACGCGCACGCCGATGGGGGCGCGCCTGCTGCGGCGCTGGATCTCGCAACCGCTCTGCGACATTGCGCGATTGCGCGCGCGTCACGATGCCGTGGAACACTTCGTCAACGACGCCATCCTGCGCGCCTCCGTGCGCGAAACGCTGCGGCGCGTCGGTGATATGGAACGGGTGGTCAATCGGATCATCCAGGGGAGCGGGGTGGCGACGCCACGCGACATGGCGCGGCTGCGCGATGCGTTGCGTGCGCTTCCCGAACTGGTCGCCGCGCTGGGAGACTGGACGCCGCCGCTCGAAGATGTCGATCTGAGCGGGGTTCGCGCCCTCCAGGAAGCCGCAGCCGTTGACGCCGCGCCGTCCGATGGCATATCGCCGCCAGAAGACGTCTCCATCGAACAGGAACCGGCGACCCCGGCAGTCAGTCTGCGCGCGCAGCGCGAAGCGCGGCGGCGGGTGTCGGCGCGCCACGCCGGGGATGATCTGTTTGACGATGAGGAGAATGGCGCTGGCGAATCCGATCCGCCGCCAGCGCCTGCGGCAGCCGCGTCGTCCGTTGCGCCCGCCGAAGCGTCAGCGATAGCGCCGCCGTTGAACGGGCGCGCCGATACTCCCGCGCTCGATGCCTGCACTGACATTCTGGCATTCCTGGAGACTGCGATTGACGACGATCCGCCCGCCTTGCTTGGCGCGTCCAACTACCTGCGCGCTGGCGAGAACGGCGAGCCGCCGCGCCGCGTCATCCGCCCCGGCTTCGAGCCAGAGATCGATCAGGTGGTGGCGGCAAGCCGCGATGCGCAGCGCTGGATCAGCGAACTTGAACCGAAAGAGCGCGAACGCACCGGCATCAAATCGCTGCGCGTCGATTACAACCGCGTCTTCGGCTATTACATCGAAGTTCCCAAAACCTACGCCGATCAGGTGCCGAAGCACTACATTCGCAAACAGACGCTGACAACCGGCGAGCGCTATTTCACCGACGAACTCAAACGTTACGAAGAGATCGTCGAACAGGCGCAACAACGCCTGATCGACCTGGAACGTCGGGCATTCGCTCGTATTTGCGATACGGTGGCTGGCGCAGGGGCGCGGTTGCTGCGCACCGCACGCATGATCGCTACGACCGACGTTTTCGCGGCGCTGGCGGAAGCTGCAGTGCGCGGACGCTACGTGCGCCCCGAACTGTACGACGATACCCGCCTGCGCATCATCGGCGGGCGCCATCCGGTGGTCGAGCAGACCCTCGATGAAACCTTCATTCCTAACGACATCGAGATGGACACTGAGACGCGCCAGATCTGCCTGATTACCGGTCCCAACATGAGCGGCAAGAGCACCGTGCTGCGCCAGGTGGCGCTGATTGCGCTCATGGCGCAAATTGGCTCGTTCGTGCCCGCC
The DNA here is from genome assembly GCA_030550675.1 of Chloroflexota bacterium. Taxonomy (GTDB): domain Bacteria; phylum Chloroflexota; class Chloroflexia; order Chloroflexales; family Roseiflexaceae; genus Roseiflexus. The sequence continues at coordinate 4,582 of JAUQOW010000019.1, forward strand.
GACGTCGCCGAGATCGGGCTGGTAGACCGTATCTTTACGCGCATCGGCGCTCAGGACGATATTGCCACCGGACGCAGCACTTTCATGGTTGAAATGACTGAGACGGCGGCGCTATTGGCGCAGAGCACGCGCCGTAGCCTGATCATTCTGGACGAAGTCGGGCGCGGCACCAGCACCTACGACGGCATGGCGATCGCGCAGGCAGTTATTGAGTATATCCACAACGAACCGCGCCTTGGCTGCCGCACCCTGTTTGCAACTCACTATCATGAACTGACTGACCTGGAGCGCACCCTGCCGCGCCTGAAGAACTACCACATGGCAGCGACCGAGCAGGACGGGCGGGTGGTGTTCCTGCACGAACTGCGCCCCGGCGGCGCCGACCGGTCGTATGGCATTCACGTGGCGGAACTGGCGGGCATTCCGCAACCGGTCATCCGTCGCGCCTCGGAGCTGCTGGCGGAACTCGAGCGCCGCGCGCCGCGCAGTGCGCCAGCGCCAGCGACCGCTTCCGCCGATGAACGCCCCTCTGCCGGGCGAACCGCGTCGCGCAGCCACAGCGCGGCGCGCGGCGACCAGCTGCGGGCGCCGGATGGTCAACTGTCGCTCTTCGATCTGACGCCGGGACCGGTGATTGAGATGTTGCGGCGGCTTGACATCAATCAGTTGACGCCGCTGGAGGCGCTGAACAAACTGTACGAACTGCAAAAACTGGCGCGCGCAGGCAGCGGGTAGCGTCACCAGATGAACGGAATAAGCTTCTTCACGCGCTTCTGGTAGTCGGAGTACTCCGGGTAGCGCTCAACCAGCCAGCGCTCTTCGCGGCGCGCTTTGAAATGGAAGAAGACCAGCAGCGCGACGCTCAACGCCAGCGCGACGCCGCTGCCGCGCACCAGCGACCAGCCGAAGGCGCCGAGGATAATGCCGCTGTAGATCGGGTGGCGCACAATGGCATAGGCGCCGTGCTGGACAAGCGCGCCGTCATCGCGCGGTCGCGGAAAGGGAGTCAGATTTGCGCCGAGGTGCAGCAGCCCTATGCCCGCCAGCGCTGCGCCGCACCCGCCCAGGATGAAACCAGCGATCAGCGCGCCCTGTCCCCTCAACAAAGGCAGATCGGGCAACCAGGGCAGGTCCGTCGGCGCCAGTACGAGCGCGAACAGCAATCCGAACTGTGCACCCACCCACCACCCGCCGCGTTCGATAAATGTTTGCATCAGAGACAACGCTTTCTGTATCATGACCATTGATATGTCTTCCCTTAAACAGCTATGAACGCGCACAAAGGCACAGATATTTTTCATTGCGTGACCCCATGCACCAGGATTCGCATTCTGTAGCACGACTTTATCGTGCGATCAACCTGGACAATCGAGCGTGCACCTGTGGAGCGGCTGGCGTGGGCTTCGACAGGCGCAGCCAGCGCCGGGCTTCGACAGGCGCAGCCAGCGCCGATCACGGGGATTGTCCAATATCTGGTTGATCTTCCTATCAGCTGTCGGGCGAGGGCGAAGAGCGGAATGTGCACGCAAAAACCATCACTGGCAGACGGGCAGATCGTAGTAACAGCATCATTCTGACACTATAAAGCCGGATTTCTGGAGATCGTTATGCGCGGAAATGAATCCTCCTACACCAGCGCGTTGGAACATATCGCCATCGCCGACGAACGCGCCGCCGGGCGCATCTTCATGCGCGGACGCGACCGCGCCGCGTTGCTGCACCGCCTCTCCACCAACGACATCGAGCGTCTGAAGCCGGGCGAAGGCGCGCTTACCGTTCTCACCACCCCCATCGGACGCATCATCGACCTGCTCACCGTTCACGCACTCGACGATGCACTGCTCGTCGTGACCAGCCCCGACCAGGGACCGCCAGTGTTCAGGCATCTGCGCCAGAATATCTTCTTCAACGACCAGGTGACCCTGGAACCCGCTGGACGCACCCATGCACAAATCGCAGTGTATGGTCCACAGGCAGTGCACACGCTCGCGGAACTGACCGGCACGGAGATCCGCCTGCCATTGCATGGTATCACAACTGCAACGCTCGCAGGGGTGAGTTTGCTGATCGCGCGCCGCAAGCCAATCGGCGGCGACGGCTTCACGCTCTACATCCCGTCGGAAGGCTACGACGCCGTCCATGCTGCGCTGCTCGGCGCTGGCGCAACAACACTGGACGCCGACACGCTCGACGTGCTGCGGGTCGAACAGGGGTATGGCGCATTCGGGCGCGAACTGAGCCAGGAGTACATCCCGCTGGAAACCGGGCTGCTGGACGCGGTGAGTTTCACCAAGGGGTGTTACGTCGGGCAGGAAATCATCGCGCGCATGGAGAGCCGTGGTCGCCTGGCGAAGCGGTTGTGCGGCCTGCGGTTGAGCCAACCGGTCGCAGCGCCGGCAAAACTCCAGGTTGATGGCAGAGATGCCGGCGACCTGACGAGCGCCGTTGTGTCGCCGCGACTCGGACCAATCGCGCTGGCATATGTGCGCACCGCATATGCCGAACCAGGGACCATCGTCGGGGTAGTGGAGTCCCTGGCGACTGGCACAGTGGTCGAACTGCCATTTGCGAAGTAAAAAGCGGCAGCGCTACCCCTCGCCGCGCAACCGCCGCAGTTCGGCTTCCAGTTCACGCAGACGGGCTTCGGTTGCGGCGCGGGCCTCGGCTTCTGCGGCAGCTCGCGCTTCGGCTTCAGCGCGGGCTCTGGCTTCGGCTTCAGCACGGGCTTCGGCATCCATCCGCGCGCGCGCCTGCGCCTTGGCTTCCGCCAGCGCCTCCGCCACCCGCTCCTCCGATTCGATCACCATTTCGACGAGGTCAGCGTAATCGCCCATCCGCCGTCCCTGCTCGTCGAAACAGTAGACCTCATTCTCCTGCACCCCGATCCAGACCTGCAGCGGCTCCAGCCAGAGCCAACCGCGCTCATCCGGCGTCATTGTCCGGTACGCCGTTCCCGCCCGCTCATAGCCGACCACCCGCACCACTGGCTGACCACGCCGCTCGAAGGCGTCCACAATTACGTAGAACGGCACGCCTGCCAGGTCGTAGTGGTCCACCTTCTCGTACAGGTCGAACCGGCGCGTTTCCGGCGAGGTCACCTCAACGATCAGCGTCGGGCGCACCCCTTCCCGCGCCACGTCGAAGGTGCTCCAGTTGCGGATCGTCTGCACGCCGAAGATCACCATAATGTCGGGACCGTGCGGGCGAAGGTCGGGCACATCCCAGGCAATGCGCACATCGCTGAGAACGACGGCATCGGGGCGGTCCGCCGTGCGCGCCAGGAACACGTTCGTCAGGTAGCGGACGCGCCGCTGATGGTCGTAATTGCACAGCACCTGGTCGCCCTCCTCGGGGTGCAGCAGATCGATGAGGCGCAACGGAACCAGCTCCTCGTCGAAATAGCCATCGCCGAGGTCGCGGCGCACAATACGCCACCCGTAGCGGAACGGATCCTCAGCAGGCATGTCGGCAGAGGGCGTTGGATTGGAGAGAGTGGTCGTCATACTTCCAGTATACCATCAGCGGCAGGGTGCGTCCAAGCGGTAAGAGCACACGGATTCACACGGATCGGGACGGATGGACGCGGATCACACAAATCCGTGACAATCCGTCGCACCCGTGGCAATCCGTGTCCTGTTCACACCATCCGGGCAAGTGAAGGGAGCACACGAATTTGCACGGATCAGGACGGATGGACGCGGATCATCTGCACCCATCCGTGCGCATCCGTCGCATCCGTGGAAATCCGTGTCCTGTTCGCCCCATCCGGGCAAGTGAAGGGAGCACACGAATTTGCACGGATCAGGACGGATGGACGCGGATCATCCGCACCCATCCGTGCGCATCCGTCGCACCCGTGGAAATCCGTGTCCTATTCGCCCCATCCGGGCAAGTTACAAGTTTAAAGGAGCACACGGATTCACACGGATCGGGACGGATGGACGCGGATCACACAAATCCGTGACAATCCGTCGCACCCGTGGCAATCCGTGTCCTGTTCACACCATCCGGCGACAGTCATTTACTTCGGCATCGCCTTGAGCGCCAGGTACGCCGGGCGCGGGCTCCAGTCGCCGTTGATCACGCCGTAGCTCGCCTGTTCGTGCAACTCGTTGCCCTGGGCGCGCCAGGGAACGGCGAAGTTGAGCTGCCACAGGAACATGCCGGTCATCCAGGGGGCATAGTTGGTGCGCGCCATCTGGTACGCCCGCACGATATACTGCGCCTGTTTTTCGAACGACACCTGGTTGCCGAAGCCGTACCCCGGCGTATTGTTGCGCGTCGCCCAACCGAACTCCGTCACCCACATCGGCATATCTCCCAGGCCGGAGCGCACCATGAGCGCGCGCACATCCTCAACGCGGCGGAAGTAGAACTCGCGGCTGTTGGTCCATCCCGGTCCCGGTCCCGGATTGTCGGGCCAGAAGGTGTCGGGCGGGTTGGCGGCGCCTCCGGGATGCACGCCAACGATATCAACATTCGCGCGGAAGCGTGGATCGGCAAACATCTGCTGCAGGAAGACCAGATCGCTGACGGCGATGGTTGGCGCATTCGTTTCGGTGCTTGACGGCGCGCCGGACACAACGAGCGCCGCCGGGTCGTTCGCCTTGATTGCCTGCGACGCCTGCACCAGCATATCCATGTAGAACGACGCATTCGGCACGCGCCCGCCGTTCTCGACTGCCAGGTTCTGCTCGTTCCAGATCTCGTATGCCTGAACCTTGCCGCGATAGCGTTTCGCCATTTCTCCCATGAAATAGGCGAATGTGCCAAAGTGTTCGCGGGACGGCAGTCCATTCCTGCCATTGGGAGTCGCCCATGACGGCGCGGCGACGACGCTCAACAACACCTTCACGCCTTCCCGATGACAGTCTTCAACGATGTCGTCGAGTTCTCCCCAGTAAATTGCGCCGGAACGGTCATGCAGGTCCATCCAGCGCACCTGCTGGCGCACCCAACCGAAGCCGCTCTCTTTCACCAGGCGCAGCACACGCGGGCGATCCTGCCATGAGGTTGATCCATGTCCGTACAGAATGACGTTGTACCCATAGGCGAAGTTGCTCACAGGCGGCTGCGGCTGATCGGGCGCGGTTGCGCCAGGGATGAATGCCGGGTTGCCCCGATGATGCGCGTCGCGGTACTCGTTGCCGAGCAGACCGAGCAGAATGCGATAGCGCGGATCGGGTTCCTCTGGGTGCCATTCCATGCGCTGCCGCTCGAAGTACTGCACCCAGTACACCTTGCCGTCCGCCTGGTTCACCTCCTGGAACTGTTCGGAGAGCGGACGCCCAAAGACCGCCAGCCCGCCGTTGTTGAGCCAGAAACTGCGGAATGGCGCTGGCGAGTTGCGCAACGTGTGGCGGGTGAACTCGTCCCATGTGCCGTCGCGCGGGTCGGGAACCGGCTGGAACGGCGGTTCGTTCTCGCGCCCTTTAACGATTTCCGCGCCCAGCAGACGCCCAAGGATGTAGTAGGGGGTGCCGTAGTTTTCCGGGTGCTCTTCGAGAACGGCGCGTTCAAAGTATTGCACCCGGTAATACTCGCCGGGGTTCGTAAAGCTTTCCTCAATGAACGGCGCCGAAATCGGGTAACCCAGCACAAACAGCGCGTTGGGCGTTCGCTCCCAGAAGGAGAGGAACGAATTCACCGCCGTGTGACCGGTTTCCGGGAAGAGGCGCGCCCGAAACGGCGGCTGCGTCGGCGGCACCTCCTCCGGGCTGCGCGCCGCCGCCTGCGTGCGCCATGGCAGCAGCAGCGTTCCCACCAGCGCAATCAGAAGGAGAAGTGAGACATATCGTGGGGTGACCATAGAGAGCCTCCTCATCGAGCGATCAACAAAACCCGGACAATCGCGCCTGCACCTGCAGAGCGGCTTGCGTTGGCTTCGACAGGTTCAGCTTGCGTTGGCTTCGACAGGCTCAGCCAACGCCGATCACGAGATTGTCCGATGTCTGATTGATCTTCGTAGTCAGTTCGGCGTCAGGGTGTCGGACGACGCCCTGGCGCGGCGAGCTAATGAGGATTGATCCGATATGCAGGCTGGCGAGTGAATGCGCGCCTGCGGGCTTCCGGCCTGCCACCCGCCCATATAGACGGGAACATGTCAGTACAGGCTGATACCCAGCGCGCACGCACCCCGAGGCGCGGTTTCAACCGCCAGCCAGGGTATGCCTGTTTTCCCGCAGCGTCCCTACGCCACTTCAATTCAATCCAGATCGACGCGGATCGGGACGGATTCGCACAGATGCCACCCATACCAGCAGATCCGCGCGCATCCGCGTCCCGTTCACGCCGCCGGGATCATACGCACCGGGAGCCTAATCCTTCGGCATCCGTTGCAGCGCCAGGTACGCCGGACGCGGGCTCCAGTCGCCGTTGAGGATGCCAAATGATGCCTGCTCGTGGAGCGGATTCCCGTTGCGTTGCGTCCAGGGTATGGCGAAGTTCAGATTCCACAGGAACATTGCCCCCACCCACGGCGCGTACTCGCGCCGCCCGATCTGGAAGGCGCGCACGATCCACTCCGCCTGCTGCTCAAACGAAATCTGATTGCCGAACTCATACCCCGGCGTATTGTTGCGCGTCGCCCAGCCGAACTCGGTGATCCACATCTGCCGGTCGCCAAGCCCATACTGCAACGCCAGCGCGCGGTAATCCTCAACGCGGCGGAAGTAGAACTCGCGACTGGTCACAAAGTTCGGTCCCGGTCCAGGGCGATCAGGCCACATGCTGTCGGGCGGATTCGACGTGCCGCCAGCGTGAACGCCAATGGCGTCAACGACTTCGCGGAAGCGCGGGTCGGCGAACATCTGCCGGAAAAACGCCAGGTCGCTGATAGCGATATTTGGGTTGTTTGTCTCAGTTGCGGCTGGCGGACCCGACACCACGATGGCATAGGGATCGTTTGCCTTGATCGCCCGCGCCCCTGCAACCAGTACGTCCATATAGAGCGCCGCCGACGCGACCCGCCCGCCGTTTTCGACAGCCAGGTTCTGTTCGTTCCAGATTTGATAGGCGCCGACTTTGCCGCGGTACCGTTTTGCCATTTCGCCCATGAAATAGGCGAACTGCCCGATATTGGCGCGGTTGGGCAATCCGTTGCGACCGTTGTCCGTCGCCCAACTCGGAGCGGCGACGACGCTGATGAACAGTTTCACACCCGCTTCGTTGGCGTCGCGTACGATGTCATCGAGTTCTTCCCAGTAGATCGCGCCAGAACGGTCGTGCAGGTCCATCCAGCGCACCTGCTGGCGCACCCAGCCGAAACCGCTGTTCTTCACGAGCTGCAGGACGCGCTTGCGATCCTGCCAGGGTTCGCGATCCTGGTAGAGGTGCGCGTTGTAGCCATAGATGAACGGGCGCGGCAACGAGCGCGCATCATCGCGAGGGGCGGGGGTGAAGGCCGGGTTGTTGCGGTGATTGGCGTCGCGGTACTCATTGCCGAGCAGACCCAGCAGAATGCGGTAGCGCGGGTCGGGTTCGTCGGGATGCCACTCCATGCGCTGCCGCTCGAAATACTGCACCCAGTAGGTCTTGCCGTCCGCCTTGTTGACCTCCTGGAACTGCTCGGAGATCGGGCGACCGAAGACCGCCAGCCCGCCGTTGCTGAGCCAGAAATTGCGGAACGGCGCTGGCGAGTTGCGCAGCGTATGGCGCGTCACGCTGTCCCAGGTGCCGTCGCGCGGGTCGGGAACCGGCTGGAATGGCGGTTCATTCTCGCGCCCCTTCGCCAGTTGCGTTCCGAGCAGGCGCCCGAGGATGTAGTAGGGCGTGCCGTAATTTTGCGGGTGCTCTTCGAGAACAGCGCGCTCGAAATACTGGACGCGGTAGTACTCGCCGGGATTGGTGAAACTTTCCTCAATGAACGGGCGCGAAATCGGATAGCCGAGCACAAAGAGCGCATTCGGCGTATTGCGCCAGAACAGTTCGAACGAATTGACGGCGGAGTGACCGGTCTGCGGATAATACACGGCGAGATACGGCGGATACGTGTCGGGCACCTCGGAAGGACTGCGCGCCGCAGCGCGACCCTGGCGGGGCCAGGCGACCATGCCGGCAATCATGGCTGTCAGGATCGCCAGTGACAGAAGGCGGAGCATAACGGTCTTCGGTTGCTGGAACATACACTCCTCGCACTTGTCAGAATCACACGATTTCAACCGGTCGTCAGACGCAAGTATAGCTCCGACGACTGATGAGTTCCTGATACGCCTCTGATGGGGATGTTACCGATCCATGACTCTTCATCCGTCCGTCAGCATGTTCCGACGGATCGTCATGAAGCAGCGACTGGAATGTGGAAGTCTGCGCTGGCGCGCGCCGCTATCGCGGCAATTCCTCCAGCGTAATACGCACGGTCTGCACACCGCCATCGCGCCAGATCTCGATCTCAACCTCTTCGCCAACCTGATGCCGCGCTAAAATGCGCAGCAACGGATGTTCCCCATCAATGCGCTGACCTCCAAGCGACAGCAGAATATCGCCCGGTCGCACGCCTGCCCGCTCCAGCGCCGATCCGCGACCAACCGCCTGGATGAACAGCCCATAATCGACCGGCAGATTGTACCAGGCTGCCAGACGCGGCGTAATCGGCACGAACTCAATCGGCAGGTAGGGACGCGCCACCCTGCCGCGGGTAATCAGTTGATCGGCGACATACCGCACTGTGTTGCTCGGAATTGCAAAGCCGATCCCCTCCGCCTGCTCCGCGCCGCCGCGAATGATGGCAGTATTGATTCCAATAACCTCGCCATCGAAGTTGACCAGCGGACCGCCGGAATTTCCACGATTGATCGTGGCGTCGGTCTGGATCAGGTCATCCAGCACAACATCGCGGGTCTGCAGCGACCGACCAAGCCCGCTGACCACGCCGATCGTCACCGAGTTGCGCAGGTCTCCCAGCGCGCTGCCGATGGCGATCACCCATTCCCCCGGCTGCACGGCGTCGGAGTCGCCAAGGCGCGCCGCTGGGTAGCCGTCGCCCTCAATTTTGACCAGCGCCAGGTCGCTGAACGGATAGTCGCTCCCGACCAGTCGCGCAGGTCGTTGCCGACCATCGGCGAGAATGACGTATAACTGGCGCGCGCCTTCGATCACGTGGTGATTAGTAATAATGTATCCGCGCGCGTCGATGATCACGCCGGAGCCGCGCGCAGGCGGCGGCTGAAACGTGCCGAAGAAACCAACCTGCGACGGCAACTGCGACACCACCGTGACCACCGACGGACCGACTTCGCGCGCCACGCGCGCTGGCGCGGTGCGCACCGAATCGCTGGCAATTGCGGTGGGTTGCGAAGGCGCAGGGAGGGCAGGCGGCGCAGCCGTGGCGGAAGGCGTCACAGCCACCTGATCCGCCAGGGGCCGCGCCACGAAGAACCAGATCAGCGCACCGCCGATAACAACGCCAATGATGCCGCTCGTCAGGCTCAACGCGCCCAGGAGGGCGTACGTCAGACAGGGGGAACGCTTTCGGGCAGCGGTGCGATTCTCCATAACGCGGCAAAGCACTCTTCCCGAGGTCGCATTTGAGGAGCGACGTTGTCTCTCGACGGCGGTATTGTAGAGGAGAGCGGCTATTGCGTCAAGCGCGAGGAGGACGGATTACCCGACACGGGATCGGCGACCGGCGCTGGAACGACAGGAGCGGATGTCGGATCGGCGACCGGCGCCGGCGTGACGACTGATGACAGCGTTTCGTCCGTCGTAGAAGGAAGAACAATCATCGTGCGTCGGGCGCGCTCATAGAAGAACTGTGCAATCGATGCGATGACGCCAGCGACCGGAATGCCGAAGAGCACGCCCCAGCCGCCGGCGACGGTTCCGCCGAGGAGCAACGCCGCGAACACCAGCAGCGGATGCAGCCCAATAGCCTGCCCGACCAGCCGCGGCATCACGACATTGAACTGCACCTGTTGCACCGCCAGCAACACCAGCAGCAGCCACCCCACCCGGTCCGGCGCAAACAGAATGGCAAACAGCGCTGGCGGAATCAGCGCGAAGAATCCCCCGACCAGCGGGATAAAGACCAGCATCGCAGCAACTACGCTGGCAAGGGCGATGTCGCTCAACCCAAACAGCGCCATCACGATCGCGTTGGCAACGCCGTACACCAGCGAGTTGACAAACTGCGCGCGCATAAAGCCGCCAAATACCCGATCAATGACGGCAAACAGATTGTCCACCTCATCGCGCCAGGATTGGGGCAGAAGCATCACAAAGCTCTTGCCGATGCGCGGGCCATCGAGGGTAATATAGAAACTGAGGATCAGCACCAGAAAAATGTTGAACAGCACAGTGGCGATGCTGCCAGCAATGCCGAGCGACTGCTGCAACATCGCGCTGCCGATGCCGGTGAGTTGCCGGGCGATGGCTTCCGGTTGCACAATCGCCGTCAGATCGCCGCGAAAGCCGAACCGCTCCAGACGTTCTTCGAGCCGACCGACCCATCGAACGACCGACTCAACCGTTGCCGGCGCCGATCCGGTCAGTGTTGCCAGTTGTTGAGTAATGGTCGGCACAAATGACAGAATGACCACCAGGAGAATCGCGAACAGCGCCAGGTAGATCAGCGCCACGGACAGCACGCGCGAAAGATGGCGCGGCGGCGGCGGGACGCTATGCGCGCGGATCGTGATCGTCGGCAGATCGATTTCGGTCAACCGCGACACCAGCGGTTGCAGCACAACGGCGATCAGCCAGGCGAGAGCGAAGAGGAGCAGCGGCGTGGCGAAAAAACTGACCACAACCACGGCGCGCTCAAAGAGAAAGACAGCAGCGCAGATGATGAGCAGCCACAGCGCTACGGTGCCGAGTCGTCCCGATAACATAACGCCATTATACCATCGAGCCGCAAGCTAACCCCCAACCCCCGTCCCCTGCAGATCGACCTCCGCCAACGCCGTATAGCGCGGTCCTTCGGGGCGCAAGTCGCTGCGGAACAGCACCACGCGCTGAAGATCCCACACGTGGTCGGAAGGGGGTTTCAAGGAGCGCAACGCGGCGCCAAGCTGCTGCTGTTGTTCAGTCGACGCCTCGCGTCGCACCCGACCGAGCGTCAGGTGCGGGCGAAACGGTCGCGGGTCAGGTTGAAACCCAAGGGATGGCAGACGACGCGCCAGCGCATCGTACCACGAACGCACGTGCGACTCGCCTTCTGCCAGCCCGATCCAGATGACCTGCGGACGCTGCAGGCTGGGGAACGCGCCGGGAGCGCCAAGCTGGACGCGCACCGCCTGTCGCCCGGCGAACGCCAGCATCATCGCGATCTTCAAGTGCACGACCTGATCACCCGGAACATCCCCCAGAAACCAGAGCGTCAGGTGCATGGCATCCGGCTCTACCCAGCGCACTGGCGGTTGATCGCGCTTGAGCCGCTGTTGCAGAGCCGCCAGTTCTTCGCGGAGGGCGCCGGGCAACTCGACGGCGATGAACAGACGGTATGTCGCTGTGTTCATAGCGTCTCACTATCCCGGGTACAGACGTTGCAAAGCAACGTCTGTACCCGATGTTGCATTGCAACGTCTGCGCCCCAGTTGTCTCTTGCCTCTCGCCTCTCGCTCCTCCCCTCTTGCCTCTTGCCCCCTCGCCTACCGCGGCGTCATATTATCGCGGCTGAGGAATGCCTGACTGTCGAACGGCTCTTCGCCCTCACGCGGGCGAGCGCGCACGTATGAGCCATCAGGCATGAGGATACGCGCCCGCGACGTATCACGCAGGTACACGTCGAGCAAATGACGGATCTCCTCCTTCAAGGCGGGCGTCTCGATCGGGAACAGCGTCTCGACGCGGCGATCAAGGTTGCGTTCCATCAGATCGGCGCTGCCGAGGTAAATATCCGGGTTTCCGTCATTGGCAAAGTAATAGATGCGACTGTGTTCCAGGAATCGTCCAACAATGCTGCGTACGGTAATGCGCTCACTCATACCCGGCACACCGGGGCGCAGGCAGCAGATGCCGCGCACAATCAACTCAACCGTCACCCCCGCCTGGGAAGCGCGGTAGAGCAAGTCGATCATCTTTTTATCGACAATTGAATTGCACTTAAAAATGAGATGCGCCGCTCGTCCCGCCTGTGCGTGGGCGATCTCGCGTTCGATCAACCGTTCGAGACACTCGCGCATGCTCACCGGTGCGACGAGCAGTTTGCGATAGTGGCGCTGCCGCGAGAAGCCTGTCAGATGATTGAACAATTCCGACACGTCGGCGGCGATGTCGGGGCGCGCCGTCAGCAGACCAAGGTCGGTGTAGATGCGCGCCGTGGTGGCGTTGTAGTTGCCAGTGCCGAGATGAACATAGCGACGCAGCCCGTCGTGTTCCCGCCGGACGATCAGCGCCAGTTTGGCGTGCGTCTTCAGACCCACCAGGCCGTACACAACGTGAACGCCAGCGCGCTCAAGCTGTTTCGCCCAGATGATGTTGTTTTCCTCATCAAAGCGCGCTTTCAACTCGACCAGCACCGTCACCTGCTTATCCTGCTCGCGCGCGTGCATGAGCGCCTTGACGATCGGCGAATTCGATCCGACGCGATAGAGCGTCTGCTTGATCGCCAGCACATTTGGGTCTTCGGCAGCCGCCTCGATCAGCGTCACCAGCGGCTGGAACGAGTGGAACGGATGGTGGAGCAGAATGTCGTGCTGGCGGATGGCGGCGAACAGCTCCTCGCTGCTGCGCGCGTGCTGCAGCGGCGCTGGCGGAATGGGATAGAATGGCGGGTCTTTCAGATCAGGACGGTCGATCTTCGTCAACTGCATGAGATCCGACAGCCCGAGCGGACCGCGCATTTCATACACATCGTCGGGGGTCAGTTTGAGGTGACGAAGAAGCAGGTTGCGCACGCGCTCAGGCATATTATGCTGCACCTGCAAACGCACCACGGCGCCGAAACGTCGCTGACGGACTCCTTCCTCAATCACACGCAACAGATCGTCGGCTTCCTCCTCTTCTATCTCCATATCGGCGTTGCGCGTGATGCGGAACAGATAGCACTCGACGATCTCTTCGCCGGGAAAGAGCGATGAAACATTCGCCGTAATGATCTGTTCAAGCCAGGTAAAACAGTGGCGTCGCTCCGGCGGGATCTCCTCCGGCGTATCGCAGTGACCGCCTTCGATGGGAACAAGACGCGGCAGCACTGCTGGCACCTTGACGCGCGCAAAGAGTTCGCCCTCGTCGGGATCGTTGATCACGACCGCCAGATTCAGGCTCAGGTTCGAAATATGCGGAAACGGATGCGCCGGGTCAATTGCCAGCGGCGTCAGCACCGGAAAGACCTCGCGCTCAAAGTACTCCGCGCATTTTGCACGCTGCTCTGGCGTCAGTTCGTGGTAATCGAGCACATGGACCCCCTGCTGGCACAGTTTGGGTCTGATGTCGTCAAGCCAGCAGGCGCGGTGTTGTTCCACAAGCGGGATGACAGCGCGACGAATCGCAGCCAGTTGCTCAGCCGGGGTCATCCCGTCCGGCGAGCGACTGACCACGCCAGCCGCAACCTGTTGCTTCAAGCCCGCCACGCGGATCATGAAGAACTCGTCGAGATTGGTGCTGAAGATTGACAGAAACTTGACGCGCTCCAGCAACGGATGGCGCTCATCCATCGCCTCTTCGAGCACCCGTCGGTTGAATTCAAGCCAGCTGAGTTCTCGGTTGAAATACGGCGAAGCAGTGGCCAGATTCGTCATATCATTCTCGATGGCTTCAAGTTCAACACTTGTCATTGCAACGTCCTTGTTGCATTACGCTTCTTCTGTTCAAACCAGCGCCCGTCAGCATTGATATTTTCGCCTTCGACCCGCACTGTTTCGCATGCTGCGCGTCTGCGCAGATTCACGACATTCCACATCCCTCAAGAGAGCAGTATGGTCAGTATACCATTGTGAGCAGCAAAAGTGCAACCATCAGATGAAAAGATTGCATACAAACTCGACCTCTATTGTCATTGACATGCTTGCATGCAAGCATTTATGATGGTGGCAATCCTGAGATATTGACTAATTGCTTCGGAGCAACCTGGCGCCCGGACACGCGCTGGCATGTCGGCGTTTTGCCTCGTTTTCGTCGCTGCTGCGGAATGGTGCGCGCTTTCCGCAGCACGGACTCTTTGTGATTACGGCAACGATCAACCGGAGGAGGTGCGAAGCGTCGGACGGCGAGTGGATGACCCGGATAGAAAGACGAGGCAAGCGCAGGATACGCTCTGATGACGTGAACAACAGCACAACGAGGTGAACCGTATGAGACAACTGCCCATTCCAGGAAAGCTGCTGCTGGTCCTGATCGCAACCGCGCTCGCGTTTGGCTTTGCGACGCCAGTGCTGGCGGTTGTGGTCACGCCATCCAACCCCGACGGCTGGGGTCCTGCCAATGTGCGCGCCGATGCCACCGTCGCCATCACCACAGCACAACCCCGCTCCGGCGCCGGTTCGCTCGAATTCACGACGAATACTGTGACGCCAGGGCAGGACAAGGCGGATTATGAAAAGAAATGGGATCCACGCAACTTCCCGACGCGCACGCTCTCCGGCTTGACGGCGCTCAGCTACGAATATTACCGCGCCAGCAGCAGCACAACCTTTGCCCACCTTGCGCCGGTGTTGCGGTTGTACGTGGCGGATGTCACTCCCACGTCGCCAACCTTCGGCAAATATGCGCTGCTGATCTGGGAGCCTGCATACAATGGGACGACGCCAACGCCGCCGGTTCCCACGGATCAATGGATTACCCAGGACATTCTGAATGGCAAGTTCTGGATGTTCGTGCCGTCCGGTCAATCGATCCCCAGCGGCGTGGTGCAGAACTTCAACGCGACGCTCAACGACTGGATCGTCGGTTCGCCAGTCGGGCAGCCGGGCGATCCGCCGCCGATCAACATTGACGCCAATACGCTCGTTTTCGGCATCAATGTCGGCGTCGGCTCGGGCTGGGGCGCAACGTTCCGCGGCTTCGTCGATAATGTGACAGCGCGTTGGGGCAATGATGAGGTCCACGCCAACTTCGAGCCTGATCCTCCGGCATTCGTCTGCGCCGACATCCTGCTCGACAACTTCAACCGCGCCAATACGACCAGAGGATTGGGCAGGAACTGGACCGGCGCCACCAATACCTATCGCATCGCCAGCAACCAGGCGCAACCGTTCACGACTGCGGACACCATCTTCTGGAATGCACAACCGCGCGTGTTTGGCGCCGACCAGGCAGCCTGCGTCACCCTGACCCAGATCGATCCGAACGGGAAGCACCACACCCTCATCCTGAAAGCCCAATCGGTCACCAACTACGCGCGCGGCATGATCCTGGTCAGCTACGATGCGCCCGCGCAGCAGGTCATCGTCGAAACCGTCGAGCCGGGGCAGTCGGGATGGATCACGCGCCTGACGGCGCCAGTCGCCTTCAACAACGGCGACGTGCTTGGCGCGAAGGCGCTGGCGGACGGATCGGTGAAGGTGTACCGCAACGGCGTGCAGATTGGAACAGCGACGACCTCGCCGTTCTTCGTCAATCGCGGCGGACGGATCGGCGTGTGGTTCCATCAGACATCGGGGGCGCTCTTTGACGACTTCGGCGGCGGGAACACGACGCCATAAGGAATCTTCGGGGCGAACGAGGGTGACCGCCTTCGTTCGCCCCGGCACGATTTGCCTGTAATCGAACGCGGACTCGCGCGGATACGACGAATGTGCACGGATTGGCGCAACGGACATCAATCGGTGCGAATCCGTCTCGCTCCGCATTACTCTGTGTGTTCCGCTGCCCCATCTCGCGGACGGCGGGTGCGTCAAATCGCCAGTGCGTCCAAACCCGCGCCGTTTGCTCATTCCCGGTTGCGCAAGACGGCGATTCGTGGTATAGTAACGACGGAACAATTTGACTCTGTAGCTCAGCGGATTAGAGCGCTTCCCTGCGGAGGAAGAGGTCGGGCGTTCGAATCGCCCCAGAGTCGCCAGCACAACGTGGGCGGCTGCCAGCTGGCGAGCCGCCCTTCATATAGCCTTCGAGATGGGGAGGTGACGGAGTGGTTGAACGTGCTCGTCTCGAAAACGAGTTGGGTCTGAAAGCCCACGTGGGTTCGAATCCCACCCTCCCCGCCAGTGATGCGCCCCGGTTCAGGGGCGTTTTTCTTTCTATGTGAGGCTCAGGGGTTAGGGGTTAAGGGTTAGGGGTTAAGGGTTAGAGGTGTCACGCGCTCTCTTCCCACAACGCACCCCGTACCCAACGCCCCGACGCGCCCCTACCGCCCTGACCCGCGCACAGGCGCGCCACCGGCGTGGACCCGCCTCGCCCCACGTCCCGGACGCGCCACTGGCGTGGACCTGTCTCGCGCCACGACCCGGGCGCGCCAGCGGCGCGCCCCTACCGCCCTGACCCGCGCACAGGCGCGCCACCGGCGCGGACCTGCCTTGCGCCATGACCCGGGCGCGCCAGCGGCGCGCCCCTACGGCTTCCTGCTCACGTGCAACGTGCAACATTCAATGCGCGACGACCGCCATCAACCTTCAACCGCCGTGGTCGGCAGGGGCGCCGGTTGAACGCCAGCCCGCGGCAATGCCAGCAATGCGATGCTCAACCCGCCGGTCAGCGCAATCGTCAGCCACATAATGAAATCGAAGGTGACATGGCTCGCCAGCGGCGGGTGAAACCCTAATCCGTAATCAACGCCGAACGCCAGCGCAAACCAACCGATGACCGCAAGACGCTGCTGAACAGTCACATCACCCAGGCGCGTGGCGAATAGAACCCCCTCGCAAAGCAGCCCGATGTGGGTGACGAACAGAACAACCTCGAACGGATCAACGACGCCTGATCCTGTCCACTGCCGCAGCCAGAACGCCAGCGTCCAGATGCCATAGTGAATGCAGGCGAACGCCGTCAGCGCATAGAAGAAGGACCAGCGCTTCCCGGCGCGCATGCCGAAGAGCGCAATCGTGCCAAGCAACGCTGCCAGCGGACAGTCAGGGATGAAGGGCCATGCCCATAGGGGCGACGCCGCCAGCATTGGACCATACCAGATCGCCGCGCCCCATACTGCGCCGATCAGGTTGGCGACTACGCACCCCCAAAAGATGATCGGCGTGCGCAGGATAAACTCGAAGAGTTGGTGTAAAAGACGAGTCACGGGTTATGAGAACCGAGAACCGAGAACCGAGAACCAAGAACTGAGAACTGAGAACCAAGAACCATCTGCCACTGACCAATCTCGCGCCCGTTGACCGCCTCGTGAGCGGCGTGGGCTGAGCCGGTCGAAGCCCGCGCCCGCCGCTCCACCGGTACAGGCGTGATTATTCAGGTTTTGGTTGATCGCTCTATGAGCGCCGAGAATCAGGGATTAGGGATCAGGAAAGCCTTCCACCTTCCCACGTTCAACATTCAACCCTTCGCAGGCTCAGGGCATCACATTCAACGTGCAACGACCACCGGCAACCTTCAACCTTCGCACCTGCCACCTGCCACCTTCCCACGTGCAACGTTCCACATTCACTGCTCAACCCGCAACATCCGCACCGGCACGCCGCCGACGAACGCGCCCGGCGGCACGTCGCGGTTCACCAGGCTCATCGCCGAAACTGTCGCGCCATCGCCGATGACCACGCCGGGCAGAATGGTCGTGTTGGCGCCAATCGTGACATCATGCCCGATCCAGACCGGTCCGCGCCGCCATTCATGGCGCGTAAACTCATGGCAGAGCACGGTCGAATTGTAGCCGATGATGCAGTTGTCGCCAAGGGTAATATCCTGCGGAAAGAAAACATCGAACATCACCATCAGCCCGACCGACGCATGCCTGCCGACTCGCACGCCGATCAGGCGGTACAGAACGTTCTTAAGCGCCAGCGAGGGCGTATAGCGCGCCAGTTGAATAATGATTGCATTGCGCGCCACGCGCAGATGACCGCCAGTGACCCGTGGAAAGTACCAGAGCGCGTTATGCGGACCTGGCGAGGGAAAGATCTGCAACCGCGATTTTCGAGCGGCGGACGTTCCTAACCCATCAGGACCGGGCGCTGCGAGAAGAGGCGGATGCACCCCGGCGACCGGCGCCAGGCGCCGCCCTTCCGATGACGCCGACAGGTGCGCGGCAATCCTGAGCGAGTCATCCATGCGCTGCTACAGAACTTCGATTGTGACGTTCAGGATTTTATCGCCCTGGCGAATGGCGTTGACTACGTCCATCCCGCTGACTACTTTGCCGAAGACGGTGTGCTTCCCATCAAGGTGCGGTTGCGGCGAATGAGTGATGAAAAACTGGCTGCCGTTTGTGTTCGGTCCGGCATTTGCCATCGACAGCACGCCAGCCTCGTGCTTGAGCGGGTTCTTCTTCGGGTCAACCTCGTCCTCAAACTTATAGCCGGGACCGCCGCGCCCGGTGCCGGTCGGGTCGCCGCCCTGAATGACGAAGTTGCTGATCACGCGGTGAAACGTGACCCCGTTGTAGAACCCTTCGTTTGCCAGGAAGACGAAGTTATTGACCGTTTTCGGCGCATAGGCAGCCGCCAGATCAATGACAATCTCACCTTTGGATGTCATCATCCGGGCGCGGTACTGGCGCTGCGGATCGATCTGCATCGGCGGCGGAGAAGACCATTGTTTGTGGGGCATGGCGTATTCCTTATCTACCCTGAAAGAGGCGACGCGACCTTCGCCGCCCCCGACATATGCGAATCTGGAGTGAAAAGATTATAACACAGGTTCGACAACGCCGACCGCCGCGTGGAAAAGAAACCCATCGCCTCGCGCTCCTCATCTCGCCCCTCGTTTGACATCCATCCTATCCCCTGCAATAATCCTTCAGCATCGTTCTGTGTTGCAACAGGATACCCGCCATGATCGACCCATCTCAGACCCTGCCACATCGTCCATTCGGTCGCACTGGCTTTCAGGTGACGCCGCTCTGCATCGGGTGTGCGCCGCTTGGCAACATGCCCGAAACATTCGCCTACAGCGTTGCCGAGGACCAGGCGATTGCAACCCTGCTCGAAGCCTTTCGCAGCCCGATCAATTTTCTTGACACCGCCGCCGCGTATGGCGACGGCGAAAGCGAACGTCGGATCGGCAAGGCGCTCCAGATGATCGGCGGATTGCCCGCTGGCTTCGTGCTGGCGACGAAAGCCGATCGCGACCTGGCGACCGGCGATTTCAGCGGCGACCAGATCAAACGCTCGGTTGAGCGCAGCCTGAAACTGCTGGGGCTGGATCGCCTTCAGTTTGTCTACATTCACGATCCGGAGCATACTACGTTTGAGAATGTTATGGGCAAAGGCGGTCCGCTGGAAGTCTTGCAGCGCTTCCAGGCTGAAGGGGTGATCGAGCATATCGGCATTTCCGGCGGTCCGATCGACATGCTGATCCGCTACGTCGAAACCGGCGCGTTTATGGCAGTTGAGACGCACAATCGCTATACCCTGCTGAACCGCGCGGCGGAACCGCTGCTTGATGTAGCAGTCAGCCGGGGGGTGGCGGTGGTGAATGCAGCGCCATACGGCAGCGGCATCCTCGCCAAAGGACCGGACGCTTACGCGCGCTATGCGTATCAGGACGCGCCGCCAGCGCTGGTTGAGCGGGTGCGCGCTATGGCGGCGATCTGCCAGGAGCATGGCGTTCCGCTGGCTGCCGCGGCATTGCAATTCTCGCTTCGTGACCCGCGCATCACCTCGACTGTCGTCGGCGTCAGCAAACCGGAGCGCATCGCCGCCACCCTGGAACTGGCGCGCGTCCCCATACCCGACGATCTCTGGCAACGCCTCGATGCCGTAGGGTTCGACATGAACGACCCGGAAGAGAATCGGTTCAAATGAGGCGAGGCAGGTTGAAGGTTCCATGTAGAGACGTTGCACTGCAACGTCTCGAATCGTTACGCATTAGAAACGTCGCACCGCGACGTCTCGAACGAAACGTCGCACCGCAACGTCTCGAACGTTACAGATAGAAACGTTGCGCCGCAACGTCAACGTATGGAACGTTGCACCGCACCCTCACACCAGGCGCACCGCACCCTCGCGCATCGTTGCCAATGGCGGCGCGTAGGGGCGTGGCGGCGCCACGTCCGCAAAAACGTTACAAAGGGTGGTGCGTAGCGACGTTGCGGGGCGTAGCGACGTTGCATTGCAACGTCGCTACGCCCGGTGCACATTGAACGTTCCACATGGCGAGTGTGAAAGCCGTAGGGGCGCGGCGGCGCTACGCCCGCATAGAAACATTGCATGCGCCACATCATCCATCGCTGGCGCGCGCTGGGAATCGGCGCGCGTCGTTATCTGCTGCATCTGGCGATTCTTACGCTCAGCCTTTCATTCGTGGCGTTGTACTACAACCTGGCGGTGCTGGCGCTCGGGTACTCCCGCGGTTTCCTCGGCATGTTGCAGACGGTCACGCAGGCAGTTGCGGCGCTGTTGAGCCTGCCGATCTGGTTAGGCGTGCAGCGCCTGGGGTTGCGCGCTGCGATCGCGGCGTCGGTGGCGCTGTACGCTGCTGGTATTCTCCTGTTTGCCGCCGTCCCGCAGGCGGCGCTGCTAGTCTGCTCCGCCGCGCTGATGGGAATGGCGTCCGTGCTGATGCAGGTGACCGCCGCGCCGCTGATGATGCGCCTCAGCGACGACGCCACCCGCGATTACCTGTTTAGCGCCAGCGCTGCGGTCGCCATCGGGTTGAGCGGCATTGGCAACCTTAGCGCAGGGTTTCTCGCCGATGCGCTGGGGCGCGCACTCGGCGCTCCCGCCGACAGCGGCGTAACCTACCGCGCTGTGTTTGCAATCGCCGGAGTCGGGATACTGGCGTCGCTTCCGCCGTTGCTGCTAATCCGTGAGCCGGGACGCACACCAGACCCGCCATCGCCGGAACGTGCCGTTGCGCCAATCAATGCGGAGGAATCCTTCGATAACCTTCCACCCCGGCTGGCGTTTGCCCGGCAGTGGCTTGTGCGCCTGCCGACGCCGCTGCGGGCATTGCTGCGCAAACCAGCGCTCGTGGCAAAACTGCTGCTGCCGCCGTTCCTGATCTCGTGGGGCGCGGCGCTGCTCATTCCGTACCTCAACCTCTACTTCCGCGAACGCTTCGGTCTCGACAACCGCGCGCTCGGCGCACTCTTCGCCGGGTTTGACGTGGCGACCGGTCTGGCGTCGCTGACCGGTCCGGCGCTGGCGGCGCGCCTGGGGAAGATGCGCGCCGTGGCGGTAACCCGCGCCATCGGCGTGCCGATGCTGCTCATCCTGGGAGCAGCATCGGACCTGTGGCTCGCCATTGCCGCAGCGCTGGCGCGGGTCGTCGCATTCAATATGGCAGCGCCGCTCTACGACGCCTATGCTATGGAACAGACCGAGGAAAGCGCGCGCCCGTTCATGATCGGTCTGCTGGGAGCGGCGTATAGCGTCGGGTTTCTGATTGCGCCGCTGATCAGTACGTTCGTGCAGGAACGGCACGGCTTTGGTCCGCTGTTTATCGCCACTGCAACCCTGTATGCGCTCTCGGTCGCGGTGACGTGGTGGTTTTTTGGGAAGAAAGATCACGAAAGCGACTCACGAAAACGCTGACGCAAAGGCGCGAAGACGCAAAGGGATGTGGCGCTGATTCCGTCATGTTGCGCCTGCCAATCTTCAGCGCTTCAAAAAACGCTGACGCAAAGGCGCAAAGACGCAAAAGCATAACGTTGCGCACACGAATCTTCGTGTCAATCTTTTCGAGCCATGCTGCGCGTCTGCCGGGAAAACTGTTTGCGCTCTGCGGTACGTACTTATAGGATGGGCGTTATAGGTTCGGGCGTAAAAGATCGGTTTGTTTTCAATGTTCATAAAGCCTCGCTGAGATCAGGCAAGCCCCTGCGGGGCTTCAATGGACTGAGCACGGGCTGATGAGGATGAGAGATGCGCCGCAAGCTGCGCATCCTCTGATAGTGAAATCAAATAAAACCTGGACAATCGAGCATGCACCTTTGAAGCGGTCGGCGTTGGCTTCGACAGGCTCAGCCAACGCCGGTTGAG
>JAUQOW010000019.1:26553-34978 GCA_030550675.1 Chloroflexota bacterium
GGGGGGGGGGTGGGTGCCCCGGGGCTCCCCCCCGCCGGGTTGAGCCTGTCGCAGCCAACGCCGATCACGAGATTGTCTGATATCTGGTTGATCTTCCTATGAGCTACGGGCTAAAGCCCTCGCAGAGTTCGTGCAAGCCCCCGCGGGGTTGCAGGGTCACTGAGTGAGGGCTTAGCCCGCTGCTCAAGGAATGTGCAACCTGGCGGCACAGGTTTGCTGGATTTCATGTAGCCCGCAGCGCCGCCTGGCAGCATGGGCATGTATGTCTGATTTGTTGCACGATCCCACAACAGCGCTGCGATTGACCCGGCATCTATGCAATGCTATACTATCGCACGCCTGTTCAGATATTTGCAGGAAATCGGCAAGGCAGACGCAAAGGTGTGCCATATCAACTGTAAAGCTTTGCGCCTTTGCGCCTTCGCGTCAATCTTTTCGAGCAATACCGCAGACTGGTGTTTTATCCCGCGAAAGGTCGCCAGATCATGGCAAAGGACGCTATCGTTATCAAAGGAGCGCGTGAGCACAATTTGAAAGGGATCGATGTTGAAATCCCGCGCGATAAACTGGTCGTCCTGACCGGCGTCTCCGGGTCGGGCAAGTCGTCGCTGGCGTTCGACACCCTGTATGCCGAAGGGCAGCGTCGTTATGTCGAGTCGCTCTCGGCGTATGCGCGGCAGTTCCTCGGTCAGATGGAAAAGCCGAAGGTCGACTCCATCGAAGGGTTATCGCCCGCCATCGCCATCGAGCAGAAGAGCGCCTCGAAAAACCCGCGCTCGACAGTTGGCACTGTCACCGAGATTTACGACTATCTGCGCCTGCTGTACGCCCGCGTCGGGGTGCAGCACTGCCATGTGTGCGGTCGCCCGGTCAGTTCGCAGAGTGCCGAGCAGATGGTCAACCGGGTGCTCACCCTGCCAGCCGGAACGCGCTTCATGGTGCTGGCGCCGCTCGTGTCGCAGCGCAAAGGCGAGTATAAGGATGTGTTCGCCGAGGCGCGCGCCGAGGGATTCGCACGGGTGCGCGTTGATGGCGAGATCTACGATCTGGCAAGCGAGATCAAGCTCAATAAGAAGGTCAAACACACGATCGAGATCGTGGTTGACCGGCTGACAATGCCTGCACGCGACGCGGCGACCAGCCAGGCGCGCACCGCCAGCGGTCCCATCGGTCGGGCGCAGGAAAGCGCACAGAGCGAGTGGGACGCTTTTGTGACCCGCCTGACCGATAGCGTCGAGCAGGCATTGCGCGTCGGCGAGGGGCAGTTGATCATCAGCATTCAGAACAAAACCGGCGCCGCCGAAGAATGGCTGATGAGCGAAGCCAATGCCTGCACCCACTGCGGCATTTCGTTCCCTGAACTTTCGCCGCAAATGTTTTCGTTCAACAGTCCGCAGGGCGCCTGCCCCGAATGCACCGGTCTCGGCGTCCGACTGGAGGTCGATCCGCAACTGCTGGTTCCCAACCCCTCGTTGACGCTGCACGAGGGCGCGGTGACCTACTGGGGCGAACTGCGCAAGAAGCGCGATTCGTGGGGGTATCGCGCGTTGCTGGCGATTGCGCAGCACTACGGCTTCGATCTCGACACGCCCTGGGAACAACTCAGCGAACAGGCGCGCCATGTCATCATCTACGGCAGCGGCAAAGAGCGGATCCGCTTCCGCTGGGGCGATGAAGGCGGCGAGAGCCGTGGCGAGTATCTGCGCACGTGGGAAGGGCTGGCAAGCGAGATTCGCCGCCGCTATCAGCAAACCGGCAGCGACTTTACGCGCGAGTATTACCAGAGTTTCATGAGCGAGCAACCCTGCCCGGCATGCGGCGGCGCGCGCCTGCGTCCCGAAAGTCTGGCGGTTCGCGTCGGCGGGCTGTCGATCCGCGACGTTACCCGGATGACAATCGCGGAGGCGCTGGCGTGGGTGAATGGATTGAGCGGTATGCCCGGAAATGGCGTCTACCCGGCGGATGTGGCAGGACCGGCAATAGTAGAGGCGGCGGGGAACGGCGCCGCGCCTCACCACGGGGTGACGCCGCTGACCGACTATCAGATGGCGATTGTCAGCGATGTGCTGAAGGAGATCCGCGAGCGGCTTGGCTTTCTGCTGAATGTCGGTCTGCATTATCTCACGCTCGAACGTCCCGCGCCGACGCTCTCCGGCGGCGAGGCGCAACGCATCCGCCTGGCATCGCAGATCGGCTCCGGTCTCGTGGGGGTGACCTACATTCTCGACGAGCCAAGCATCGGGCTGCACCAGCGCGACAACCGCAAACTCCTCAACACGCTGCTCAAACTGCGCGACCTGGGCAATACGGTTGTGGTGGTCGAACACGACCTGGAAACCATGCAGGCGGCTGACTGGATCATCGATTTTGGTCCAGGCGCAGGCGTGAAGGGCGGTCAGATCGTTGCCGCCGGTCCGCCCGACGTAGTGGCGGCAACGCCGGAGTCGCTGACCGGCGCGTATCTGGCAGGGCGACTGGAAATTCCTGTGCCGCCGCGACGCCGCACTGCGCGGGTGCGTCCGGTTGCAGACGCCTCACAGGACGCGCCGCGTCGCCGCCGCCGCGCCAATCATCAGGCTGATCTGGCGGAAGGACCCTGGCTCGAACTCGAAGGCGCCACGATGAACAATCTGCGCGATGTGACTGTCCGCTTCCCGCTCGGCGTCTTCATCTGCGTCACCGGGGTCTCAGGCTCTGGCAAGTCGTCGCTGATTACCGAGACCCTCTACCCGGCGCTGGCGAACCGCCTGAACCGCGCGCAGTTGAAGCCGGGACCCTTCCGCGCGCTGCGCGGACTGGAACATCTCGATAAGGTCATCGACATCGACCAGCAACCGATCGGGCGAACGCCGCGCTCGAACCCGGCAACATATGTTAAACTGTTCGACCTGATCCGGGAACTGTTTGCTTCGACCAATGAGGCGAAACTGCGCGGCTACAGCGCCGGGCGCTTCTCGTTCAACCTGAAAGGCGGGCGCTGCGAAGCCTGCGAGGGCAACGGCGAAAAGCGCATCGACATGCAGTTCCTGGCGGATGTCTGGGTGCGCTGCGATGTCTGCAAGGGCAAACGGTACAATCGCGAGACGTTGCAGGTCAAATACAAAGGCAAATCCATCGCCGACGTCCTTGACATGGACGTGCAGACGGCGCTGGAGTTCTTCGATAACGTGCCGCGCATCAAGCGCATCCTGCAGACGCTGCACGATGTCGGGCTGGACTACATCAAACTCGGGCAATCGGCGACGACCCTCTCCGGCGGCGAGGCGCAGCGCGTGAAACTGGCGAAAGAACTGGCGCGGGTCGCCACTGGTCGCACCATGTACATTCTCGACGAACCGACAACCGGACTGCATTTCGCCGACGTGCAACGCCTGCTGACTGTGCTGCACCGCCTGGTGGACGCGGGCAACACGGTGCTGGTCATCGAGCACAACCTCGACGTGATCAAAACAGCGGACTGGATCATCGACATGGGACCGGAAGGGGGCGACGGCGGCGGCATGGTCGTCGCCACCGGCACACCCGAAGAGGTCGCCATGGTTGAGGCATCGCACACGGGGCGGTTCCTGCGCGAGATTCTCTATGCTGGGGTGAGAGGTTAAGGGTTAGGGGTTATAAGAGGCTGCATCCCCCCGAGAGGGCAGCAACGCCAGCGTAGGGGCGCCCCCCTGCTCACAAGTGTAGAGTTTTTTGACAAGCCATTATGCTGAGGCGCCTGCTTCAGGCATCAGGATAGGCAAACTCCCCCTTCTCCCCTTGTGGGAGAAGGGGGGGAAGAGAAAAAAAGGCGTCAGGACGCGGCAAACACCCCTCGCACCCCAAAAACTCCACCCTTGAGAGGCGCCCCCTGCGGGCGCCTGTGACGGGCAGGCACGAGGACCTGCCCCCTACAACGCGGGGGCGTTTGCGGGCGTCCCTTTGGTCACCCGGCACGCATGGAAGGCGCGCTCCCGCGGAAGGCGACGGCGAAACCACGCCGCATCGTAGGGGCGCCCCCCTGTGGGCGCCCGCGCGGTTGGCCCCCGCAGAGGGCAGGCACGGGGGCCTGCCCCTACAACGCGGGGGCGTTTGCGGGCGTCCCCCTGGTTACCCGGCACGCATGGAAGGCGCGCCCCCGCAGAAGGCGACGGCGAAACCGCGCCGCATCGTAGGGGCGCCCCCCTGTGGGCGCCCGCGCGGTTGGCCCCCGCAGAGGGCAGGCACGGGGGCCTGCCCCTACGCATTGGTGCATTGGATGGCAGGGCGCCCACAGGGGAGCGCCCGTTTCTATCAATCCTCACCCAGCCGAGCGCTCGCGCAGCGCTTCCGCTTCCGTTGCAGCGACGACCGGCTCCGTCTCGCGCATCCGGCGCACCCGCACGATGTGAATCAGCGCTGCCACCAGGAACAGCCCAAACCCGACGGCATCGGATCCCAGATCGGCGTAGAGCATCGCCAACCCTGCAATGCCCATCAGCACGCGCTCGAAGAGGTTCGCCTGGCGCAGCAGCCATCCGCCAAACGCAACCGCCAGCGCACCCACCGCCACGCAACTGGTCAGGAATGTGACCGTAATCGTGGTCCATCCACCTGCTGCAAGCGCCTCATACCAGGCGGGCTTAAACGCCAGCGCCACCGTGCCCGCGTCTTTGCCGACCTGCTGCAACAACAACAGCAGACTCGTACCGTCGATCGTCATCGTAAACATGAACGGCACCAGGAATCCCGGCAAACAATACTTCCACGCCATAAACATCGTGGGCCATGGACGACCGCCAGTAATGGCGGCGGCTGCCATCGGCGCCAGCGCCGTCGGCGGCGACACATCGGCAAGCACGGCGTAGTAGAAAATAAACATATGCGCAGCAGGCTCAGGCACACCCACCTGTCGCAGCGCAGGGACGATCATCACCGCTGCCAGAATGTACGATGCCGTGACCGGCACTGCCAGCCCCAGCACCCAGACCGCCACCGCAGCGAAGAAGATCGTCATCAGAATGTTCCCCCCGCCCAGGCTGACGATCATGCCCGAAATCTTCAACCCCAGCCCGGTCAGCGTCACGGCTGAGACGATAATTCCCGCACAGGCAGTGGTGGCGGCAATCGACACCACGCTGCGTCCGCCATACTCCAGCGCCCGCAAAATGCGCATATTCTCATCTTCGCCGGGGAAGGCGCGCACTCGCCGGTAGAGCGCCATCGCCGCCGCAATCACGACGGTGAGCATCAATCCCCAGAAGATCGCCACCGACGGACGCATACGCGGCAGGACGCCGGTCATTTCCAGCGCCATGAGCACCGCCATGAGCGCAACGCCAGCCGCCAGCGCCTTCAGGGAGGAGAGGCGCGTTTCAGGGCGGAGGAAACTCAGGAAGAACGCAACGACGATCGACCAGTAGACCGCCATAAACGGCGTCATGCCGAATCCCATCAGGACGGCGACAGCAAACAGCGACGAGAAGTGATACCCGAATTTGCGCGTCAACTCCCAAAGCGGCTCGGTTTTGATCTCGACGGCCTGCGTCTTCATGCGGCGCGAGTCGGCTTCAATCATCAGGATGATCGAGAGATAGTAGAGGATCGTCGGCACGATCGCCATGATCAGCACATCGAGGTAGGAGATGTCAAGATATTCGGCGATCAGAAACGCTGCCGCGCCAAGGGTTGGCGGCGAGAGGGTGGCGCCGATCCCCGACGCCGCCAGCATGCCAGCCGCGACTGTCTTATCGTATCCCGCCTTGCGCAGCATGGGCCACGAAAGTGAACCGAGCGTCACGGTCGTCGCCACACCACTGCCCGACACCGTGCCAAGCAGGAACCCGGCAGCCGCTACGGTTCTTCCCGGACCGGCGCCACTCTTCGATTTGCCGAGCGCCGCGAACGACCAGTCGATGAAAAACTTGCCGGCGCCGCTGTATTCCAGCACAGCGCCATAGATGGTGAACAGCACGATGAAGGTCGCCGCCACATCGAGCGGCACGCCGAACACACCCTGCAACGTCAGATAGTTCGTACCAATCAGGCGTTGCAGAGTGATCCCGCGATGGTCAAACGGCTCAGGAAAGACATACCCGAACAGAGCGTACAGGATCGAGAAAATCGCCACCAGCGTCAGCGCCATGCCAGTGGTGCGTCGGGTCGCCTCCAGCACCAGCAGCAGCATGATAGCGCCCATCACCAGCTCTATCGGCGTGGGTTGGGTGACTCGTTGCAGCGCATCACGAAAATTGAGACTCAAATAAATCATACTGGCAGCGCCAAGCGCTGCCAGTACGACATCATACCAGGGCACCTTCGAGCGCGCCGCTTTGCGCAACGGAAAGTAGAAAAATGTCAACGCCAGGACAAGCATCAGGAACGTGGCGCGATACACCTGAGTCGTGATGATCGCCTGCGTCCAGTAGAGCGCATAGATCGAGAGCGCAGCCGCAACTATTCCGGCGATCCATGCCCAGGCGCCGCTCAGTTTGCGGGTGGCTGCTTCGTTCTCGAACTCCTCAATGAGTTGCTCGACTTTGTCCTGGGAAATGACCTCATTGTCGGTTTCATTGTTGTTCTGTGCGTTGGCGGCGATGCTCATCGTTGACACCCCCTCTTATGGTGGAGATCTTCGAAAGCGCCATCTGGTACGATGGAGACCAAGGCAAGACCCGGCAGTCAGCCGAGTCTTGCCTTGATTGCATCTCGTTACTCTTTCCAGACGCCGCGCTCTTTATAGAACTCAATGGCAGCCGGGTGGAACGGTATCGATGAACCAACGACCGCCGATTCAAGCGTCAGTGTGCGGGCTGCCGGATGGATCTGATGCACCTCTTCGAGATTATCGAAAATGGTCGTCAGAATGCCTTTGACCTGATCAGCGGGCATATCCTGGCGCACCACAAGCAGGTTGGTCACGCCAATGCCCGGTACGTCTTTGTCAGTTCCTTTGTAGGTGCCGCCGGGCAGGACGGTCGCGGTGTAGATTGGACCATACTTATCCACCATCGGTTTCAAGAGCGAACTGGTATCGATGAAGACGACCGACTCGGTCGTCACCAGGTCGGTCACCGCTGCGGTCGGCAATCCGCCAATCCAGAAGAAGGCATCGATCTTCTTATCCTTCATTGCCGCCACCGAGTCGGCCACACCCAGGTTCTCACGAATGACATCCTCAGGTTTCAGCCCTGTCGCTTCCAGCAGGCGAATCGCTGCCGTTTCAGTGCTGCTGCCCGCCGATCCAATCGACACAGGACGTCCTTTCATATCGGCAACGCTTGTAATGCCCGAATCGGCGCGTGCGACGACATGGATAAAACTCTGATAGAGCACAGCAATCGTCGCAGCCGGAACCGGACCGGTCGCCTGATACGCCGCCAGCCCATTGACGCCATCATAGGCTGAGTCCGCCGTTGTGAAGCCGATCTGCGCTTCGCCGTTCTGGAGTAACTTCATGTTATCGACCGAGCCGCCGGTTTCTTGCGCTGTCGCCTCGGTATTGGGCATCTTCTCAGTAAGAATACGCGCCAGACCGCCGCCGTAAGGGAAGAAAACACCGCCAGTGCCGCCGGTGCCGATGATCAGCCGGAGCTTTTCGCCAGTAGGAGGTGCGGGGGCTGTTGTGGGTTGCTCGCCGGATGGCGCAGCAGTGGGCGCCGTGGGCGCGGGCTGTCCGCACGCAGCCAGCGCCAGCGCCAGAACCGACCAGAGGATGACCAGCGTTCGTTTGAGCATGCGATGACTCCTTTCCTGTCTATATGGCCCGTATCAGGCGCCAGGCTCCTGACCGTTGCTCCCGCTGCTCTCGCGATGCCAGGAATAGACTGACACGCCCGCGCCGACGCTTGAGCGCAGTCACACACTCAGAGCGACTGGCATAGCCTGTTTTGCGCACACACCCATGCCCGATGGAGCATATAGATGCGCTCCACCAGCTTATCCGGCGCAATACGACAGGACGCCGCCCCTCATATCCACAAATGAAGATCGACGCAGAATGCGGATATCTTCTTGTTCTATCAGTCAGGCGCAGACCTGCGCCGGGATTGACAATCGCAGCAATCCTCGAGTGAGGACGATGACTGGCACGGAGAATGATCGGGATAGCGCAAGTGTACCCAGAATTTCATGCCACGTCAAGAGAATGTCCCTCACCTTTACAATAAAGATTTCCTAACCGCTGTGCGATAGGCAGCGCACTGGCGTCTGGCGATTGACGGATGTCGGAGGCAGCCTGCTATGCTGGTAAACGCGGCGACTCGTGACGCGGTTGGTCGCGTGTGATGCTTGTATCGCAGAAGAAGAGAGTGCCCGCAGCAATGCAGAGGGGCACAGCGAAGAGATTGAGAAGAGGAATGCTTACCAGCCCGAGGCAGACCAGTCCGAACCCGGCTGTCGCTGGCAGCCCCTGCCGGATATATCCCAGTTTATCGCGGAAGCGCAACCGACGGCGTTCGAGCGGCGGGTC
>JAUQOW010000434.1 GCA_030550675.1 Chloroflexota bacterium
GCGCCCATCGGCGGAGATTGAGGGTGTAAACGAAAGGTTATTGGCTTGCGTCCCGCCTGAGGAGACCGACACACGCACGATTTCTCCCGTCTGCAAGTCGCGGACGAAGATGTCGGTCTGCCCATTCGTGTCACCGAAGACCATGTTCGTGGCGCTGGACTCAAAGGCGACGATGCGTCCGTTCGCGGAGATCGATGGAAAGGACGACGCGCTATTGGCGTTTCCGCCGCCTGAGGAGGTGGAGGCGCGCACGGTTTGCCCGGTCTGACGGTCATGCACGAAGATGTCGGTCTGTCCATTCGTGTCATCGGCGACCAGGTTCGTGGCGCTGGACTCAAAGGCGACATAGCGCCCATCCGCCGAAATGGCTGGTCGAGCGGAAGCGCCATTCGCCTGCACGCCAGCGGAGCTGACCGACACGCGCGTTGTCTGCCCCGTCTGGCGGTCATGCACAAAGATGTCGGATTGCCCGTTTGTGTCTCCTGCCACCAGATTCGGCGCGCTGGACTCGAAGGCGATGTAGCGTCCATCGGCGGAGAGCGCCAGTTCAGAGGAGTCGCCGGTTGCCTGCGCGCCGCCGGTGGCGACCGAGACGCGGAACGTGTCGCCGGGAGCGGCGACGGCGGGCGCAGCGGGAATGGAACCAATCAGAACGAACAGGAACGCGCCAATCAACAGACTCAGCAGTGCAAAGCGTGGATGAACGGGCATGATGATGACTTTCCTTTCTTGTGATGACAATGGTGCGTCAGCCAATCGGACGCGGCGCAGAAACGAGCACAACGCCTTACAATCGAGAGAGAAAGGAAGAGGTTGCGCTTATGCTGGGGCGGCGGGAATGAGCAATGAGCATATAAAATAACGAAGGATGCGGCAGAGTTGCACGCCGCGGCAATCATACTGCGCAGACGAGACGTGTGTCAAGAGGGGGTGCGTTTTTTGCCACCCGTCACGGGAGGCGGTGGGCACGCCATCGGCAGCGGGCGCGCCTGCGGCGCGCCCCTACGCTGTCCATGTGCTGTGGTCGCTGGGCATCCCGTGGGCGGGCGCGCCCGCGGCGGTGGGCGCGCCACCGGCGCGCCCCTACGCTGTCCGTTGCAGCGGGCGTGGGGCGACACACGGGCGGTCGCGCCCGCTGCGCGGGCGCGCCACCGGCGCGCCCCTACCTTCAACCCTCCCACCTTCAACCTGCAACCACCCCGTGCCCCGGTTGTCACTTTTCCGCCATGGGTGAAGAGGCATTAACTGTTATTTTGTGCATGCTATCACTATAATCGGAGCCAGCACTCCTTCTCCGCCGTACCGGGAGTTGCCGCAGCAGCGCTCTATAGTGATTTTCCAGTCGTCTGCTGTGTTAATGATTGACCCTGCCACGCTGGCGTGCGTCAGCGCCTGTGATCATACATTTCATCGCTAAAGGGGAGCGCCATGACCTCCACGCTCGATGGTCATCACCGCAACGGCGCGCAGCGCGCCGGGGTCGAGCAGTTGCTTGATCGCCTCAACGAGCCGCGAACGCTTGAGGCGCTAAACCGCCTCCTCGATCACGCCGAGTTGCTGGCATTTTCAGCGGCATCACTTGACGGTCTGGTGCGCCGGAGCGAGGTGATTGTCGAAAATGTGACCTCGACGGTCGCCGAGGTGCGAGAGGCGTTGCCAGCGGCGCCAGAGATCGACACGGCGGCGCTGGCGCGCCTGCTCCACGATCTGCCGCGCCTGATCGAATTGACCAACCGCCTCACAGCACTGACGGCGACCCCGGAGTTCGAGGCGCTGTTGAACCTGCTCAGCAACCCGTCGACCATGACCTCACTCCAGCGTCTGTTGCAGCACGCTGAACTGCTCGCCTATCTGGTCGAAGCGATCGATGCCCTCATTCGCCGCAGCGATACGATCGTTGAAAGTATCAATGTGCTGTTGCGCGACATCGCCGCCGGTACACCGGGCGCCAGCGAAAGCCTGCTGACCCTGATCGAAATGCTCCACCGCCACCGCGACTATGTGCCGCGCCTGATCGCTGTGGTGCCGCAGTTTACCGAACTGGTCGAGCAGATCGGTCCCTTTGTCGCCTCTGAAGAGTTCCGCACCCTGCTGACCTCCGGCGTCTTCGATCCCGATACGGTCACGCTGGTCGGGCGCGCTGGCGATGCGTTCGTTGCTGCCTATAATGAGGATCGTCAGGCGCAGCGGCGTCTGGGACCGATTGGTCTCGTGCGTGCGCTCTACGATCCGGATGTTCAGCGCATTGCCGCGCTGCTGGTCGATTTCGCCCGGCGCTT
>JAUQOW010000161.1 GCA_030550675.1 Chloroflexota bacterium
GCATCCCGGCGGGGGACCAGGGGATGAGGAACGAGACGAGGCTCGGCGGCGCGAGGACCAGGATGGCGGTGAAGGCGGCGGCGACGATCCAGTTGTCGGTCAGTTGCGACTGCACCCCCCACCAGTAGGCGGCGGAGCCAGCCATCGCCACGAACGCCAGGATAGCCAGCAACGTGCGGGCTGTGATCTGAAAGCCATTTGAACGACGGCGCTGCCCGCGAATCATGTTTAAGTAGTTGCTACTCACAGGCTGTCTCCAACGACATGCTACGGCGCCTGAACGGCGTCGGACTCCACGATAAAAGCCTCGACGCTGACAGTATATCCGGCAGCTTCCATCCGCGCGCGCACCGCCTCGGATATTGACGTCAGCCCGAAGTCGTTGTTGATACGGTATGGCACTTCGAGCGCAGCCTCTCCGGTCGATCGCAGGCGAAACCGCGCCTGCACCGGAATATCACCGAGCACTGTGCCGATTTCGAGTATCTGCCCCGTTGCAGGGTCAAACCAGAACAGCGGCGTGCGACGCACAACCCGATAGATCTGCGGCGGATCGAGAACCTGTCGATCGCGTTGTTGCGCGCGCCAGCGCGCCTCATTCGTTTGCGGCGCGGTCGTCGCTGGAACAATACGAACGGTTGGCGTGCTTGTGGCAGGTGCAACCGTTGGAGAACGCTCCTGAGTCGGCGCCGGAGGAGTATGAGTCGGTGCAACTGCTACGACAGTACGATCAGGTATGCTTGTTGTCGCAGCGGGCTGCGTGATGAGCGGCGTTCGTGTTCGCTGCGCAGCATCGAGTTGCAATGGCTGTCCGCATCCGGCAAGCGCCATAAGAACACACGCGAACCACACCAAGCGAAGTATCACTCTGTTTGAGTGCGAACATCTGTTCGCATCATGGTAGTCAGATTTTATGAACATGTCAAGTCCGTACTCGTGAGAGCACGAACTTTACCTATTGTAAACCTCAGTTGAGGGACTGTCAAGCGTTTTTTGGCGGGTGCGGCATCATAATACCACATAGCACTGGTGTGCTATTGACACCGCAGGATGCTGGCGCGTCCCTATCGCATCTGTCGCGTCGGCTGGCTGTTTCCGGCAGGCGTCGCCGCCATCATCTGCTGGAGCAGCGGTCGCGCCGGCGGGATCAACGTCACGGCGGCGCGCCCTTCCATAATGTTCTGCAGTTCGAGAATCTCGAACAGCGCCGATGCGACATCCGGGTCGGCGGCGATCTGATTGAGCGCCGTGCCGACGATCTGCGGACGGATCGCCTGCGCCTTGGCGAACTCAATCGCCGCCTGGCGCTCGGCGGTGCTGGTGATGATACTGACCTGGTTGGCGCCGTCCTGCAAAATGGCGGCTGTCACCTGGCGCAACCGGTTGACAACCTTCTCCTCAATCTGCCGGATCATGCCGATGTCGCGGAAGTGGACTTTGCGGATGTAGACTGAACCGAGCTGGTAGCCCCATTCCGCCGATTTCGGCGATACCTCGTCGCGCACGGTGCGGCTCATCGCGTGGCGGTTTTCCAGCATTTCGGCAAGCGGCAGATTGCTCAACGTGCGCACTACGGCGTTGCTCACATTCGCCGCCAGCGAGCCGTCCGGGTCGGCGTTCTTGAACAGGTACGCGATGGGGTCGCTGATCTTGTACTCATACCAGATGCCCACCCCCATCGGCGCGCCTTCTTCGGAGTTGACCGGCTGGCTGCGCAGGTATTTCTGGTCGAGCCGCATATCAATGACGTGGCGTCGTCCGAGCCAGTTGACGAGAAACGCGGCGGGTCCCAGGTGCAGCGGCAAGAAGTAAATTCCCGCTTCGCGCAAAACGCCGACGACGTTGCCAAACAGCACATAGACGTGGCACGTGCCTTCCTCCACGATTGTGTACAGCCCGAAGACGCGCAGCAATCCGAGGAAGATCGGCGCCGCGATCAGGCAGACGATGAAGGTCACGATGGCGGCAGTGGCGAACTCGATCATAGCTGTTCCTCCAGAATCACGCGCTCCGCCTGGTTATACAGTTTCAGTCTGACGTTGCGGACATATGCCTGCAATGCTTCCGGTCCGCCGATGCGCTTCAGATCGCTCAACTGCTTCGCCAGCGCCATCAGCGGCTCAACCTCCGCTTGCGCCTTCAGGGTTTCGATCTCAACGGCGCGTTTCGATTGCACGATCTTCTGGTCGGCTTCCGCCTGCGCCCGGCTGATGTCCGAAGAAACCTGGTTGTGCGCGGTGTTGACGGCTGCCAGCGCCGACTCGACCTCCGGCGGCGCGTCGATGCTGGTGATCAGCGAGGCGTCGAACTGAATGCCGTAGCGCGCCGCCGCCGACAGGCACTCACGGTCCATCAGTTCGTTCAAGTCGCGCAGGTTCTTGCGCAGGTCGTTAATCGAAACGCTTGTCGCCACATTGCTGTCCATCGGCGCCGTGTCCATCGTCATCACGCGCTGCGGCGCCTCGAAGTTGGCGATCCGCTCGCGCAAAATCGAGATGAAGTACCCCATGACGTGGACGATCGGGTTCTTGACGCCCCACAGATAAGCGTACAGGTTGCGCTCATAAACGCGGTAGCGGATCTGACCTTCCAGGGCGATGTTGAGCTGATCCTTGGTGACCGCTTCGAGTTTGGTGCCGCCCTGGTTCGCCATCGGATTCTCCAGGTCGAGCGCCATGTTCATGGTCTGGGTCGCAACCGAGACTTTGTAGATGCGCTCCCAGGGCCACTTGAAGTATGGTCCGCCTGGAGGGATGACAACCACTTGAGGATAGCGGTACCGTTCACGCTCTTCCGGTCGCAGATACTCAGCGTAAGGGTCATCGATCGTGGCGTCGGTCAGGCGTTCGGCGCGTCCGAAAATCGTCTTCACTGCGCGCTCATTCTGGTCGACGGTGTAGATCCCGGCGACGAGATAGCGCATCAGGAACCAGACGATGAAGCCGAAGACGATTCCTGCCAGAACTGACATATCTCCTCCTTTGGTGAGGGCGATGACGTCTGTGCGTCATTCACCAGGATCTACGCGCCGCGTGGCTGCTATGTTGCGCATGAGGAATCCGCGCGTGACCAGGACACGGATTTCCGCAGATGCGACGGATGTGCACGGATCTGTTGATGATGGAGGGAATCCATGTGCGTCCGTCGATCCAGGTGAGTCCGTGTGCTGACGACACAACGCTCCTGTGCGGCAATGATGTCGAACTGCTGGCGCCTCCAGACTCCTGCCAGTGCGCAGCCGCTCTCCTGCACATGGCTATGGTACACCATAACGACGGGATGTGGTAGCATGCAGAACAGGAATGCTGACGGGGTTTGAGTAATGGAGGCGCCGATGAGCGTGGCAGCAACCGAAACGACGCGCGCCATCGTGTATCCCGAAAGTGATGGTCAGCCGATGGCCGACAATACGCTCCAGTTTCGCTGGATTGTGATGCTGCAGGGAAACCTGGCGGCGCTGTTCGCCGACCGTCCCGATGTGTTCGTGGCGGGCGATCTGCTATGGTACCCGGTGGAAGGGCGTCCCGACATCCGCCGCGCGCCGGACGTGATGGTCGCCATCGGGCGTCCCAAGGGGGATCGCGGGGCGTATTTGCAGTGGGAAGAGGGGAACCAGCCGCCGCAGGTGGTGTTCGAGGTGCTGTCTCCGGGGAACACGTTGAGCGAGATGGCGCGCAAATTCGAGTTCTACGACCGCTACGGGGCGGAGGAATACTACCTGATCGACCCGGAGCGGGGCGATGCGAGCGGATGGGTGCGGCAGGAGGGGAAGTTGACGGTGATCGAGGAGATAGACGGGTGGGTGAGTCCGCGATTGGGGGTGCGGTTTGCCGTGAGGGATGGGGAAGTGCGGCTGTTCTACCCGGACGGACGCCCATTTCTGACGTTTGAGGAACTGGCGCGGGCGCGGGCGGAAGCGGAGGAACGGGCGCGGGCGGAGGCGGAAGCGCGCGCTGCGGAAGCGCGGGCGCGGGCGGAAGCGGAGGAACGGGCGCGGGCGGAGGCGGAAGCGCGCGCTGCGGAAGCGCGGGCGCGGGCGGAGGCGGAAGCGCGCGCCGCAGCGGCGGAGGAGCGCGCGGCGCGCCTGGCGGAGCGGTTGCGTGCGCTTGGGATGAATCCAGATGATCTTGCGTGATCCGTCGCTCCTGGCTTCACTGAACCCCGCGCAACGCGCTGCCGTTACGGCGCCTCCTGGACCGATCCTGGTGCGCGCTGGCGCTGGCAGCGGCAAGACGCGCGTGTTGACGTTGCGCATCGCGTACCTTATCGCTGAGCAGGGCGCGCTGCCGTCGCACATTCTGGCGCTCACGTTCACGAACAAAGCAGCGCGTGAAATGCGGCAGCGGCTGCGCGATCTGCCCGGCGTATCGATCCGCGGTCTCGCTGCCGGGACGTTTCACGCAGTCTGCGCCGCGCTGTTGCGTGAGCACATCACCGGGCGCATCGGCAGGTACACGTCCGATTTTACGATCTACGCCGAAGATGAGCAGGTGCAACTGGCGGCAGCCGCGCTCGACGCGGCGCGGGAACGTCCGCCGGTTCTGCTCGAACCGGCAGACCTGCTCCGTCACATTTCGCGCGCCAAGAGCCGGTTGCTGACGCCGCGCCTGGCGATGCGCTTTGCACGCGATGATCATGCGCGTTTCGTCGCCGGATGCTATCAGCGTTATCAGCGCAGCCTGGAACACGCCAATGCGCTTGATTTTGACGACCTGATTCTGCTGACCTACCGGCTTCTTTCCGACCATGCCGATGTGCTGGAAGCCTGCCAGGCGCGCTGGCGGCACGTGCTCATTGACGAGTATCAGGACACGGACCCGGCGCAGCACGCGCTGGTGGAATTGCTCACCCGTCCTTCATCCGCCAACGGCTATGTGCGGTCGCTCTTCGCTGTCGGCGATGCAATGCAGGCAATCTACGGCTTCCGCAATGCGGACCATACGATCATTGCGCGGTTCGAGCGCGATTTTCCCGACGCGCAGGTGATCGAGCTGACGACGAATTATCGCAGTCGTCAACCGATTCTCGACGCCGCCTACGCTGTCATTCGTCACAGTCGATCAGTGCAGCCTATGGCATTGCGCGCCACAAAACCAGAGCCGCTGCGCGGCGCTGGCTATGCGCCGCCGCTTCAGATTGTTGATGCGAAGGACGCACGCGACGAGGCTGAGCGTGTGGCGCGCAGCATTGCCGACCTGCTGCGGCGCGGTCGTCGTCCGCGTGAGATGGCGATCCTCTACCGTTCGCGCCACATGAGCCGCGCATTCGAGTCGGCGTTGCGCCACGCGCGCATCCCGTATGCGCTGCGCGGCGCCAACGGCTTCTTCGACCGCGCCGTGGTGCGTGACGCGCTGGCGTACCTGCGCGTGATCAACAACCCTGCCGACAGTCTGAGTTTCAACCGGATCGCCAATGTGCCGCCGCGCGGTCTGGGCGCCAGCGCGCTGGCGACGCTTTCCGCCGTTGCTGCACAGCAGGGGTTGCCTCTGTCCGAGGCGCTGACGCATTCCGAGGCGCTGGCGTCGCTGACGCCGAAAGCCGCCGAAGGCGCACGACAACTGGCGGCGCTGATCACGCGCTGGCGGCGGCTGGCGGAAGGCGGGATGTCACCGGATCACCTGCTCGCCGATGTGCTCGAACGCACCGGCTACCAGGCATGGCTGGAGCAACGTCTGGAACCGGAGGAACTGCCGGACGCGCGCGCTCATCTGCAGGAACTGGCGAATGCTGCCGCCGAGCATACCGCGCTCAACGCCTTCCTGCAAGAGGTGGCGCTGCTGACCAGCGCCGATGACGATGATGACGAGCGTGATCGGGTGCAGTTGTCCACTATCCATGCCGCCAAAGGTCTGGAGTGGCCCATCGTATTCGTTGTGGGTCTGGAAGAAGGAGTGTTGCCGCACGAACACAGCCTGGCGACGCCGGATGGCGTAGAGGAGGAGCGCCGCCTCTGCTACGTGGCGCTGACCCGTGCAGGGGAGCAGCTCTACCTCTCATGGGCGGCCAGCCGAATGCGCGGGAAGCAGGCGAAACCGTCGCGGTTCCTGAATGAAATTGAAGCGTATGGGCGCGAACGGGCGGGACGGTGAATGTTGCACATGGGTCCAGGCATGAATTATCAGACGGCAAGCAAGCGCGTTCCTGCTGC
This sequence comes from Chloroflexota bacterium, assembly GCA_030550675.1. Taxonomy (GTDB): domain Bacteria; phylum Chloroflexota; class Chloroflexia; order Chloroflexales; family Roseiflexaceae; genus Roseiflexus. The sequence goes on from JAUQOW010000161.1 coordinate 6,149, forward strand.
GCTGCGCCTCGGCTGGCGACTGAAGTCGCGCCGGGCGGGCGTTCCGCCGGGCGTCCACCTGCGCGGTTCGACACGCTCACCGCGAGTGGACGCCGCCGGTCCCGTCCGCGCAGGCGGACGGTCGGCCGCAGCTCCGTCAGGAGCGATTTCAATCGCTGGCAGCCAGCGCGTCGTGTCCTGCGCATCATGCCTGTACCCGTTGCACATGTGCGGGTGGAGCGTCCTCGAGATTTCGTCCTGACCCCCGCGCCCGCTAGTTTGCTGAGCTGGTGTATACAGACCGTGAGAGGATCGCGCATTTAACCCGACCTCATAAGGTCGTTGATTACAGGTGAACTTATGCCCCACATCCATGTCAACGGAGCGACAATCCACTACGAAGAACACGGAACCGGTCCTGAAACAATCGTGTTTGCGCATGGACTGTTGTGGAGCGGACGGATGTTCGATCAGCAGGTCGATGCGCTAAAGGATCAGTATCGCTGCATCACCTTCGACTTTCGCGGGCAGGGGCAGAGCGAGGTGACGGCGTCGGGGTACGATATGGATACTCTCAGCGAGGATGCCGCAGCGCTGATCGAAGCCCTGCGCGCCGCTCCCTGCCATTTCGTCGGTCTCTCGATGGGCGGGTTCGTCGGCATGCGGCTGGCGATCCGCCGTCCTGAACTGATCCGGTCGCTCATTCTCCTGGAAACCTCCGCCGACCCGGAGCCGCGTGAGAATGTAGGGCGCTACCGCCTGCTCAATTTTATCGCGCGCTGGTTTGGGTTGCGGCTGGTTGCCGACCAGGTGATGCCGATTATGTTCGGCACAACGTTTTTGAACGACCCAAACCGGGCGCAGGAGCGCGCAATGTGGCGTGAACGCATGATCGCCAATCACCGCGTCGGCATTTCGCGCGCCGTTCAGGGTGTCATCGAACGCCAGGGGGTCTATGACCAGATCGACCGGATTACCGCGCCGACGCTCATTATCGTCGGCGATCAGGACGTTGCAACCCCGCCCGACAAGTCCAGACGCATATTTGAGCGCATTCCCAATGCGGCGCTGATCGTCATTCCCGGCGCAGGACACACATCTACGGTCGAAGCGCCGGAAGCCGTCACGATGGTCATGAGACGATTCCTCGCTGCGCAGGCGCGTCGTGATGCGCAATCCTGAGGCGGTATGGTATACTTTTCCGTGGTTACGCAGTTCAGTCATACGTTATGTTACAGGAATTGTCCATGCGCAGCATACGAATCATCGCACTTGTCATCCTGGCGCTTTTTGCGCTTGCCGCCTGTGGCGGGGGGGATGTGAGCGTGCCGCCGCCGCCGAATGCGCAGCCGTTCGAGAGCAGCGGCAGCCCCAAGATCGATCAGATTATTGCCGACTGGAAGAAAGTGGCAATTGAGGAAATGCGCAAAGACGCCGTCAAAGAAGAGTCGCTGGTCGAGGAGATTTTCATCATCACTGATGGTTCTCTGGATGATGTGCAGAACCACTACATGGCATTGACCCAAAATGGTTGGTGGCATCTGAAGCGCATGCCCGGTCGCCAGGGCGATGTGCTGCTCGACGGCTACGAGCACGGCACAACGGCGCTCGTCGTTGGCGCAATCGATGCGTCGAAGTTCGGCGGCAAGGGGATTGTCGTCTACACGCTGCGGGGAACGAAGTGAGAGGGAAAGCAAACAAAACCTGGACAATCGCAACTGCGGTTGGTGTTGGCTGAGCCTGTCGAAGCCAACGCCAACCGCGAGATGGTCAACGCCAGTAAGAGTGTTCGATATCTGGTTGATCTTCCTAACCAGGGCTTGATCGATGACTGCATCGGCTCAAACTGCTCTAGGCAAGCTGCTGGAGTTTCTTGACAGGCTTGAGGATGCACAGATTGACTACAGATTGGCGCATATACGCGACTCGATTATGGTCAAAATGGTTGTGCCTGGCGAGCGCTGGGAAGCGGAGTTTTTCGAGAACGGGCAGATTGCTATAGAGCGCTTTGTCAGTACATATGTACAGAGTATTGATGAGCATACGCTTAATAAACTGATTGAGGAATATTGTCGCAATGAGTAATCTTTGACCTGCTGCTGTTCGATCTTCGTGCGCATCTGATAAGGTGCAACAGGCGTATATGTCTCACTCATAGGGTTTGCCCCGACGGAAGACTCTGGAACATCTCACATCAACGTTGCGTCTCTAAATCAGCGACGTCTCTTCAGATGAGCAACGAACGGCGCTCACGATTTCCATGCAGCGACGGTTGGGCGCAATGATCCGCTCTTGTGCGCTCGGTCGTCCTCACGTTCTTCTGGAGGCGCAGCGATGATCCCGGCTACGATTGGACGCTACCGGGTCCTCGGCGAAATTGGACGCGGCGGGATGGCGGTGGTGTACCGCGCCTACGACCCCGAAGCTGACCGCGAAGTGGCGATCAAAGTCCTGCCGCGCGAACTCCTGCACGACCCCACCTTCCGCGCCCGTTTCCGGCGCGAGGTCGAAGCAATCGCCGCGCTGGAGCACCCCGCGATTGTGCCGCTCTACGACTCCGGTGAGGACACCGGTCAGCCGTTTATGGTCATGCGGTTGATGACCGGCGGCTCGCTGGCGGATCGGCTCAGACGCGGACCGTTGCCCCTCGCCCAGGCGGCGCGAATCATCAGCCAGTTAGCGCCCGCCCTCGACGCCGCGCACGCCGCCGGGTTGATCCACCGCGACATCAAACCCGATAACGTGCTCTTCGACCACACCGACCAGCCGTACCTGGCTGATTTCGGCGTCGTCGGCGTGATGCAGACCGCCACCATCCTGACGCGCAGCGGCGTCATTGGCACGCCGGAGTATATGGCGCCGGAACTGACCCGGCCCGGCGGGCTCTCACCGCTGGTGGACGTGTACGCTATGGGGGCGATGCTGTTCGAGATGCTGAGCGGGCGACCGCCCTACCGCGCCGATACGCCGATTGGCGCGCTGATTGCGCACGTGACCGAGCCGATCCCCGACGTGCGGACGCTGCAACCTGCGTTGCCCGCCGACGTCCAGCGCGTCCTGGAGCGGGCGCTGGCGAAGGACGCGCGTGAACGCTACCAGTCCGCAGGCGCGCTGGCGGCTGATCTGGCGGCTGTCGCCGCCCATACGTCCCTGCCGACGCTCCGGTTAGCAGTTCCCGTGGCTTCGGTCGGCGCTCCAGATCCGGATCTCACACCTGGCGAAAAGGTTGTTGAGCGAACCTATCCGGCGCCGGAACCGCGCGTCAACTGGCGATCACCGCCGCTGTTTGTCTCCGTTGTGAGTATCGTCGTGCTGCTGATCGTCTTGATGTTCGAGTCGTTCCTGCGATCAGGCAGATCGGACAGAGATCAGTATGTCGCTCCGGTCGTCCCGCAGCCAACCTTCACACCATTTCTGAGCTTTGCCACGCCTGCGCCTCCCCCCACCATAACCATACCGCCGCCGGATGGGTACTCGACCATCCAGGTCTACAAGATGGCATCAGTCTCAGTGGCTGCGCCTGGGATGGAGTTCAGTTACTATGTTGGAGTCACTGCCCAGGTTGATGCCATTCAAGAGGTCATGCTGACAGACATGATCAGCCCTGAACTTGAGATCGTCAGCATCACGGCGAGTCCAGGAAGCATCTGCGGGGTTGAAGCCGGTTCGGTCGTTCGATGTCCGCTAAAAGTCAGCCCTTCCACCCCTGTTCTGATCCAGATTGACGTTCGGGTGCGTGATACTGTCATGCCGGGCGCGACTATTACGAACGTTGCTGAAGGGAACGGGGTCCTTTCTGAGGTTGTGACCGTCGTTGTAGAGGAACGGTCTCCTTTCCAGTCTTCTACGCCGTCGTCGCTCCAGACGCAAATCGATACGCCGGGACCTGTGCTCATCTATGACTCAACGCTGCCCTGGCCCCTGTCGCTGACACCCATTGAGATTTCTCCAACGCTGACGCCTGTCGATCCGACGCCCTGGACGCCACCGACTCCAGGACCCGTGCTCATCTATGACTCAACGCTGCCCTGGCCCCTGTCGCTGACGCCTGTCATGATGTTCCCGACGCCAACACCCGTGTTCCCCGTGCGCCCGCCGACGTTTGCGCCAGAGCCAGGGCTGTCGCCGACGCCGATGGTTCCCGCGACGCCGACGCCGACCATCCCTCCAACACCAACGCCTTTTGCTGAAGCAAAACCGTAGCAGCCTGGCGCGGGTGACCATTACCCTGCGCTGGCGGACGCTGTCGGCGCCTGTGGTATGCAGCGAGGCGACATCCGCTGGCTCAACCCGGCGTCACGCCTGGCGCGCGCCCGTTGTGCCAGGTCAGGAGTGCGCTGACTTGACATACGTTGTCTCAACTTCCCACCTCTCAAGTATGAAGTTTGTCAGATGCAGAAGGCGTCTTTGGCGTCCCGACGCCTGTTTTTCCCTCATCCCCTGACCCCTTCTCCCACAAAGTGGGCAATCTCGCGTGAGGGCTTGCCTGCAAACTCTACACCTGCGCGATCTCCCTTCCCCTGCACATGGGAGAGGGGGAGTCTTGTTGTCCTGATGCCTGGAACAAACTACGAGGTGAGGACTTGCCGGAAAAATCTAACCCTTGTAAAGAGTAACGCCCTGGCGCATGCAGCCGTCACTTAATGGGGGCGCGTGCAGGCGTGTACGCAGAGGTAACGCCCTGGCGCACGTAGCCGTCACCCCCCCACTGGCAGGCGACTGGTTGATGCCCAGGCTGATTGGCGCAGGCGACGACCGTCATCCCGTAGTCCTGGGTGATTGGTGGAATGCCTGCGCCACACGACGTTCGCAGCAGAACGCTGTGGTTTTTGGACTTGGCGACGATCCCTGATTGGAGTTCTCAGTTCTCA
>JAUQOW010000435.1 GCA_030550675.1 Chloroflexota bacterium
CCATGGCGGGACCGCACACCGGCTGGTTGTTGCTGCGCAGCCTGGAAACGCTCAAGTTGCGTATGACTGCGCAGATGAAAACTGCGCGTCACGTCGCAGCGTTCCTGAATACGCACCCGAAAGTGACGCGCGTTCACTATCTGGGCAACCTGACTGAGGATGATCCGCAGTACGAGATATTTCAGCGCCAGTGCAGCGCGCCAGGCGGCATGATTTCATTCGAGGTCGTTGGCGGCGAAGCGGAAGCCTTTCGCCTGCTGAACGCGCTCAAACTTATCCATCTGGCGGTCAGTCTGGGGGGCACTGAGTCGCTTGCCGAACATCCCGCTACCATGACCCATGCGGATGTCGATCCCGAAGAGCGGCTGGAATTGGGCATCATGCCAGCAATGATCCGGCTCTCGGTTGGCGTTAAACATCCTGAAGACCTGATTGCTGATCTGGCGCAGGCGTTGGAGGCGGTGTAACGCAGGACAATACACACCGGTTTTGTATTGGTGGTACAATCTATCGTGTGATCAGAACATCGATCGTCCAGATATGCGGTCGATGTTTGACCAGGGGGTCAGGATGTTCGTTCGTCTGGAACGATACATATCCTGACCCCTTGCACCTTGTTGCGGAGTTGCTGCCTGTGTGGCTGCTTCCTGTTTTTATTTCGCTGCTCCTGATCGCGGCGCTGATTGAAACCGCCGTCGCACTCTATGCCTGGCGCCAGCGCATGACGGCTGGCGCCTCGCAACTGATTGCGCTCATGGCGGCATCAATCGTCTGGACGCTGGCATACGGACTGGCGCTGGTCAGCATGTCGCTTCCGACGAAACTGCTCTGGCTCAGCGTGGCCCATCTTGGCATTGCATTCCTGCCGGTCCTGTATCTGCGCTTTGTGATCGCCTACGCCCGATATGCCACGCAGTTGATGCGCTGGCGCGGCGCGCCGTGGTACATCATCCCGGTGGCGACTATTGCGCTGAACTGGACGAACAGTGCGCACAGTCTTTACTACTCGCAGGTGACGCTGACTCACGCAGGTCCGTTTACACTGTTGAGCGTCACGCCTGGTCCGTGGGTATGGGTGTTTGTCGTCTATAGCTACGCTGTGATTGCCTTGAGCGCAATGATCTTCTGGCGTGCGACACATCGTTTGCCATCACTCGCTCAGAGGCGCGCGAAGACTATTGCGGTCAGCGCATTCGTACCCTGGATTGCCAATCTGCTGCAACTCTTTGAGCTGCATCCCTTTATGCCGCTGGACATCACCCCGATTGCACTGGCGTTTTCCGGTCTGACGATCCTGTGGGGCATGTTCCGCTACCGCCTCTTTACGCTGGCGCCGCTTGCGCGCGAGTACGTGGTCGAGGTGATGAGCGATGCCGTGATCGTGCTCAATGCGCGCAACCGGATTATTGACATGAATCCTGCAGCGCAGCGTCTCTTCGCTCCTGATGGCGGTTCACTCTTCGGACAGCCGGTTGAGACAGTGCTGGCGGACTGTCCTGCGCTGGTTCAGGCGTGCCGCGAGCCAGGCGAGCAGATATTGGAAAGTGAGTGGCAGCGGCAAATCTATGAGGTCAAGATCAGCCCGCTCGTCGGTCAGGAGGGCCAGGTCAACGGACGGCTCCTGATCTGGCGCAATGTCACGCAACGCAAGCGCCATCAGGCGTTTCTGCGCAATCGGCTTCATTTTATTCAGTTGATCCAGCAGGCGGCTAACGATTTTGTGCGGTGCGAAGTTACGCAGATTGATCATCATATCACCGGCGTTCTCGAGAAGGTCGTTCGATTTACCGGCGTTGAGCGCAGTTACATTTTCCTGGTGACGCCAACAGGCGATCAGGCGGTCAGGACACACGAGTGGATACGTCCCGATGTCATGCACAACGGTAGAAGGCGTAGTCGGCTCAATCTCCGAGATTTTACGCCGGTGATTGAACCGATGCGACGTGGTGAGATCGCTGTGATTCAGCGGCGGGATGTGCCGGATGCCCCCGAATATGAGACGATACGGAGAGAGAGCGATCGGCTTGGCATCAAAACGGTGGTTGGCATCCCGTTGTTCATTGGTGCGCAGTTTATCGGATGGATCGGCTTTGACTCGGTCACCCGCGAATATGAACCGTCTGACGCAGTGATCGAAGCATTTCGGCTCACCGGTCAATTGATCGCCAGCGCCATTCATCGCCAGCGCACCGAAACCGCGCTTCAACAGCGTGAGCGGCACTTCCGTTCGCTGTTCGACAATATGTTCGAGGGCGTGGCGCTGCACC
>JAUQOW010000436.1 GCA_030550675.1 Chloroflexota bacterium
ACCCCTCACCTCTCCGTCGCCGACGCAGGCGCGGTTTGCGGCGTACTCTGCGCAAGCTGCTGCGCAAATTGCTTGATGAAGCGCGCTGTCGCAACCGGACGTTCGCGCTGCGGCAGGTGACCGCAGCGTTTGAGGACGCGCACCCGCGGCGAAGGAAGATGACTGCAGAAAAACTGAAGTGACCCTGGAGGCAGGAAGCGGTCGCGCTCCCCCCACAGGATCGCCGTTGGCGTCGGCAATTGATGGAGTTCGTCAGGGCTCAGGAAATCATTCTCATCGGTGGCGTTGATGAACTCGCGCACCACCGGGCGTGCGAAGAGGTTCGCCATGCCACGCGCGCTGAGTTCGCACAGCGGCGGCGGGAGCGCTCCAAAGACCATACGCGCCACCTGACGCGCCTGATGCGCATCGGCGGGTGATAGCAATTCGAGGAACGGATCCCACGAGCGATGACCGTCGAGCAGCGCGCCGCCTGCATTCATCAGCACGATGCCGCGCACCATATTCGGGCGCTGTTCCGCCACCCGCACCGCAATCCATCCCCCCATCGAGTTGCCGACCAGGAGCGCCGGACGGGCGACAACATCGTCCAGAAATGCGCTGACAATGTCGGTCATGTCGTTGATCGTCGCCGCTTTCTTGCCCGGCGGCAGCCCGGAGAGACCGTACCCCGGCAGATCGATCATAAACACATCGTGACGGCGCGCGACCAGTGGCGCAACCAGGCTCCAGGTCACGGCATTGTCGCCCATGCCATGGATGAAGAGCACCGGCAGCGGCGCCGCACGGCGGCAGGGGATCAGATAGTAGTGGATTGGGACGTCATTGATGCGTCTGGTCTGCTCAAAGGCGCCGAAGCGCGGCAGTGCATGGCGCGCCAGCCCGTCAACCAGCGGCACCATCGCATATGAAAGCGGATCGAAGAAGCGTTCAATCGGATCAGGAATATGACCAGCCATGATGACGCTCTGCCGTTATTCGAGATTCAAACCTAGCTGCTCCGGCTCTGTCATTGTACCATGTGGTGACTTCTGCGCCGCATCACGCTGATCGCTGTAAGCGGCAGGCGCGCTGCGTTCGCCAGCGCCAATCAACGCCAGCAAACCAGCCTCATCGATCATGGGTATGCCTAATTCCCGCGCTTTCGTGAATTTTGTTCCTCCCGGATCGCTCCCAACCACCAGGTAGTCGGTCTTTTTAGAGACGCTGCCGCTCACTTTGCCGCCGTGCGCCACAATCAGGGCGCTGGCTTCTTCGCGCGACATCGACGGGAGCGTGCCGGTGATGGCGAAGGTCTTGCCTGCCAGCGCGTCGCCCTTCGGCGCTGCGGCGGGTCCTTTCGCCTCGGTGCGCACGCCGACGCGCTTCAATTTGGCGATCAGCGCCTTGCTTTCCGGGCGCGCGAAGTAGTCGGCGACGCTGGCGGCAATGACAGGTCCGATGCCTTCCAGATCGTCAATTTCATCGGCGGAAGCGGCTGCCAGCGCATCGAGCGAGCCGAAATGGTCGGCGAGGATCTGCGCGACGACTTCGCCGACGTAGCGGATGCCAAGCCCGACGATCAGGCGGTGAAGCGGACGATCCTTCGACTCGGCGATGGCGTTCAGCAGATTGGCGACCCGTTTGGGACCATACCCTTCGATCCCCTGGAAATGTTCCGGCGTCAGTAGATAGAGATCGGCGACATCCTTCACCCAGCCGCGTTCGACGAACAGTTGCACCTGTTTTTCGCCAATGCCTGCGATATCCATCGCGCCGCGCGAGACGAAGTGCTCGATCCGCCGCGTGAGCTGCGCCGGGCAGATGCCGAAGTTCGGGCAGCGGTACGCGACTTCGCCCTCGGTGCGTTCCAGCGGCGTGCCGCACGCCGGGCAGGTCTCCGGCATCCTCCAGATGCGCTCGCTGCCATCGCGCCGCGCCACGACCGGACCGACAATGTACGGAATGACATCCCCAGCGCGCTTGACAATCACATAGTCGCCGATGCGGATGTCGCGCTCGGCGATGTAATCAGCATTGTGCAGACTGGCGTTGCGCACCGTCACGCCGCCGATGTTGACCGGTTCGATCACGGCGTTGGGCGTAATCACCCCGGTGCGCCCGACATTCACCACAATATCGAGCAACCGCGAGACCGCCTCGCGCGCCGGGAACTTGAAGGCAATCGCCCAGCGCGGGTCGCGCCCGACGACGCCGAGTTCCGCCTGTTGCGCAAAACTGTCGATCTTGACCACCACGCCGTCAA
>JAUQOW010000437.1 GCA_030550675.1 Chloroflexota bacterium
CAACGTCAACCTTCGCACCTTCAACCTGTAACCCTTCGCTGCCGCGATGCAATGCTGCGCCGTTGCGATGCAATGCTGCGCCGTTGCGATGCAATGCTGCGCCGTTGCGATGCAACGGCGCTACTTTTTTACCTGCAAACTTCCTACCTTCAACGTGCAATGTTCGACAATTCAACGGACCGGCACATCTTCCTCCACCAACCGCCCTTCGACGATGCGGAAGAGGCGATCCGCCAGACCGACGACTTCGGGACTGTGGGTGACCATGAGCAGGTTTTTGCCAGCACGGCGGGTAAGGGTGTCGAGCATGTCAAGCACCTGCTGACTGGTGTCACTGTCGAGGTTGCCGGTTGGCTCGTCCGCCAGCACGATCAGCGGGTCGTGCACCAGCGCGCGCGCCACTGCCACTCGTTGCTGCTCGCCGCCGGAAAGCCGATCAGGGTAGGCGTTCCGGCGGTCAGCGAGACCCACCTGCGCCAGCAGATCGAGCGCAGCATCGCGGTCGCGCGCCGTCACTCGACCATTCAATTCGAGCGGCAGCAGCAGATTTTCCAGGACGGTCAGCGTCGGTACGAGATTGTAGAACTGAAAAATGAAGCCAATTGACCGACGGCGGAACAGGGTGCGGTCACGCTCCGACAGGCGCGTAAGCGGTTGCCCGGCAACGATGATCTCGCCGGATGTCGGCAGGTCGATGCCGCTGACCAGGTTCAGCAACGTACTCTTGCCTGAACCGCTCTTGCCGACGAGCACCACGAATTCGCCGCGCGCGAACGAAGCGCTGACGTCATGCAGCACAACGCGCTCACGTCCGGCTTCCTCATAGCTCTTCGACACGCGATCGAGGATAATGAGCGGCTCGCCGTCATGTGCAGGAATATGCCAGGACATAGAGAATGAGCGAATAGGTCAACGAATGAGCGAATGCGTCAACGAATGAACGAATGGGTCAGCGAATAAGGAATGTTTATCTTTTCTCACCCTTGCTTTATCGCGTATACGTCCCATCCACACCCGATGGATGCAACCGGAGCAAGCAAAAAGGAGCGCCTCAGACGCTCCTTTCGCCGTTAGAAAGAGTCAGGATTGTTACTGGCCAAATTCGAATCCGCCGACCGCTACTCCCAAAGCGGCGGCGATAGCTGCGAACACCGCGCCAATGATAGCGCCGATAATGAACTGCGCGATGAATGCCAGCACCAGCGTGATAATCGCAGGAGTCTGCGCCAGATTCATGCTGGAACGCACGCCCAGGTACCCCAGGTAAATCTGGTAGAGACCTAGCATAAACGTCAACGGCGCCGCTAGACAGCCGATGATGGGAATTGCGCTTATCGCACCGCTCACCGCCTGAATCGGCGCGACGAACAGCGCCATGGTGTAGAACACCTCGTCCTGCGTGCCGGTGCCGCCCTGCTGCTGCCCGATGAAATAGACCAGAAAGACGAACAGGTAAAAACTTACAACCGGAAGAATAAAACCCAAAGCTCCGAAGATCAGCGCCGCGACCACGCCATTCAGCAGGCCAAAAATAAGCGAAACCGCTGCACTGATCGCAGACGCCAGCATGATATAGATCGTCGCCTCGCGCTGTCCGCCGTGCCGCTCGAAGCGCTCGAACGTTTCGACGCTCGGCTTCGTCAGCACCTGGATGCTCTGGTTGAGCATTTCGCCGATTGAGACGCCCTGAACCATCATCGTCGGTTCCTCCTCATTGTTGACACGATCGAACGATAGACCGACATGCCGACAACACGCGATCGCCCCCCAGATGCTGCTAGCGCCGCAGTGCGCTGCGCATCGATAAAGGGTTTCTCGCATCCGTATACGCTGCTCTGCGTGAAAAGCTTCAGGCGGTCGCCGTGCGTCATTGCGAGGCGCGACCCGGCAACGACATGTGCGGAGATTACCGGGAGCAGCGACAAGCGAACGCCACTGCCGTTATCGAGTATAGCACAGGTTATTGTTTTTGCAACTGTCAGATTGCAATCTTTGACAGGATATCGTCGGCGCTCACGCCAGCGCCGCGCAAAGCGGCAACCCGCTCCGCCGCTACGCGCGCCTCAGTGTGACGTCGGGCGCGCAGGCCGGCACCTGCCAGCATCAGCCATGCACGCTCGTCGCGCGGATCAATCGCCAGCGCACGCCGACAATGGTCGATTGCTTCGCCATGCGCCCCGCGCGCCAGTGTCAGCGCCGCCAGTCCCCGCCACGCATGCGCCAGCGACG
>JAUQOW010000162.1 GCA_030550675.1 Chloroflexota bacterium
GTGCGGATGTACCACGAGCGTTTGGCGTAATAGAGCAGCGGCGTATCGCAGCGCCAGCAGAAGGGGTACGAGTGCTTGACGCGCCCGCTCTTCAGCAGCAAGCCGCGCGCCTTCAGGTTGCGCGTGATGTCCGGGTCCGCCTGTTTGAAGAACTTGCCGGCGAAGCCGAGCGAGGCGAACTCCGGCAGCACATTGCCCGCGAGATCAACTGAGAAGAGCGTCGGCAGACCGTACTTCCTGCCGATCTCAAGGTCGCCGTAGGCAGGCGCGATATGCACGATCCCGGTGCCATCCTCCAGCGAGACGAAATCATCGGCGACGACGGTGTAGGCGCGCGACCAGTCCACCGTATCGCCCGGCGCAGGGACGCCGTCGAACAGATTCTCGTAGCGCACGCCGACCAAATCGGCGCCCTGGAACGTGTGCTCGATGGTCACGCCATCGCCGAGGACAGTGTGCACCAGCGCCTCCGCCAGCACCAACCGCTCGCCATCGCGCGACGCCACGACATACGTTGCGTCGGGTTTCACCGCCAATGCCACATTCGCAGGCAACGTCCAGGGGGTTGTCGTCCATGCCAGGAACGACGCGCCGCGCAGCGCCTCGTGGTGCGTTTCGCGCACGCGGAACTTCACCCACACGCTCGGGTCGTCCACATCGTCCTTGAAGCCGAGCGACACCTCGTGATCCGAAAGGGACGTGCCGCAGCGCGGGCAGTGCATCGAAACCTTGTAATCGCGGAAGAGCAGCCCGCGATCCCACAACTGGCGGAAGATCCACCAGAGCGACTCGATGTAGTCGTTTTCGTAGGTGATGTAGGCGTCCTCGCTCACCCAGTAGGCGATGCGACGGGTAAACTGACGCCAGTCCTGGATGTACTCCCAGACGCTCTGGCGGCACTGCGCGTTGAACTCCGCCACGCCATACTTCTCGATGTCGGGCTTGCCGCTGAAGCCGAGTTTCTTTTCGACCTCGATCTCTACCGGCAGACCGTGGGTATCCCACCCTTCGCGCCGCCCGATGATCTTGTAGCCCTGCATCGCGCGGTAGCGGCAGATGACGTCCTTGAAGATGCGCGAGATGGCGTGGTGAATCCCCGGACGACCGTTCGCCGTCGGCGGACCTTCGTAGAAAACGAACGGCTTGTCGCCGGATTCCAGGCTGCGTTCGACGATCTGCTTGCGCTGCCACAGGTCGAGGATCTGTTCCTCGAGTTGCGGAAAGCTGACCCTGGTATCAACAGGCTGAAACGCCATGCACAACCTCCCTGCCAACAAAAAATCCCCGTCCCTCCACAGGGACGAGGCATGGAAACCCCGCGGTACCACCCTGATTCAGCCGACGGATCATCGACTGCGCTCATTGAGACGCTATCACGCCCCCGCCGGGATAACGGTCGGCGCGACCGGAGCAGACTACTGGCGCACACATGCGCGTTCGCCCCTCGGCTCAGGAGTGATCTTCAGCGACCGAACACAGACGCGCCTCACACCACCCGCGCGCTCGCTGACCGGTTCCCTGTCGCCTACTCGTCTCCGTCACAGCCTTTGCGAGATATTATACCATAGAACCGGAACCTGAGAACTGAGAACCTAGAACCAGGAACCGGGCTTCCCAAAGTGACCGTCACCGCGCACATTCACCGGCTGTCCCCGCAGGAGCGGGCTAAAGCCCTTGCTGAGGACATGAAAGCCCCTTCGGGGCTGGTGCGCGCGCCGGACGTCGCTTCAACCCCCTGAGCAAAAGCGCAATGACGGACAAGATCGCGTCATCTTCCGCGCGCAGGGGATGGCGATTGAGCCTATGGCAGCCCCGCAGGGGCTTACCTGACCTGAGCGAGGGCTTTAGCCCGCAGCTCGGTGAACACGCGGCTCGGCGGCGCAGGTCTGCCAGATTCACGCGCCCACCGCGTCAGCATGCTGTCCAACAATGTCATGCCTGCACCCCCGGCCTCCCTGCGATGACCGTCACCGTGCGCGTTTCCTGTCTGCCCATGGGCAGGCGCTGTACGGGGCGACAAGCCGGAAGACGGGGAGACAGCTGGCGGTGACGGTTTCATTCGTCCAGACAGGCGCGGGCAAGCGGTCCGCTTGCCCCTACTTTCCCACGTTCAACCTTCAACCCCTCCGGGTTCCGGTCCGGTGGCGGCGGGGCGCGATGGATCGCGCGACCAGTCGCTCCAGGAGCCTTCGTAGAGGAGCGCGTTCTTCCAGCCAGCGCGTTCGAGCGCCAGGATGGCGTGCGCGGCGGTCACGCCGGAGCCGCAGTAGCAGACGATGGTTTCGGCGCGATCGGCGCCAAGCGCCGCGTAGCGCGCCCGCAGCGCCTCAGCCGGAAGCATCCTTCCATCGGCGTCAACGTTGTCGGTGTACGGCGCAGAAACCGCCCCCGGAATATGACCCGCGCGCGGGTCGAGCGGTTCGGCGATCCCCTGGTAGCGCTCCGCAGCGCGCACATCGAGGATCAGCACGCGCGGATCGCGGCGCAACGCATCGACCGTCTCGGCATCCACCACCATCGTCCGGTTCGGGCGCGGGACGAAGACGGCTGGCAGCGGCGTCGCTTCGCCTGCTTCGACCGGAAGACCGGCGGCGACCCATGCGGGCCAGCCGCCGTCGAGGAGCGATACGCGCTCATGTCCGAAGTAACGCAGCAGCCACCAGAGGCGCGCCGCGTATGCGCCGCCGACGCTGTCATAAGCGATGACGTGCGTGGCGGGACCGATCCCGGCGCGTGAGGCGACTGCGGCGAACGCCTCCGGCGAGGGGATAGGATGGCGTCCTGGTCCCTGGAACGGCGGAGCAGAGAGATCAGTGTCAATGTCAAGATACACCGCGCCGGGGATATGCGCTTCCAGATACTCTGTGCGTCCGCGCCCCGGCTCCAGCAGATGCCAGCGCAGATCAGCAATGCGAATATCCGGGTCGTTCAGACGCTCTGCAAGCCAGGCAGGAGATACGAGGAGGTCGATGGTCATACTTGAGACCTCAAAAGTCGAATACGTCTTTCACCTTCCCATGTCCAACGCCAAGACCCTTGAGGTCGGCATATGTGTAGATAGAGAGCCAGAACTACTCCGCCGATGGGGTTCCATTGCAGCAATCGATTAACGGCGAAGACCTCAAGGGTCGGGTGCATCCTCACCTGCAACTTTCCAACCTTCAACCTTCAACCCTGGCTCACCGCAAATCGCCGCGTATCTCGCGGTCACTGCGCAGATACCAGCGGTTGACGTCGGCGAAACGTCCTTCACGCCCAAAGATCAGGCGCGGCGCGATGGCTTCGTCAGGCGCTGTGGCGCTAGTGTTGCCGAGATCGGCGACGGTGGCGTGAATGAGAAATGGCTGGTATAGGATAATTCCCGGCGCGAGATCGACCCAGCGTTGCTGGAATTCGCCGTAGAGCGCGGCGCGGTCGGCGATGTCGTAGATCGTGCGCGCAGTGTAGAGCAGTTCATCAATGTCGGCGTCGGCGAGCCCCGCATAATTCCGTCCACGATCCGCCTGACTTGAATGCCAGAGTTCAAAGACGTCAGGGTCGGCGCCGAGCCGCTGCCAGCCGTGCAGCGCCATCGTGAAATTGTGGGTCTCCAGACGGCGCTGAAGATCGCCGGGTTCGACCTGCTCGATCACGATGCGCACGCCGATAGCGCTCCACTGACGGGCGATCTCTTCCGCTACGGCGCGTCGTTTGGGTGAACTGTCAGTAAGAAGGTTGAAGACGAGCGGTTGACCGTCGCGCACGCGAACGCCATCGGCGCCTGGAACGTACCCCAGCGCCTCAAGCGCAGACGCCGCCCGTTCAGGGTCTGGTTCATACCACTGCACATCCGGCGACTCAGCCCACCACCCGTGCAGGATCGGCGTGTCGAGTCGCACGACCTGACCGTTCAACACCCCGGCAATCAGGGCGTCTTTATCGAGCGCTGTCGCCAGCGCACGGCGCACGCCAGGCTCGGTGAGCGGACCATCGCGCAGGTTGAAGGTCAGGACCGTGCAGGCATCAAGAAACGCCTGGCGGCGCACCACGCTGCGCGGCAGGTTCATGTCTGCCAGCGCGCCCGTGCTGAGAAACGCCAGCCCCTGAATCTCACCGCGCGCCAGGGCTGCGAGCGCATCCTGCTCAGTGCGGAAGAAGCGCAGTTCTATCGTTTCGATGAACGGCGGCGACCCGAAGTAGGACGGATTGGACCTCAAAAGAGCGCGCTGATCGTCCAGTTCAATCAACCGATACGGACCAGCGCCAATCGGCTTGCGATTGAAAGCGGTGGATTCCCATTGTTCCGGCGGAACATCGCGTAGCAAATGCGCGGGCAGGATCGGGAAGCCGGTCAACCGCAAAAATGGCGCAAATGGAGTTTCCAGGCGAAAACTGACGCTGCGTTCTCCAGCGCGATCCACCAGAACCGTGCGCCAGAACGCGGCGATATTCCGGTCGCCAGCGAATGCCGGACCCTGCACTGCGCGGAAGGTGAACAGCACATCATCGACCGTCACCGGCGCGCCGTCGTGCCAGGTGACGCCGCTGCGCAGCGTGAAGGTGTAGACCGTTCCGCTGTCATCGACCGTCCAGGACTCAGCGAGCGCTGGCATGGGCAGCCCATCAGGACCTGGGCGCGTCAAGCCTTCGAAGATCAGGCGCTGCAGATCGGCAGCGACCGGATCGGCGGCGGGATCGACGAGCAGCGGATTGAGATGCAGCGGCGCGCCGACGACCCCTTCAACGTAATCGCCGCCTGCCACCGGACGCGCGACCGATGCGCGGGTCAGCGCCAGGTAACTCATAAGGAGCAGCACTGTGAGCGAGCTGATCGAGGCTATCAGGATTTGCCAGCGAATGCGGCGTGCCATAGACTCAGCGAGAAGCGCGACCGTGCGCGCCCTGAATGAGGAGCGCAGCCGCAATCGTGAGGAGCGATCGTCTGAGGTGAACCATCAGCGTCACCAGATCGGCAGGCTGGCGATCAGCGCTGGCTGAGCCTGTCGCAACCAGCGCCGCGTGGCCTGGCAGCATCAGCGTCACCAGATCGGCAGGCTGGCGATCAGCGCCAGCAGCAGAAACACAACCGCCAGCGCGATCGTTGCCTGATGCATCGTCTTTTCGATGCCGCGCTTCGTGCGATAGATCGTATCGCGCTGTTGCAGCCCCGCCGTGCGTCCCTGCACGACGACGAGGAAGGTCAATGCCGCGCTGACGATGATAAGAGCCGTGTAGAGCGCTATTTCCACGTTTGCTTCCCACTTTCCAGATTCCGATCACGAGGCGACATTATAGCATCAGCGCGGCAGGATGCCAACCTCAGTACTTTGGCACGCTCGGATCCACCTCGTCCGACCAGCGCAGGATGCCGCCCGCCATGTTCTTCACCTTGCGGAACCCCGCCTGACGCAGCAGGTCGACGGCGCGGGCGCTGCGCACGCCGCTGCGACAATAGACGACCATTTCAACGGCGCTGTCGAGTTCGTTCATCCGTTCAGCGAGTTCATTGACTGAAATGCGGACGGCGCCTGGCAGATGGCAGATCTCCCATTCGTTCGCTTCGCGCACGTCAAGCAGGAAAGGCGGATGGTCGCTCCGCAACCATTCAGCGACTTCGATCGGCGTGATTTCGATGGTTGAGTCGCGGTGCGCTTCTTCAGGTGAAATGCCGCAGAACTGCTGGTAATCGATCAGTTCCGTGACGGTCGGATGGTCGCCGCACACCGGGCAATCGGGGTTGCGGCGCAGCTTCAGTTCGCGGAAGCGCATCGCCAGGGCATCGTAGAGCAGCAACCGACCAACCAGCGGCTCGCCGATGCCGGTGAGCAGTTTGATCGCCTCGGTCGCCTGGATCGTTCCGATCACACCGGGCAGCACGCCGAGCACGCCGCCTTCAGCGCAGCTCGGCACCAGACCCGGCGGCGGCGGTTCGGGGTAGAGGCAGCGATAGCAGGGTCCGCCGTGCTTCGGCGAGAAGACCGTCGCCTGCCCCTCGAAGCGAAAGATGGAACCGTAGACATTGGGTTTGCCAAGCATCACGCTGGCGTCATTCGTCAGGTAGCGGGTCGGGAAGTTATCGGTGCCATCGACGATCACATCGTAGGGGCGCATCAGGTCGAAGGCGTTCTCGGACGTGATCTGCGTCTCGTAGGTGGCGATGTCGATGTGTGGATTGAGATCGCGCAGCCGCATCTTCGCCGACTCGGTTTTGCGAATGCCCAGGGTGGACGTGCCATGAATGATCTGGCGCTGCAGGTTGCTTTCGTCGACGATGTCGAAATCAACCAGGCCAATGTGCCCCACGCCAGCAGCGGCGAGGTACAGCGCCAGCGGCGACCCAAGCCCGCCGGTCCCGATCAGGAGCACGCTGCCCTGCTTGAGTTTGCGCTGCCCTTCCATCCCAAACTCAGGCAGGATCAGATGCCGCGAATACCGGCGGATTTCTTCATTCGACAGAGAAGGTAGAACCATCACTCCGCTCCACAACACGCATGCTTATAACCGGACGCCGCCTGCGATTGCCGGGATGATGCTGACCGTTTCGCCGTCGGGAACCGGGGTTTCGATCCCCTGGAGGTGACGAATATCCTCGTCGCCGACGTAAATGTTGACGAAGCTGCGCAGCGCGCCCTGCTCGTTGTACAGATGTTTGCCAAGCTGCGGGTATTGTTCGGTCAACGCCGCCAGAATCTGCCCCACAGAACCGGGCGCCAGCGTGACACTGGCGTTCCCGCCAGCGTACTGGCGCAGTGCGGTTGGAATCGTTACAGTAACTGCCATGATGTGACCTCTTGAAGAACCGAGAACTGAGAACTGAGAACTGAGAACTGAGAACTGAGAACCAGGAACAGGTCAGGGATTCGGGAGTAGGGAGCAGGGGGTGGGCAGTGGGGTTTCACCTTGCACCTTCAACCTTCACGCCTTCAACCTGCACCCTTTCCGCCTGTGCCCCCTCTCGTCTCTCACCTCTTGCCTCGCGCCTTGCTTCACCTTCCCACCCGCAAACCCGCAACCCTGGCGCCTTTGTGCGACAAAAACGTTTGACGTTCGACCATCCCCATCGCGCGGGCATCGCCCCGCGATGCCCCTGCCCGTTGCCGTGACGGGCGCGCCTGCGGCGCGCCGGCATCGCGCCACTGACGTTCGACCATCCCATCGCGCGGGCATCGCCCCGCGATGCCCCTACCTGCACCGTGGCGGCGTTGCAGTGCAACGCCGCTACGGGCAATCTCTTGCTTTACGCCTCGCGCCTCGCCTCACCTGCAACACCGAC
The DNA here is from genome assembly GCA_030550675.1 of Chloroflexota bacterium. Classification (GTDB taxonomy): domain Bacteria; phylum Chloroflexota; class Chloroflexia; order Chloroflexales; family Roseiflexaceae; genus Roseiflexus. Next base: position 7,253 of record JAUQOW010000162.1, read on the forward strand.
CAATGTTTCCGCCACGAAGCGCGCGCTGTCATCGTCCAGCGTCCAGGCGGTCAATTCAGCGGCGCGCCCTTCGCGCACGCTCTGAATGAGGAACGCGAACCGCGAACCGCCGCCAATCCCCTGTGCACCGGTCAGGTCGCGCGGCGACGGGACTGCCGGGTGGTCGGGATGCGAATGGTAGCACCCGACCACATCAAGACCGCGTTCGCGCGCTGCGCGTTCAGCGCGCAGGTAGTCGCGCGGGTCGAGGTAGAAGCGGTCGCGCAGGGAATGTTCCGCGTCGGCTGGCGTCAGCCCCACCTCCGCCGTCCAGCGGTTGGGGGCGGGGAAGATCTCCTCCACTGTCGTGCGCGCCCCGTCGATCCGCCCCAGGAGCAACCCGACGCACTCATCGGGATAGGTTTCTTCGGCATGCTGCGCGATGGCGACACGAACACGGTCAGGAAGCGCGATCGTCATCCGGACATTTCCTGTTATGATAAAGACCTTTGAGGTCGATTAACGTGCGCTTTTCATGGTTCATCTGCGCCAGAACGACGTGCTAGCGGGCGCAGGAGTCATCCCTGAGACCTCAAAGGTCGGGCTTCAACCTTCAACGCTCAAATCCCCTCCCCATCCCGTCCGTCGCCGTCGTCCCAGAAGCGATCGCTGAGGTACTTGGCGGCGCCGTCGCACAGGATGGTCACCACGACCCCCCGGCGCAGCTCGCGGGCGACGCGCAGCGCCGCGACGACGTTGGCGGCGGCGGAGATGCCGACCATCAACCCTTCTGTGCGCGCCAGATGCCGCGCCATTGCGAAGGCGTCCTCGCTGCGGACCTCAAGGATCGCGTCGGGGAGCGTCGGATCATAGATGCCCGGAACCAGCGCCGTCGTCGCCATATGCTTGACGCCCTCAAGCGCGTGGTAGGGTCCGTCGGGCTGGACGGCGAACAGGCGCACATCCGGGTTCTGCGTGCGCAGGAAGCGCCCCGTTCCCATGAATGTGCCACTGGTGCCCAGCGCCGCCACGAAGTGCGTCACCTGCCCGCCGGTCTGCGCCCAGATTTCAGGACCGGTGCTCTCTTCGTGGGCGCGCGGGTTGGCAGGATTGTTGTACTGATCCGGGTAGAAGTAGCGTTCCGGGTGTTCCTGCACCAGCGCGCGAATCCTGCGGATCGCCGCATCCATGCCCTCAAGCGGATCGGTGAGCACGAGTTCGGCGCCAAGAGAGCGGAGGATGCGCAACCGCTCCGGGCTGGCATTGGCGGGCAGCGCCAGCGTTACCTGGTAGCCGAGCGCCGCGCCAAGCGTGGCATAGGCAATGCCGGTGTTGCCGCTCGTGGCATCGGCAATGCGCACGCCGGGGCGCAGCAAACCGCGCCGTTCACCGTCGCGGATCATCCACAGCGCCGGGCGATCCTTCACCGAACCGCCAGGGTTGTACCATTCCGCCTTAGCGTACACCGCCACTTCAGGCGGCAGATCCGGGTCGACGCGGGAAAGGCGCAGGAGCGGCGTATTTCCGACCAGTTCGACCAGCGTGCTGCGGCGGTCGATGAGTTCTTCAAGCGCTGGACGGCTCACGTTGTTTTCCCCTGCTTTGCCAGCTCACGCGCGGCGAGTCGCTTCAGATACGCGAGCAGGTAACTGATGCCATTCAGACGCTGCGGCGAGAGCACCTGCTGCAATCCCATCGCGTAGAAGAAATCACCTGGGATGGCGAGCACCATCTCTGGCGTCGCGCCTTCCAGCCCTTCGCGCAAAAGCGCAGCATACCCGCGCACTGTCGGCGATTCTTCGGGAACGTCAATATGGAATGTCAGGCGTCCATCGTGCGCCTCCGCCGCCGCATAGACCGGCGTGGCGCACTCGTGCACCTGCTCCATAGCGGCGCGATTGTTTCGCCACTCCTCCGGCAATGGCGGCAGGCGGTCGGAGTATTCGAGCAGCAATTCCAGTTTTTCCGCCCGGTCCGCCGCGCAGAACTCCTCGACAATTGCGCGGAGACGCGGCGGCAGACCGATTGGAATGTCAGACGCAGACATACAGGTTATTTCTCAATTGGCAGACCGACCGCATTGCCCCACTCGGTCCAACTGCCGTCGTAATTGCGCACCTTCGGATAGCCGAGCAGATACGTCAGCACGAACCACGTATGGCTGGACCGCTCGCCAATGCGGCAGTAGGCGATGATATCCTTATCTGGCGTAATGCCCTTGCTGGCATACAGCTCGCGCAGTTCATCGGCGCTCTTGAAGGTGCTGTCCTCCCGAACGGCGCTCGCCCATGGGATGTTGACCGCTGTGGGAATATGACCGCCGCGCAGCGCGCCTTCCTGCGGATACTCCGGCATGTGCAGGCGCTCGCCGGTGTATTCCTGCGGACTGCGCACATCGACCAGCGCCGTGCCGGGCTGGCGGATATGCGCCAGCACCTGGTCGCGGAACGCGCGAATGGCGGCATCGTTGCGCTCAGGCGCGTGGTACTCGCCCGGCGGGTAGGAAGGAACCTCGCGCGTCAGCGGTCGCCCCTCGGCGATCCACTTGGCGCGACCGCCATTCATAATCCGCGCGTCGGGGTGACCAAACAACTTGAACACCCATAGCGCATAGGTTGCCCACCAGTTGTGCTTATCGCCGTAGAAAACGACCGTCGTATCGTTGCTGATCCCCTTCGAGATCATCAACTTCTCGAACCGTTCGCGATCCAGGTAATCGCGGATGATCGGATCGTTGAGTTCGCCGACCCAATCGATCTTGACCGCGCCGGGAATGTGCCCCTGATCGTAGAGCAGAATGTCTTCGTCGCACTCAACAATCCGCACCTTCGGGTCGTTCAGGTGATCGGCGACCCAGGCAGTATCAACCAGCGCCTCGGGGTGAGCGTAGCCACTCATCGGGACCTCCCCTGTTCTATTCTGAAGTAGACCGCTCAATTTATTCAACTATATTGTACGTGTGGACGGATGAAGAGTCAAGTAACAGAGCGGAGAGCGGTCGCCTCAGAACAGCGCTCCACTGACGCGAGGGCATGCCAGCGCTCGAATGCTCGCAGAGCGAGGCGAATTCATACGGATTGATTGTTTTCCAACACTCACCAATCCGCACACATCAGTCGTATTCGCGGAATCCGCGCACCTATATGCCAGATCGCGCTCACGCCAGCCATTTAGCCAACCCGCACGAGCACCTCATCCCCCTGCCGTTGCACCTCGAAGACCTCGATAGGCATGACTGCCGGGAGGGTCAGCGGGCGCCCGGTGCGCACATCGAAGCGTGAGCCGTGCAACGGGCACTCAACGGCGCAGTCGTCGGGATCAAAGAACCCTTCGGTCAGTTCCGCATAGTCGTGCGAACAGATGTCGTCGGTGGCATAGACGTTCTCACCAACGCGAAACAGAGCGATGCGCCGACCATTGTACTCGACGGCGCGCATGCCGCCGTCGGGCAGATCGTGAATAGTTGCGAGTCTGACGAACTCAGCCATGATGCGGAATCCTTCCAGGAAACAACAAAGCGCGCGGACGGCACAGGGCTGCTGCGC
>JAUQOW010000163.1 GCA_030550675.1 Chloroflexota bacterium
TGTCGGCGCAGGCGGCGCCTGGGTGGGCGCAGGCGGCGCCTGGGTGGGCGCAGGCGGCGCCTGGGTGGGCGCAGGCGGCGCCTGGGTGGGCGCAGGCGGCGCCTGGGTGGGTGCGGGCGCTGACGACATTTGCGGCGTCGGCGTTGCTGGCGGCGCAGGCGGCGGGTTGTCCGACGCTGGCGGATCGTGTGCTGGTGGTGCAGGCGCTGGCGGTGCAGGCGACGGCTGTTTCTTGATCTTGATCTTGATAGGAATGTTCAGATCAATCGATGCGCCCGGCAGCGGCTCAGTTGCAATGACGTGTCCAACCTGAGTCGCGCTATCGTCGGAAACTTCTTCAATAATAAGCGTCGCTCCGGCAAGCGCCTTGATGATCTTTTCCGCTTCGCTACGCGATTTGCCGATGACGTCAGGCATCTTCACGTCAGGCGCGGGGGTCGGCGACTGGTCGGCGTGACCGCTCTCCGTGGCGCCAGTTGTGACAGGAGTGACGGGTGTGCCGCTGGCGAGCGTTGGGCGCGCAGTTGGACGGGGCAGGCGGGTTGGTGCAGACGTCGGCGTATCAGTGTCAGTCGGTCGTGCGCCAAGCGTCACCGTCGGTTGCAATGCAAGTTCGGCAGGGTTGGTGTTACTGCCGGCGTTGATCGTGATGTGAGGCGCCGCTGCCGGTTGCGCCGACCCGCCATTGCCGACGGTCAAAGGGTTAAGCGCGATGAGCGCAATGACAAACGCCGCAAGCAGCGCCGCAACCGACACACCTGCCAGCAACATGCGCTGTTTACCCGAATGCGCTGACGCAACCGCAACGGGCGGCGGGCTATTTCGCACCACAATCGCGCTGATATTATCGTGTCCGCCGCGACGGTTCGCCAGTGCGATCAGGGCGCGTGTGGCATCGCTCGCGGGTTTGCTGGCGATCATCTCGGCGATTTCTGCGGGCTGCACCAGATCGGTCAGTCCGTCGGAACAGAGCACCACGGTGTCGCCCTCGTGCAATGGCGTAGAGAAAAGCGCCGGATAGACCTGCGGATCGCCCATCGCCTGCGCCAACGCCGTGCCGCCATCCGCTTCCCGGCGAACGTGCGCTTTGGTCAGGAGCCTGGGCGACTGTCCGTTGCGGCACAGAAATGCCGGGCTGTCGCCGACATTGGCGATGGTCAGCGTATCGTTGTGGATCAACGCCGCAACAATGGTGGACGCCATGTTATTGCGGCGGCGTTGCGCTTCGGCGTGCACCAGACTGCTGGCGCGTTCGATGGCGGCGCGCAGACGCTCAACCGGCTCTGCGGGGAGCGTGCCGGACTCGTCGAAATAGAACGCCCGCATCACCTCATCAACCACCATGCGGCTGGCGTCCGCGCCGTCGGCGTTGCCGCCAACCCCATCGGCGACGATGTAGAGTCGCCCGTATTGTTCACGCAACGCACGGTCAACCGCCCGACCGTGATCCGTCCATTGATCGGCGCGACCGATGCTGTCCTGGTTGTTGGGACGCTGACGACCGCGATCCGTGCGTGCATCAATATCGAAACTGGCGGTGCTTGTGCCCATGCAACTCTCCCGAGTTATGGCTGGCAATAGATGCTGCGACACCAACCGATCTGATTATTGAACCGCACTTCATACCACACCAGCGCGCCTGTCGCCTGTTCATTGCCGGTACGCTCAACGCGGGCGCCCTCCGGCATCCACGCCAGGATCATGCTGTCGGTCGAAGGGCGGGCGCGCAGCGGCTCGCGTTGCACGATAGTGACAGTCATCGCTGCCGCAAGGGGCGCCAGTGTGCTCTGCGCCGTCACAACCGGCATCGGGGTGTCTGGCGGTTGCACAGGCGCCGGTTCTGTAGGCGAAAGAGCGGCTGGCGCCAGGCGTGATTCCTGGATTCCAGCAGGTGCAGAGAGCGCCGGTTGCAATCCGGCTGAAGACGTAGTGGCCGCCAGAATCAGGACGATGAGCGCAATCAGCGCTACGGCGCCAATGCCAATCCAGGCGAACGGGATTGAAGGATGGGCAGGTTGCTGGGATTGCGGCGGCGCCGGGAGCGGATGGTACACCGGTTCGTGCACGTCTTCCCCGTCCTGTGCCAGCGCGCGGCGCAGCCGGTCGGCAAACGCTTCGCAGCTTTCATAGCGATGCGCCGGATCGTATGCCAGAGCGCGGATCAGCACATCGGCAGTGTGGATGCGATGACCCAACATTTGCGTAATATCTTCATAGCGCGTATCGCGCCAGCGTTCGATCTGTTTGAATGACGACGTTGCGCGATCCGGCAGCGGACGGCGTCCGGTGAGCATGTGGAGCGTAACGAGCGCCAGCGCAAACTGATCCGATGCCGGAACTTCTTCACTGGTGTACTGTTCCGGCGCCATATAGCCAGGCGTACCGAGATTCTTTTCATCCGTCAGGGCATAGTGCGGATGACGGGCGATGCTGAAATCGATCAGCACGGCGTTGCCGTCGGCGTCGATGAGAATGTTCGATGGCTTGACATCACGATGCACGATTGGGCTGTATGTTGGATGTCCGACGTGCAGATAATCGAGCGCGCTGGCGACCTGCGAGATGACGCGCATCACGAAGACGGCTGGTTGTGGTTTGCCTGCTGCCAGCAGCGCACGATCGCCGATGATGGCGTCTAGTCCGCGCGCTCCGACGACCAGTCGCGTCGCCAGGTAGTATGGCGGCTGGTTGAGGTTGCTGGCGATGTACTCGACGATGTGCGGGTGGCGCCGGTGACGCGCGATTTCGCGCAACAGCAACTGTTCGTTGGTGAAATAGCCGAAGACGGTCGGATCATTGCGCCTGGCGCGCGCCAGCACTTTGAGCGCAACCATCGTCCCGTCGCGATCGCGCGCTTTATAGACCTCGCCGGTCAGACCGACGCCGATCTGTTCCAGCACTTCGAATCTGCCAAGTTGTGATGGAACCTGAAGTTCGGGCACGATGACACCTCAGTGTTTCGTCTTTCCTTTCAAGCCGGAGGAGGATGTGCTGAACCAGAAGAGCGCACCGCTGATCAGCGTGAGAAACAGTGAAAGGAGCAGGGCAATCGGTACGGCAAATGCAAAATATTGCCGCAGGAGCGCATCTCCGAGCGGCGTCAGCCGTATGCCGCTATCGACGCTGCTTAACGTGAGCGGGATCGGGTGGCTCAACACACGGTCTGGCGCAGTCACTTCAAGCACCAGGGAGTGTTGTTTCCCGTCGTCGATAATCCGCGTTGCGTAGCGCACCGAGTAAAGCGCAGCCGGTCGCGGCTCGCTGATGCGCAAAAAAGCGTTCCCTGCCTCGCTGGCGCTCGGTCGTTCAAGGTAGATGCCGCCGGTTGCGTCGGCGAGTTGTTTCAGCCGAAACCCATTGTTCTGCAACGCCCGATCCGTGCCGACACCGAACGCGACAATCCGCACTTTCCGCTGCTGCGCCTGCGCAATCAGCGCGTTGAATGTTTCGCCGGTCAGCGCGTCGCCGCCATCGCTTACCACCAGAACTGCTGCTTCGGCGCCGCGCTGCTGTGCATCGCGCGCCGTCGCTTCGATCGCCGCCTGGATGGCGGCGTTCAGACTGGTTTTTCCCTTGCGAATTGGCAGGCTCTGCCGCAGGGTGTTGATGACGGCATAGCGATCCTGGGTGAAATCCGGCAACGTCTCTGGTCGCAGCGACTGATCTGGCTGATCGGCGGGGATAAACAGCCCAACCCGTTCCATATTGCCCGGCGAGCGTGTGCGCACCGGCGGCGGATCGCCTTCTTCAAGCAGGAACGCTTCGATAGCGGCGCGTCCCTCGCCAATGCTGTCGCGCGTCCTTGCGCCGCTCCCGTTAAGCAGTTGCGTTGCGTCGAATACAATGCCGATGCTTGCGCCTGTGGCGGTGAGCACAAATGGGTTGTTATTACTCAGAAGAACGCTTTGGACTGGCGTTTGTCCATCGGCGACGATGGTTTCCAGTTCAAAATCGGCGACCGGACGCCCATCCTCGGTCAGACGTATGGCGCTCCGATCAATCCCGGCAATGCGGTTGCCTGCGGCATCGCAGACGCTGAACTGAATCGTGATCTCAGGAAACCTCACCTGTGCAGCGTGCACCTCCAACCCGCGACACCCCGCAGACTGCGCGGACGCTGATGGCGCCAGGAGAGCCGCCATGAAAAGGATGATGCTCAGTATGTGCAGACGCTTCATGACTGACCTCCTGCTGGCAAACGCTCATAGATCAGTTCCACCGACTCCGGCTCAGTCGGGGGACCGAGATAGATGTGATCCCCGTGGCGCAGTTCGAATGGATCGCCGTTCAGTTCTACGTCGCGCCCGCTCCGCCGAACGAATGTGCCGTTGGTGCTGCCCAGGTCGATCAGGAAGACAGTGTCGTTCTGAATGTCAAGGCGTGCGTGTTTGCGAGATACAACCGGATCGGTAATCACAATATGCGCTTCGACTTTGCCAATCACTGCGCCAGGGAGAACGCCGAACTTCGCTCCTTGCTGCGCGCCGCCGCGTGCGACGGTGATAATGCCGTACTTTGAATTGGCGACGCGCGCCACGCGCCGCGATCCGAGGGCGTTGGTCATTGCTTTTGAGAAACTTTGCGAGATGGACTGGATCGTCTGTATCACCTGCGGCGGCGCGTATCCGCCGACCAGAATGGCGGCAATGAGGATGACGAATGCCAGTGATGCGCCCACAATGCCAAGCGTGGCGATCTGGCTGAGATACGCGCCGATCTGAAGCGCAACAGCGCGGCTGATCTGCTGCTCGTTTGCTGGCATGGTGAACCCGACGCGCGCCAGCGCATCGGCCAGGTTGGTGCTGACGTAAAACGACGGCAGCACCAGCACAGTCGGCATACTGGCGACGCAGAGCCAGAGAAACATCTTCGGCAGCTGGCGGGTTCGGCGCAGCGCCAGCCACATCAGGAAGTAAGCGCAGGCTGAGATGATCGTCGCTGGCAGTACGGCAACGGAGTACCACCAGGCATCGCTCATCTGCGCATACTGTTCGAGATAACGCCACAGTTCGTGTTCTGTCATACCTGCCTCCGGGCTTATACCTGCTGCTTGTTAAGCATCCGGGTTGTGCGCATGTGCTCTGGCATTGCGGGGACTCCGGAACCGCCTGCTCCTGGCACAACGATTGCCGGTTCGGCGCGCATCAGTTGGCTCATGTCGCAGTCGGCGGGGCGTCGTCTGCCTCAGCAACGGATTCCTGCGCTGCCGATTCGCTCGTCACAGCCGCACCATCGGAGACGCTGGCGATCCCGACGCCATCACTGCCGTGAGGCGCGCCAGCGGAGGCGGGTTGCGGCGGATGGCGCAGCGCGTCGAGCAGATCAGGCGCAGCCCAGGCCACCTGCACCAGCGCCTGTTGCCCGCGCAGCAGCGCCAGACCGCGACCTGGAGGGAATTGCGCCTTTGCCAGGGTTTTCGTCCATTTGACGCCGACGCCAGCAATGTTTGGGTTGTCATTTCCTGCTTCTGCAGGTTTGCCCAGGTACAGAGCGCAACGCTCAGTACGAATGGCTTTGACCAGTTGATTGCTCTGCCAGGAAGAAAAATCAGTCGCCGTCAGGACGACGTGGAATCCGATATCGCTGCCGCGTATGGCGTAGGGCGCCAGCAATGCCAGATACTCCTGCTCCTTGCCGATCATCAGGTCGAGGTCATTGACTGCCAGCACCAGGCGTGGCGCAGCAACTCCACGACGCACCCGTTCCTGCAAGTGATCGCGGAGCGCCACGCACAATCCCGCCAGCTCGGCTTCCGTCGCTGCCAGCGAGATAGCGCGTTGCTCTCCCTTAGCGTTCGCAAATGAGAAGGCGCCAGGCACGGGATCATCGGGAGTCTTGACCATCCATTTGTCGGCAAAGGGCGAATCGGCGAATATCGCGAGTGTCGTGCGGCGATAATCGATCAGGGCGAACTGCGTTTCCTCCGGCGTCGAGCGCAGCGCCAGCGCGCAGAGCAGCGTGCGCAGCGTTTCAGATTTGCCGCTGTCCGGTCCGCCAGCGATCAGCAGGTGGTTCATCCCGCCTTCAAGATCGAGCGACACCGGGCGCAGGGTCAGGCTATCGCGTGCGAACGGGCAGGCTGGCGGCGGCGTTTCGTCCAGTAACTCCTTCAATGCGATCCGCTCCGGCAGCAAGCGTAATGGATGCGGCAGTTGATGGTCTGGGAGCGAGCGATTGCGTCGCGCAACGATTTTGATTGCATGTGCGAGTTCCTGGTCGAGATCGGCATACAGCATATCGTCCGCCTGCCCATTGTGCGACCGACGTTGCACGTCGCGCAGCACCGGCAATGCAATGTGCAGTTCCACCGGGCCATCGCCGGTGCGCAGGAAGGCGCGCCCGGGTTGATCGGCGCGAATGCGAAAGGCGACATTCTTGCCAAGCAGCGCGCTGGAGTCGTTCTCATCATTGATGCGCAGAATAATCCGGGTTTCAAACAATCCCTGCCAGCGACTGACATCCTTCGCCGCGCCGCCCGTCGCCGCGAACATGATGCCGTAGGGGCGCGCTTCGCGGATCAGCGCCAGCAGCGTCTCGATGGTGGTTTCAGGCTGAGCGCCGACCAGATCGGCAATATTGTCGATAACCACGAGGATGGCGGGCGGAGGCGGCGGCAATGATGGGTTACGCTGATAGCGTTGTTGGTAGTCGCGCATGGTGTCGGCGCCATGCTCGCGCAGCAACCGTCGTCGCTCCTCAATCGCGGCGCCAAGTTCGACGAGCAACCGATCAATGCGCACGCTATCCTGGGGAATGAGCGTATCCGCGAGGTGCGGCAACACGCGATCGCGCGGATCGCCATCTGATGTCGGAGGAAGCGCCAGACCGCAGCCGCGCCCGCTGGCATCAATCGTGTAGACCCACAGTTCCGCTGCTGAGTGATTGATCGCCAGCGCCAGGATGAGGGTGCGCAACAGCACCGTTTTGCCTGAACGCGGCGCTCCCACCACCAGCAGATTGCCGTGTTCGCCCATCAGATCGAGGATTAATGGGCGCTGCTCGGCGCGCGTCGGATAGTCAAGGATGCCGATGGGCGCCTTCATCCAGCTGTTTGCCGGCATCTGGTCGAGCAGCGTCGCCAATGGAAGATCAGCAGGCAGCGGCGTCATCCAGACACGATACTTCCTGGCGGCGTATTGCGGTCCGCGCGCCTGTTCCATTGCGCGGGCAATCAGAGTCAATTCGGTGTCAATCTCGCGCTTCCCCTGCAACTGCGTGACGATGCCGCGAATGATCGCTCGCCCCTCGCCGGTTGCGCTGGCGTCGGCAGATTGATGGACATCAAGGTAGCGCTTGAGCGCGTTATACGCGACGGTCTGAAACGTCTGGCGATCATCGGATGCAGGCGGCGGCAGTTCACGACGTTGCAGCGCCTGTTCGTACCGCTGCACCGCCTCGTCGACAATGGCGGACAACGCGCGCGGATTGCGATGGTAGCGATCACATATGAAGACCACATCATCGACAAACCGTTCAATGCTCAGGTCCTGAGCATTGATGACCCGCCGCCGACCAGTAATGTCGGTCTCGCCATACGATGCGCCCTGTTCGAATGGCTGATAAGGAACCGTAATGCGCGCCGATTGAAAGGCGACCACCTGTTTATTGACGCGGAAGTAGCCGCGCCCTGGCGTTTCGGTTGTCAGAAACGCGGCATCGGGGATGGAAACCATCGTTTTGCTGTCTTCCGGCGAGGTGACGCGCAAAGCGATCCAATACGTCAGATTGCGGAGCAATCCTTCCTTAACCTGCGATGGTTGTTGGGTGGCGAACAGGAGGTGGACGCCGAGGCTGCGTCCCTGTTTGGCGACCCGGATCAGTTCGTTGACGAACTCGGGGTAATCACGCACCATCTCATCGAATTCGTCGATCACGATCATCAGGTTAGGAATGGGACCCAGCGAATGTTGGCGTTTCTGCGCGCGGCGGTACTCGCGGATGTTGGCGACGCCGACGTTTTGCAGGCGCTGCTTGCGGCGGTCGAGCTCGCTGTTGATTGCCAGCAGGGCGCGCTCTGCCTGATACCCCTCCAGATCGGTCACCATGCCGACGGTGTGCGGCAGGTTCTCCAGGTCTTTGAAGGTCGCGCCGCCTTTGAAGTCGATCAGCATCAGGTTCAGGCGATCCGGGCTGTGCAGCACTGCCAGCGACATCAGGAACGTGAGCAGAAATTCACTCTTTCCTGAGCCGGTTGTGCCAGCCACAATGCCATGCACGCCATGGAACCCTTCATTGAGGTTGATCAGCAGGCGATCCTGACGAACATCGGGTCCGGTCATACCGACAGGCGCGGGATGCCAGCTATCGGAAGGATTCGCTGGATCGCGCCAGAAACGTTCCGGTTTATAGTCTTTCACCTCTCCCAGGTCCATGATCGTCGAGAAGCGCACGCTGCGCGGCAGTTCCCGGCGAGCCTCCAGGCGAACCTGCGTCACCGCCGCCAACCGACGCGCCAGGCGGTCGCTGTCGTCGCGCGCCACGCTATCAGGGACGAACGCCTGATATCCGCCGCCGACTCCTGCAAGCGCCAATACCGGGCGGGGCGACAGTTCGATATAGCCGCCGCAGGCGCCTGGCGTCTGTCGCGCTTCATTGACCAGGCACAGGACGCTGAACTTCAGATCGCGTCCGCGCGCGATCAGGTCGCCAAACAGGTCGTATCGGGCGCCAAATGCCGGGTAACTGTCGAGGATGACGACCACATGTGATCGGTTGGCGGCGCCATACTCGCTGCGCTGACGCAGTTCGCGTTGGAGGCTCTCCATAACCTGAACCATGTGCTCTGGATCGCCGTCGTACCGCGCCAGTAAACGGTAGGACTCTTCATCAAACGCGCGCGTATGCGGAAGCCAGCGGAGCCATGACCAGAAGGCGTCGAAGCGCGCGCTCCAGAAGACAGCCAGGCGCACATCGTCTGGCGAATGATGGACTACGATCTGCCAGATGAGCGCATACACGAATGATATGACAGCGGCATCGCTGCCAGCAACGCCGATCGAGCCGCACTGTCGGAGCGGCAAGGTCACCGGAACATTGTGCACAATTGAGAACTCTCGCGCCAGGTCGAGCGCCCGCCGCAGTTCCGGCGAGTACTGAAACTGATTGGCGCGCGGCGGCTTAATCGTAATGCTGGCAGGAAGATCGCCACGCCCGATGCGGATTCTGAGAAAATCGTCGTCGTGCGGGCGGCGTTCCCAGAGACGCGGTTCAGGCAGGGCATCAGCGTCGCGTCCCTGAGCGATGGCCATCAATATGGGCGGATCGGGATCGTTCTCTTCGCGCACACTGCGCTGCATGGCGTCGAGGCGGCGCAGGTGGGCGCGCACCTGCTCAAGGGTCTCGGCGTAGGCGTTGGCGTGCGCCCGTTGCGCTTCCTCCTGGGCGCGACGCTGCGTGATGTAATTCCAGATGCCGAAAGCGACGCTGGCGAACGAAATAATGATGATTGGCAGCGAGAACCAGATGCTTCCGCCCTGACCGCCGCGCGCCACCAGAGCGATCAGGTAGAACACGCCAGTCACCGCCGGAATAAGGATGAAGCCAAGGCGCGCTGGCAGCGCCAATGATGGCGGTGCGGGGGGCGCAGGGATTTCAACCTCGTCCGTCGGCAGGGCGCGCAGGATGCGAGGCGGCCGGTTGAATGACTCGGTTTCAGCGGTTTCGGGCGGCGACATTGCCTGTGGGTTGGACTGATCGAGAACGCTCATATCCAGGCTGTTGAAGCGCGGTGTCCGAATCGGCGCCCTTTGGAAAGGCGGGTCTCAAGCGCGCTGGATGCACGTTTGAGACCCGCTGGATAATAAGAGGGATGGTTCAGGAACTGATGAACGATCGATCCACCGACTCAAATTCGTCGGCTTCGCGGCGCAAGCCGTTCGCCAGTCCCTGCAATTCTTCCATCATATTCCGCAGGCGTTGAGTCCACTGACTCCATTCCGCCTCAAACTGCTGACGACTCTGACCTGACCAGGTGGCCATGACTTCATTGGCCGCACTCATCATGCGAGCAAGTTCACCCTCAATCGACCCTCTGCACCCATCGAATGCCGAGGCGGTCGCGCGTGCCTGTTCCGGATCGAGACTGATTGGCGCCATACTGAGAAACCCTCCTCTGATGCAGTAATGACGGCGGTAGATATTGCTATCACGACGCTGATGCGTCGGGAGAGCCGTTACATTTCCACCAACTCAACCGTGATAGGCCATCCGCCATGTCCAAGCACAAGTGTTGTTGCTGGCGGTTGGATTGGCGCTATCTGCCCGTGATCGAAAATCCGACCGTTGACGTAGGTCGGCTTATAAGCGCGAACGAACCATTGCTCGTGCTGGCGAACGATGTCGCAGTGACGGGTGCGACTGACATGCATCAGGCGCGAGTCGTACCCGCTGAAGACGCGCGCCTTTTCCGCGAGAACCACCGTCGATGGCAGTTTGTCCGACAGGTAGTTGCGATTCAGTTCCAGGTGATCTCCCTGCACGGTGACAACGCAGTTGGGCGCCAGTTGCAGCCGACAGGCGTATGTCCGTGACGGCTCGGTCGGCAATCTGCGTCGGGGCAGGTGATCCGTGACGGGTTTTGATTTCAGCGTCTCAGGCGGTTGCGTCTGCCACCAGGGCGCTGCAACATTGGCGATGTACACGGTGCCTGCCTGAATCCGCGCTTGCGCCAGCGTTCGGCTATTGTGAATGCGTTCCCGCGCTCCCTCATGCTCCCGATACAAACCATACTCAATGCGTCGCTGGCGCTCATCGAACTCCGGCAGACGCA
>JAUQOW010000438.1 GCA_030550675.1 Chloroflexota bacterium
TCGGTCGTAGCGCCAGAGATCGAAAGAGGTCATTGCGCCGTCGTAGCGCACATTCGCCGCCATCCAGTCCATGAGCGCCAGGCGGCACGACGCAGGATTGCGCGCGACGGCTTCTTCAATGCCATACTGTTGAACGTCGGGACGCGCCGCGACTCGCAGAGCGCCGGGATCGTCGCCGCACACGATCAGGCGATCCGGATGCGCCACGCGCCCGGCAAATGCGCGGAACGCCGCTTCGTACTCTTCCGGCGATGAATAAACGTCCACGTGTTCCCACTCGACATTCGTGACCACAGCGACATCGGGCGTGAGCGCAAGAAATGTGCGGTCATATTCATCCGCTTCTATCACGAGCGGCGCTGCGGGATCGCCCCATCGCGCATGCACTCCAAGATCGGGCGTTTCCCCACCGATCAGGAAGCCAGGGTTGACGCCAGCACGGGTCAGTATGAACGCAATCAGCGCCGTCGTGGTCGTTTTTCCGTGAGCGCCCGCCACCGCCACTACCCGCCGCTGACGCGACCATTCACGCCAGAGATCGGCGCGCCGCAGCACCGGAATGCCGCGTTTACGCGCCTCAATCAGTTCGACGTGATCGTCCCGCGCAGCAGACGTTGCAACCAGTCGATCAGCGTGTGCGACGAAGGCAGGATCGTGCCCGCGCCAGATCAGCGCGCCACGCTGCTCGAGAGCAACCGTCAGCGCGTTCTGCTGGAGATCTGAACCGCTCACTCTATGCCCCTGATCCAGCAGAATGTGGGCAATCGCGCTCATTCCAGCGCCTGCTATCCCGACGATGTGATAGTGCATACCATTACGAATCCAAGCGATCACTTCTTCGGGCCGCCGCCCCCGCCGCCGCCCCCGCCGCCGCCATCAACCGCCCAGATGCGATTGAAGCGGATCACGGTCACGATCAGCAGGGTAATGACAAATGCGGTAATCGTTGAAGGAATGATGCCAGTCCATGTCGGCAGGCTGTTCAGGGCTGTCGCCAGCATATCGGGCACGGTGGCGGTCGGCGCAAATTCACGCCAGAAAATCGCTGCGGCGCTGGTCAACAGCACAGCGGTGTATAGACCAGCCAACGCTCCCAGGATGCGCAACGGACGATTGCCGCCCCATCCGCTGAGCGGCTTTCCTTCCCAGGGAAACGTGTAGCCAATCCCGATCGCCACCAGCGCAATAAACACCAGAACGCGCAACAAGAGCGGCGCTTCGAGATTTTCAGGAATGATCGGACCCAGCGGCGCCGCATCAGCGGCATTGCCGCCAGTCAGGAACGCCGCCAGTCGTGGCAGGTTGCTGTACGTCCGGTTGATCAGCCCGACGATGAAATTACCGCCCTGCACAGCAATGAGATACGCCAGAGTCGTCATCAGCGCCAGGCTGACAAAGTACCGAAAGCCCCGGATCCAACCCAGTATGCCGAGCAATGCCAGGATCGAATACGTAACGAACGGACCGCTCAGATCGATCGTTATCATGCCGTCTGTCTCCTGATCACCAGCGTCTGGAGCAGCAACGTAATTCTGCGAGCGGCGTCGGGTTGCGCAAGCGCCCGCATACGTTCCGCCATGGCGCATCGTTCTTCCCGGCGATGCATGAGCCGGTAGATTTCGCGAAAGAGCAATCCTTTCTCCGCCTCTGCCCCGTGGGCGAGCGCCGCATCACTAATTTTGACCGCCGCGCCGCGCTGCACCAGGTAGTCGGCATTCTCTTCCTGATGCACATGCGGATAGGGCACGAGCACAGCTGGCAATCCCGCCGCAGGCAACTCGCCAAGCGTTGAAGCGCCGCTGCGACAGACCGCCAGATCGGCGGCAGCGAGCGCTGCGACCATGGTTGGCGCTGGAGACCTGGCGCCCTGAGCGAGCATCTCAGGCGTTCCGTGGAGATACTCAAACAGATGATACCGCTTTTGCAGGCTTTCTGGCAACTCCCGAACCGCTGCTCGTAAAAAGGTGGCATCACCTTCACGTCCACACACGTGAATAATCTCCATAAACGGGAGTAATGCCGGGAGCAGCGCAGCAATCGCACGATTGATGCTGCGCGAACCGCGGCTGCCGCCAGCGACGAGCAACGTCGGCAACTCGTCGCTCAATCCGAATGCCGCACGGCATGCCTCCCTGTCAACCGCGAACAATTCCTGACGCGCCGGATAGCCGGTGACGACCAGGCGCACCGCCTGAC
>JAUQOW010000164.1 GCA_030550675.1 Chloroflexota bacterium
CTGTCTTGCGTTGCAACACCTGCGCGACAAGGGACACGAGGTGTTGCTCTTCGGTCCCCCGGATATGCCTGACACATACGCAGGGCATCGCCTGGTACGCACCGGCGGACCTCGCTTCTGGCTCTATCCCGAACTGCGGATCAATCTGCCGAGCGGCAGGATTGTCCGCGAATTGCGCGCATTTCAGCCCCATGTCGTCCATGTCGTCAATCCCGCCTTTTTGGGTCCTACCGGCATCACGCTGGCGAAGGTGTTCAATCTGCCGCTGGTCGCTTCGGCGCACATGGATATCACCAGTTATACGACGCACTATGTCGGCGCCTGGGGGGTGCCAATCGCGTGGTGGCTCTTCCGTACCGGTCACAATCTTGCCGACCTGAACCTGGTTCCGTCGAGCGCCATGCTTCAACAGGTGCGCGAACGCGGGTACCGGCGGGTGCGCTGGTGGCATCGCGGCGTCGACACGGAACGATTTCGTCCCGATCTGCGCAGTGATGCCATGCGCGAACGGTTGAGCGGCGGACATCCCGACGACTTCCTGGCGGTCTATGTCGGACGGATCACGCGGGAAAAGAATGTCCACCTGCTGCGCGACGCACTCTGCGGGATGGAGGGAGTCCGTCTGGCGTTGGTCGGCGGCGGTCCTGAGTTCGATCAGATGCGGTCGTACTTCGCTGGAACCGACGCTGTTTTTACTGGCTACCTGCGCGGCGACGACGTGGCAGCGGCGTATGCGTCGGCGGATGTGCTGGTGTTTCCTTCAACCAGCGAAACATTCGGCATGGCGCCGCTTGAAGCGATGGCATGCGGTCTTCCGGTCATCGGAACATTGACTGGAGGTCTCGTTGATACGCTGCGTGATGGAGTCAATGCCCTGGTTTACGATCCGAGCGATCCAATGCAGATACGTGATCGGGTGCGATTGCTGCGCGACTCGCCGGAACTGCGCGCGCGACTGCGTCAGGGGGCGCTTGAGCATGCGCGCAGTCGGCGCTGGCAAGCGACCATGGATCAGTTAATCGGATATTATGAACTGGGAATCCGCTATCATCGCCAGTCGCAGATACGGCGACGATTGCGGTTGATACGCGTACCGGTATGACAGATACAGAACAGGTGACGCTGGTGAGAGTGCGTGGACGGTTGCGCGATATTACGCTGCCGCCGCGATGCCCCGCCTGCGGCGCCGCCGCTGGCGTACCGCTGCGAGTAGAGCGCGTCTTTGCGCGCGAACGCCGTCGTCGTGGCGTTGTCGCCGATGCAGCGCGCGGCGTGACAACGTTTCACGTCGCAACTATTAATGTTCCATTCTGTACCGCCTGCGCTGCGCGTCATATGGCAGAACGCGCAGCGACGGAGCCGTTGCCGTCGCCCTTACGAACGACTGTTGCCATGTACGGCGTCGTGGCGCTCATCGCACTCGCTGCTGCGCTGGTCTTCGGCGTGTTCATCTGGAATGAACTGCCTGGCGGATGGCGTCCCACGCTGACCTTTGCCGCTTCGATTGCAGCCGGTTGCGCCGTTTTCGCCGGTTGGTTCGTCGTCCAGGCAGTGAATGCGTGGCGCGCCAGCATGACCCTGCCGCCGACGTCCATCACCGCCGCCTTCGACTTCGGCGATCGCCAGGCGCGCCGCTTCGAACCGGAATGGCGCGAGTATCGCCTGCGTCATGCGGGTTACGCCCGCGCGTTCATCCAGGCAAACGCCGCGCGCCTCTGGGACGACAACGGTCCGCATGCGCGGCGCGCTGCGCGTCTGCGGCGCATCGCCGACTCGCTGCGGATAGTCGCCGCTGCAGCGCTGGTGGTCGTTTTCGTCCTGCTGGCGCTTCAGGCGGGAATTCCGTGAAGCTTCAACTTTCAGAGCGGCTTCTGCCAAAAATCACGCATCTAGCAGACATCAACCCTCTCACACACCGCACTTGCTCTCCGCATCCGGCGACTTCGCTATCCGTCTGTTTGTCGGCGACAGGCGGCAAGAAAGCGCGCCCCTGCTACGCCTTGGCTGGCGACTAAAGTTGCGCCGGGCAGGCGCTCCGCCAGGCGTTCACCTGCGCGGTTCGGCGCGCTCACCGCGCGTGGACGCCGCCGTTCCCGTCCGCCTGCGCGGATGGTCGGCCGCAGGTCCATCAGGAGCAATTTTAATCGCTGGCAACTGACAAATCATGCCTGCATCCATTGGCGGCGTCAGAGGGGAACGCTTATAATACTGCCTGCTATGACCGAACCCATGATAAGCGCGCTGACTATCACCCTGCCCGATTGGCTCAAGGAACGACTGGCGACGCCGGTCCAGATTCAGGGCGATGAAGCCCGAATGCGGTTTGTCATCGAATTGGCGCGTGCGAATGTTGCTCATAGAACGGGCGGTCCCTTTGCGGCTGCGGTGTTTCGCTCCGATGACGGGATGCTCGTATCGGCTGGCGTCAACAGTGTGACGCGCCTCAACAATGCAGCGCTGCACGCCGAAGTCGTGGCGTTGATGTTCGCACAGGCGCGGGTAGGTTCCTACACGCTGCGTGCCGCCGGTGCATCGTATGACCTGGTGACCTCGTGCGAGCCGTGCGCTATGTGCCTCGGCGCAATCCTCTGGAGCGGCGTGCAGCGCCTGGTCTGCGGCGCAACGCGCGACGATGCGGAACGCGTCGGTTTTGATGAGGGACCGGTGTTCCCCGAATCATACGCCTATCTTGAGCGGCGCGGCATCACGGTTGTGCGCCAGGTGCTGCGCGCCGAAGCCGCTGAGGTGCTCGACCGGTACCTGCGCAGCGGCGGCGTTGTCTACAATGGCTGATGATCAGGAATTGCAATATGAGCGGCATCACACTCACTGAGATAATGATCGTCCTCGCAGGCGTCGTCCTCCTCATATCTGTGGCAGCATTCGCCGCCATTGGCGTTATCGCAGTCATGATGCCACATCGCTGGTCTCGTCTCTACAGGAAGGTTGTGCAACGTCTTCGCGCCTGGCGGTCGGCGCCCGACCTGGAGAAGCGACGCACCAGAATCTGACCTAAAATCAGGGGTAGGATGGCGTCACACGCGCTCGCGCCTGTTGACCACGAGCAATCTGCTTCATCTCCCCGCGCCGACCGCCCTCCGCATTCGCTTACCGCCAGATTGCGCCGCCAACATTCCAAACGACGCACCGCAGCTATCGACATTTCATGCCTGCATCCGCTCCCCGCCAAATTGCGCCGCTACCAGGGTAATATCGTCGTGCTGCACCGCATCGCCGATAAACGCCATCACCTCAGCGATAATGCGGTCAATCAGCGCATCGGGCGAAAGGCTGGCATGCGCTGCCAGCAGCGCATCAAGGCGTTCGAAGCCGAACAACTCGCCAGCAGCGTTATGCGCTTCGACTAGCCCATCGGTAAAGAACAGCACCGTATCGCCCGGCGCCAGATTGACAGTAAGCGCCTCATATGCCATATCGGGTTGAATGCCGAGCGGCAGGGTCGGTCCTGGCGGATAGAGGTACCGAAGTGTGCCATCAGGATGCAGCAGCACCGGCGTCAATTGCCCGGCGTTTGCCACCGCCATGCGTCCCGATGGATCGATTGTCGCATAGCAAAGCGCCACGAAGGTGCCACGCGGCACATCGTGCGCCACGCTGCGATTCGTTTCCCGCAGCACGAGCGCCGGTTCTTCGTGATCGAACGCTTCGGCGCGCCCGACCGACCGCGCCATCGCCATGAGCAGCGCCCCTGCCACGCTCTTGCCCGATGCATCGCCGATCATGACAGCGATTGAGCGGCGCTCGCCAAGCGCAAAACAATCGAAGAAATCGCCGCCGACCTCGCGAGCGGGCAGGCAGCGCGCCGCCAGCGCGATCCCCTGGCGGCGCGGCAATTCGCGAGGAAAGAGGTTCGACTGAATGCGACGGGCAATCTCCAGTTCCTGTTCGCGCCGCGCAATCGACTCGGCATACAGACGGGCATTTTCAATAGCGATAGCGGCGCTGTCGGCGAAGACCTGAGCTACTTCGACATCACGCTGAGTAAAGCGCCCTTTTACGCTCGAATCAATGTTCAGTACGCCGAGCACTTCACCCTTAACGACGAGCGGCGCGCCGATCCACGATTGAATATCGCTGATCCGCGGTTTCGGCGCCCAGATATGCGATGCGCTGACGTCCTCAATCAGGAGCGGTTGTTTATGTTTCACCACCCACACGGCGGCGCCCGGTTCGTTGAGCGGGCGATTCATCGCATCCAGACGTGTGGCGATATGCTCCGGAGCAACGGCGGCGGCGCGCAGGATATTCCCCTCACGCAGCATAATCGACGCGCTGTCATAAGGAATAACCTTTTTCAGTTCGCGCAGAATCACTTTCAGCACTTCGCCCGAACTGAACGCGGCGCTCAGCACCCGCGCCACTTCGCGCAGCGTGTCAGCCGTGCGTCGCGCCTCCTGCTCCGCCGCAAACAGCATGACATTCTGCACATGCAACGCGACCTGGCGCGCAACCGCTGCCAGAAACCGCTCATCGCGATCATCGAACGCACGGGGCGAATATGCCTGGACCGTCAAGACGCCAATCGGCTGTCCCTCTCGTCCGATCAACGGCACGCCGAGCCATGACGATGTTATACGCTGCGCACCGATGGCATGCAGCCGCAGTTCCGGGTACCGTCCGATCTCTTCGAGGAGATTGTCAAACCGCAGGGCGCGCCGATGACGCAGCACCCATGCAGTCAGCGAGTCCGGCGGCGGCGGCTGAAACTGCCAGAAAGAATGCTCCTCGCCGTCGTCGATCGAGAACCCGTCGCTAATGATGTCTCGTTCGGCATCATACACCGCCACCGTAAAGACATCGGCGCGCATGAACCGCGCGAGGGCGTGCGCGATATGGCGCAGGAGCGTGCGCAGTTCCAGTGTGGTGCTCGCCGCGTGGCTGATGTCGCTCAACGCTGACAGCTCGGCGACCTGACGCTCACGCTCGGCAAACAGTCGCGCATTCTCAATGGCAATAGCGATCTGATATCCGATGGCGCGCACGAACTCAATTTCCTGATCCTGTATCAGACGCTGGCGGACATCGACGAGCAACAGAGACCCAAGCGCTCGATCGCCGATCTGAAGCGGAACGGCGATCAGGGAACGGAAGCGCAGCCCAATGCGCTCCCAGTGATCACTCTGCACGGCGTCATTGAGAATCAACGGACGGCGTTCCTCAATGACGCTGCGCATCAGACTGCTCGCAACCGGGATGCGCGCCAGGTGTTCGGCATATTCTGGAGGAAAACCATAGGCGGCGGCAAGGGTCAGTTCTGTGCCGTCAGGGGTCAGCAATCGTATAGCTCCGCCGCTCATGGCAAGATGCTCAACCAGCAACGAGAGGGTGCGATCCAGCAAGGCAGACAATGGACGCTGAAGCGCCAGTTCTTTGGCGAGCGCCGTCAGTGTTGCCAGTTCGCGCGTACGCGCCGCGATCTGCGCTGTCAGCTCATCACTCAAGGTCTGTTGTTGTTCCACAAGCGCCGCGTTCTCCAGCGCGACCGCCAGCAGATTGCCAATGCGTTGCAAAAGGTCGAGACTCTCCTGATCGTAGATGCCGGGCTGGTAACTCTGCACCGAAATGACGCCAACGGTTTCGTAACCCAACAACAGCGGCGTTCCCATCCAGGAGCGTGAGCGCTTCTGCGGATTGCCAAACCGCTGAGGTTGAACCGTCAGCATATTGCGTTCGTGCAACAGGTCGTGAAACAGCAGCGGTTGGCGCTGCCGCACCAGCATGCCAGTAAGCGGACCATACGGTGTATTCTCCAGGTACTCGATGATGCCTTCGTCAACCAGCAGCGCAGCTCGAAACACTTCCCGGCTGGCAGGATCGCAGATGGCAAAGTACGCCGCATCATACTGGAACACTGGCAGCAGCGCTTGATGAATGGCTTCAAAGATGGCGCGCGCACTGGGCTTGCCCAGGCAGGCGATGCTGACGGCGCGGAGCACATTGAGCGCCCGCACATCGCGCTCCCGGTCAATGCGTAACGCTTCAAGCTCCTGATGGAGTTCGGTGATCAGATCGTTCGCAGACTGTGTCACTGCATATATCCCTGGCGAATAAGAGCGTATCCGCCCGACGACTATTCACACAAGTTTAATAGTCGTAACGGATTTATGCAAGCGTCCGAATCATTGTCAATCTCAGGCGCTCGTGCTACGATATGTATTGAGTCGCTTCTCTCACTGACGAAAACGGCGTCGCTTATGAAATTGAAGCAACTGATCGAACCAGGCGATCCCGAGCGGATTGCCAGCGGCTTCGAATTCACCGAAGGCCCAGTCTGGCATCCCGACGGTTTTCTGATCTTCTCGGATATTCCTGCCAATCGTCAATACCGCTGGCATCCCACGGAAGGCGTCTCAATCTGGCGTGAACCCAGCGGCCACTCGAACGGTCTCACGCTTGATCGGCAGGGACGCATCATCGCCTGTGAGCACGGCAATCGGCGCGTCTCGCGAGCGGAACCCGGCGTCGAACCGGTGACCCTGGCAGACAGATATAATGGAAAACGTCTCAATAGCCCTAACGATGTGGTAGTCCGTTCGGATGGCGTCATCTATTTCACCGACCCGCCTTACGGTATTACCCCCGAAGAGCGCGAGCAGCCGTATAACGGCGTCTATCGCATTCTGCCGGACGGAACCATCGAACTGCTTGTTGATGATTTCGACCGTCCGAACGGTCTGGCGTTTTCGCCCGATGAAACGATCCTGTATATCGCTGACTCGCCGCGCCGCCACGTGCGCGCCTTCGATGTCTTACCCGACGGACGTCTGGCAAATTCACGCATCTTCGCCGACATGGATCACCCGCAGCCCGGTTCTCCTGACGGCATGAAGGTGGATATCGAGGGGAATCTCTACGTCGCTGGGGCGACCGGCGTTTGGGTTTTTGAGCCGAACGGAACATGGCTGGGAGTGATTGCGATCCCTGAGCGTCCAGCGAACTGCGCCTGGGGCGATGCCGATCGGCAGACGCTTTACATCACTGCGCGCACGTCGCTTTACCGCATTCGAACCCGCATGCCTGGCGTACCGGTTCTATGAGTATGAGAAAGACAATCAGTGCCGACAGTTGAACGAACGATAATAGCCCTGGCGGTCGCCAGGGCTATTATCGTCCGACTTGCGCTCAGGCTCCTGCGCTGCGTAGCAACGTACTGGTACCTGGTAAGGCGGGCTGGCGCGTTAGCACGAGACAGGCTACGACGTTGGGCGAGTTGTCCGAGTGCGACGTGAGTAGGTGGTCTCGCGAGCCTGAGCGTCCTGTTGTAGTCGGCTGGGATGGTTGCGTGCGTTGACGACCGACTACGCTTCTACTATACGCGACGCGCTGCGCCAGAGCAATCATACAAAGGTATCTTTTCTATGAAAACACTGGTACTATGCCGGATCCTGCCGATAGTACTATTCAGTGACCGTCAGTGACCGCCATCGAGCAAATCCCAGTGTTCGGGTGAGCGCCAGAGCGCCGAGAGCATCAATTCACGGACCGAGCGGAACTCCTTGGGCAGTCGGTCGTAGAGCCGCAGGAACAGTTCCTCGTGCAGCAGGATCTCCTGTGACCATTGATCGCGGTCGACTGCCATCAATTCGGTGAATCGCTCCTCGCTGAAGTCCAACCCGCGCCAGTCAATGTCGTCGTAGCGCGGCATCCAGCCAATTGGGCTTTCGATGCCGACTGCGCGACCATTGGCGCGCTCGACGATCCACTTGAGCACGCGCATATTCTCGCCGAAGCCGGGCCAGAGGAAGTTCCCCTCGGCGTCCTTGCGGAACCAGTTGACGCTGAAGATGCGCGGCGGGTTGGGAATGGTGCGCCCGAATTGCAGCCAGTGGTTGAAGTAATCGCCCATGTGGTAGCCGCAGAATGGCAACATCGCCATCGGATCGCGGCGCACTTCACCGATCTTGCCGAAGGCGGCGGCAGTCATCTCCGACCCCATCGTTGCCGCCAGGTAAACGCCGAAGGTCCAGTTGAACGACTGATAGACGAGCGGCACGACTGTGCTGCGACGCCCGCCGAAGATGAAGGCGCGAATCGGAACACCCTGAGGGTTCTCCCAATCCGGGTCAATCGCCGGGTTCTGCCACGCTGGCGCCGTGAAGCGCGCATTCGGGTGCGCCGCTTTTCTGCCGGAGTCTGGCGTCCAGTGCTTCCCCTGCCAGTCAATCGCCTCAGGCGGCGGCTCTTTCGTCATCCCTTCCCACCAGACGCCGCCGTCGGGAGTCAGCGCAACGTTGGTGAAAATAGTGTTGCGCGACAGCGCGACCATAGCGTTCGGATTGGTGTCATATGAAGTCCCGGGCGCCACGCCGAAATAGCCTCGCTCCGGGTTGATAGCGTACAGACGCCCGTCGGGTCCTGGTTTGATCCAGGCAATGTCATCGCCGACGGTTGTGACTTCCCACCCTTCCTCCAGGAACGGCTTGGGCGGGATGAGCATGGCGAAGTTGGTCTTGCCGCACGCGCTGGGGAAGGCGGCAGCCACATACGTCTTGCGACCCTGCGGATCTTTGACCCCCAGAATGAGCATGTGCTCGGCAAGCCATCCCTCATCACGCGCAATGACCGAGGCGATACGGAGCGCCAGACACTTCTTGCCCAGCAGTGCGTTGCCGCCGTAGCCGCTGCCGTATGACCAGATCATCCGCTCTTCAGGGAAGTGAACAATGTATTTGACCGTCGGATTGCAGGGCCATGGAACGTCTTTCTGCCCCGGCGCCAGCGGCGCACCGACCGAGTGCAGACAGGGAACGAAATCGCCGTTGCCAAGCGCCTCGATGACCTGCTTGCCGATACGCGTCATAATCCACATATTGACGACCACATACGCCGAGTCGGTCAACTGAACGCCGATCTGCGCAAGCGGCGAGCCAATCGGTCCCATGCAGAACGGTATGACGTACATGGTGCGCCCGCGCATCGAGCCATCGAACAGGGGAATGAGCGTCTCTTTCATCTCCCTGGGCGCCATCCAGTTGTTAGTCGGTCCTGCGTCGTTGCGACTGACGCTGCAGATAAAGGTACGATCCTCAACGCGCGCTACATCGCTAGGGTCGGAGCGCGCCAGGAAGCAGCCGGGCCATTTTTCCTGGTTCAGGCGAATAAACGTTCCTGCCTGGACGAGTTGCTCACAAAGCGCATCGTACTCCGCTGTTGAGCCGTCGCACCAGTGCACGCGGTCCGGTTTGCACAGATCAACCATCTCCTGAACCCAGCGGATGAGTTTTTCGTTCGTCACATACGCTGGAACTTCCATGACAGACGTTTCCATGGGCGGATTCCTCCTCTTGCAATCCCGTGAAACACATCACGATACGGCTCTACGCAACTTTACCTTAACCTGCAAGACGGGGCGGTAACGGTTGAGCAACGTGTAGAGAAAGATCGGTAACGGTAACGGGGCTCATCCGCGCGTCAGGCGGCGATACACCGTGCGGTGCGGTTGATCGGCTGCCTTGCCAAGGCGACGGCGGCGGTCCTCCTCGTACTCGCTGTAGGTTCCGGGAAACCAGACGACGTTTGATTCGTTCTCGAACGCCAGAATATGGGTTGCCACCCGGTCAAGAAACCAGCGGTCGTGTGAGATGATAATCGCACATCCGGCGAAGTTGATCAGCGCATCTTCAAGCGCGCGCAGCGTGTGAACGTCGAGATCGTTCGTGGGTTCATCGAGCAGCAGCACATTCGCTCCCGAACGGAGGACCTTTGCCAGATGCACCCGATTGCGTTCGCCGCCAGACAACGTCCCGACTCTTTTCTGCTGATCGGCGCCGGTGAAGTTGAAGCGCGCCACATATGACCGTGAATTGACCTGACGGTTACCAAGCACGATAACCTCATCACCGCCAGAAATCTCTTCCCAGACGGTGCGGTCCGGGTTCAGCGTCTCGCGGCTCTGATCGACATATCCTAGTTTCACCGACGGACCGACGATTAGCGTTCCGCTGTCGGGCTGTTCCTGCCCAGTGATCATGCGGAAGAGGGTTGTCTTCCCTGCGCCGTTCGGTCCGATGACGCCGACGATCGCGCCCGGCGGCACATCGAAGGTCAGATCGTCGTAGAGGAGCTTGTCGCCATACGCTTTCGCCACGTGCTCGGCGCGAATCACCAGGTCGCCGAGACGCGGACCGGGCGGGATATAGATTTCCAGGTCGCGCTCGGCGCGTTCGGCGCTCTGGCTGAGGAGCTGTTCGTAGGCGGCGATGCGCGCCTTGCTCTTCGCCTGCCGCGCGCGTGGCGCAGCATTGATCCATTCGAGCTCGCGCGCCAGGGTCTTTTGCCGCTGGCTCTCAGCTTTTTCGGCGGCGGCGATTTGCTGCTGCTTCTGCACCAGCCATGATGAGTAGTTGCCGCGCCAGGGAATGCCCATGCCGCGATCCAGCTCCAGAATCCACTCCGCAACATTGTTCAAAAACCGGCGGTCGTGGGTGACGCAGATCACCGTGCCCGGATAGTCTTGCAGGTGACGTTCGAGCCAGGCGACCGACTCAGCGTCGAGGTGGTTGGTCGGCTCGTCAAGGAGCAGGATGTCCGGCTTTTGCAACAGCAGGCGGCAGAGCGCAACACGCCGACGTTCGCCACCCGACAGCACCGCAACCGGCGTGTCGCCCGGCGGGCAGCGCAGCGCATCCATTGCCAGCTCCAGGCGGCTGTCGAGGTCCCAGGCGTCCAGATG
>JAUQOW010000165.1 GCA_030550675.1 Chloroflexota bacterium
CTTCGACAGGCTCAGCCAACGCCAACCGCTCCGGGCATCAGGATGCCCTGACTCCCCCTTCCCCCGTAGCGTAGGAGCAGGGGGCAGGGGGGATGAGGGGAACCCGCTTCAGGCATCAGGATGCCCTGACTCCCCCTTCTCCCGTAGCGTAGGAGAAGGGGGCATGGGGGATGAGGGGAACCCGCTTCAGGCATCAGAATGCCCCAACTCCCCCTTCTCCCGCAGCGTGGGAGAAGGGGGCAGGGGGGATGAGGGAAAAGAGGCAGGGGGCGGGGGGAAAGTAGTAGCGCAAAACGATGATCAACGCTTCAGAACATCTCCACTACCGCGCGGTGGCGTCCGACGACGAGCAGTTTGCGCTCAACACGGCGCTGGCGTACAACCTGTCGCTCGACGCAGCGCGGCGGGCGCCGTGGTCGGTGGCGTCGGACATGCGCCGCGGTCTCTACCGCAACGGTCGCCTGGTGACGCAGTGTGCGCTCTACCCGCTGCGCGTAGCGCACGGCGGCGGCGGAACCATTCCGGCTGGCGGCATTGGACTGGTCGCCACGCCTCCTGAAGAGCGGCGGCGTGGCCATGCGGCGCGTCTACTCCGCGAGGTGTGCGACGAGCTGCGCAGTCGGGGAACGCCGTTGAGCCTCCTGAGCGCGCAGAGGAGATCGTTCTACTGGCGCTACGGCTGGGCGACATTCTACGAGGCGCGCCGGTTTAGCGGCGAACCGGCGCTGTTTGCCCCGTTCCGCGCGCAGCGGGCGGGTGCGTGGGTGCGCCTCGACGACAGCGAGTCGGCGGTGGCGGAACTCGACGCAATCTACCGCGGCGCGCTGCGCGGGCGCTTTGGTCCGCTGGAGCGCACGGCGGACTGGTGGCAGACGCGTGTTCTCCTCTCCGGTGATGGTTCACCACGCCGGGCGTATGTCTGGCGCGATGACGTCGGTCATGGTCGATCCTATGCCATCGTGTCCGTCGAAAGCAGTGAGCGAGGGCGCTTGCTCCAGTGTCGGGAGGCGGTGGCGCTCGACCCGCAGGCGCGCGCGCAGATTTTCGCCTTCTTCTCGGCGTTTGAGGATCAGTGCATCGATGTGGTCTTCAATGCTCCCGCCGATGCGCCGGTGCAGGCGCTGATGCCCGATCCACTCCAGTGTGCGATGATGCCGGGACTGATGCTGCGCATCGTTGATGTGGCGCAGGCGCTGGAGGCGCACTCCTTCCCGCGCGAGGTCGCCGGTCGCCTGACGCTGGAGGTCGTTGACGACTGGTTGGAACACAACAATGGCGTCTTCGCGCTGGAAGCGGAAGGCGGCAACGTGCGGGTAAGACGCCTGGATGCCGCAATGGAGGCGGATATGCGCTGCGATGTGCGCACATTGACGCAGATCTACAGCCGCTACCTGCGCCCGCGCACCGCCGCCGCGTTCGGACTGCTCGATGTACGCTCGCGCCCGGCGCTGGCGCTGATCGAACGGCTCTTCGCCGGGCTTGCGCCGTATGCCTCGGATAGATTCTAGGTGCGTTTTCACAGTCATGAGAACCGCCTGTTGACCGTCTGGCAATCGCGTTGGCTTCGACGAGAGTCGCGTTGGCTTCGACAGGAATCGCGTTGGCTGAGCCTGTCGAAGCCAACGCTCACCGTCGGGAACAGGCGCAGGGAGAAAGACCATACACGTACAAGATCAAGATGATGCGTCCGCTCTACATTTCACCCGTTGGGCGCGGCGGCGTGGACTTTGGCATTCAGAACATCACCCGCGCGGTGCGACGCTATGGCGCGCCGCGCGCCGAACTGCTGCGCCTGCCGGAGGTCTACAATTTCCTGCCCATGCTCATTCCGCGCGGGCTGCCGCGCGGCTGGTGGGAGGGATTCGACCTCATTCAGGGACGTTCGCGCGTAGCGTTTGCGCTGCGCGCACCAGGACGTCCGCTCGTCACCACTGTTCACCATCTGACGACCGACCCCGATCTTCAGCCCTACAGCACGCTTGCACAGCGCCTGTTCTACCGCCTGATCGAATCGCGCTACGACTGGTGGTCGATCAGTTCCGCCGATGCGGTGGTGTGCGTATCGCGCTACACGCAGCAGCAGGTCGCCCGTATCTATGGCTACACCAACACGACGGTCATCTATGACGGCATCGACACTGATGTGTTCGTGCCGACTCCCGACCTGCAACGGCGCAACGACGGATTACCCGCCAGAGGCGGACGGATCCGGCTGCTGTTCGTCGGCAATCGGACGCGGCGCAAAGGGTTCGACCTGCTGCCGCGCATTCTCGACCTGCTGCCGGAAGACTATGTGTTGTACTACACGAGCGGCTTTCAAGGCGTTGATGAAGGTCCGCCGCACCCGCGCATGGTTCCGATCGGCGCGCCAGATCGTGACGGGCTGGTGGCGGCGTACCAGTCGTGCGACATCCTGCTCGCGCCGTCGCGTCTCGAAGGGTTCGGCATCGCCCAGGCGGAAGCGCTGGCGTGCGGTCGACCGGTGGTAACGACGCGCATCTCGGCGCTGCCGGAAGTCGTCGATCACGAGTTGTCCGGCTTTCTCTGCCCGCGTGATGATGTTGTCGCCTATGCCGAAGCGGTGCGGCGGCTCGGCGAAGACGAAGCGCTGCGACGGCGGTTCGGCGAATATGGGCGCGAGAAAGTCGTGCGCTCATTTGGTTTCGATCAACTGGGGCGCGGCTTTCTGGAACTCTATGGTCGCCTGCTTCGATGAGAAATCGCTGAGAAGAGATCCGATTTCGTACATCGTTCGTTACTTTTTATGAAAGTGAAAGGCAGCTGCGCAGCAAAGGGCTGGCAGCACGATGTATTGAAGGAGGACAGGTCTATCATGCGAAGCAAGTCGTGGATCCTTTTCCTGCTCGGCGCGCTGCTCGCGCTGGTCGTTGCACCGGCAGCGTTCGCACAGACTGGCACTGCCAAGGTGCGCGTCGTTCACGCCTCGCCGGACGCTCCCGCCGTTGATGTGATCGTCAATGGCAATCGGGCGCTCACCAATGTTCCGTTCTTCGCCGCCAGCGCCTATCTGGATCTGCCTGCGGGCAGCTACGACATCCAGGTTGTTCCGACAGGCGCCACCTCGCCGGTTGTTATCGATGCGAAGGGCATTCGGATCGAAGCGGGCAAGGCGTACACCATCGCCGCGACGGGCAAGCTGGCAGAGATCAAGCCGACCATTCTGATTGATGACCTGACCGCGCCAGCGGCAGGCAAGGCGCATGTGCGCGTGATTCACTTCTCGCCGGATGCGCCGGCAGTGGATGTCAAAGTTGCTGGCGGACCGACGCTGATCTCGAATCTGGCATTCCCGAACGCCAGCAACTACCTCCCGGTCGATGCCGGTTCGTATGACCTGCAGGTCACCCCGGCGGGCGGCGCTGCCGTCGTGCTGGACCTGAAGGACACGCGCCTGGAGGCGGGCAAGATTTATGACGTGTTCGCGGTCGGCGAGCTGGCGAATATTAAGGCTGAGGTCGCAGTGACGACGCCGCCTGCCGCTCCGGCTGCTCTGCCGCGCACCGGCGGCGAGTCGAGCATCGCAATGTGGGCGCTGGCTGCGGCTGCGGCGCTGATCGGCGCGGGTCTTGTACTGCGCCGCCGCATGGCATAAGATCCCGGTTTCTTGCTCAATGGCGCAGGGGTGAGATGAAATATCTCGCCCCTGTGTTCTTTTTCTCTCTATACTATAGGGAGGCAAGGATTAGGGAATGGGGAGCCGATCCGTAAGCATCCGTCTCAATCCGTGCGAATCCGTGTTCTATTCCAAGCCATGCTCACAGGAGACGACCGCAACCGCGACTGACGCCTTCGTCCCGGTCCCCCTTTATGTGATATGATAGCTTCATACACAAGTAGCGTAGATACTGCTGCAGAGGTCGCCCATGCGGGTCTTTATGTTCATTGTGATGACCGTCCTGTCGGTCATGCTGGTATTGTTTGGCGTCCAGAATCCGCAGCCGGTTGAAGTGCGATTTCTGATGTTCACATCCGGTCCAATTTCGCTCTCGCTGGTCATCATCCTTGCCGCAGTCGCTGGCGCAACACTGGTCGCGCTGTTCACCGGGTACAGCGGCATTCGCCATTCATTGCGCGAGCGGCGGCTGAACAAGTTGCAGGCGGAACTCGAGCAGCGGATCGCGAAACTTGAGAAAGAGAACGAACAACTGCGCGCGAAAGCGCAACCCAGCCAGGAACCAGTTGGGCAAAAGAGCGGCAATGGCTGAAATCGCTTGCTTCTCGTCTTGATTTCTGGTACCGTTATAAATACATCGTAGCCTGACAATCCTCGACGATCAATATTCAGAAAGGAGTTCGTATGAGCGCCGAGGTCAGAACGGGACGCATAACGACCACCCCGAAGCCTGATATTGGCTTGAGCGAAACGAGCGTCCAGGGCGTCACTGCTATTCTGAGCCGTCTGCTGGCGGATGAGCATGTGCTCTATACCCGGTTGCGCAACTATCACTGGAACCTGGTCGGGATGGCGTTTGGTCCGCTCCATGCGCTGTTTCAGCAGCAGTACGAAGCAATTGCCGATGAGATTGACGACATTGCCGAGCGCATTCGCATGCTGGGACCGTCAGTGCCCGGCACAATGACTGAGTTTCTCCAACTGGCGACGCTTGCCGAACATCCTGGCGAACTGCCTGATGATCGCGGCATGGTGCAGCAACTGGTCGCCGATCACGAGGCGATCATTCGCCATCTGCGCCAGGACCTGCGCGCCTGCGATGAGCAGTACGACGACATGGGCACGAGCGATTTCCTGACCACGCTGATGGAAAAGCACGAGAAGATGGCGTGGCTGCTGCGCGCCCATATCGAGGAACGCAATCAGGGCTAAATTTCCGCTGACGATCGACGAGCGACAGAGCGCCCGCTTCCCCTGCACTATGATTGGGGAGAGCGGGCGTTACGCGTGTCGGCGACGATCGATGAGCGATAAGCGGCGAGGGGAGCAATGCGGGGTTGGTTCCGTTGCCTCAGAGGCGTGAAGCGGTGAACGGCATATCTGTCAGTTCTGGTTATGCCCTTTGCGCGGCGACGCGACAAACTTCCGATACCCCAGTCCGAACGGCGCCTTCGGCTGGCGGCAGATCGGACGGCCAAGCTCCTCAACGACCGCATTGACCAGGGTTGCCAGGGTGTGCACATCCTGGCGACTCAGCCACAGACCTGCAGTGTGCAGCCACAGTTGATATCCACCCTCCGGGCTGTGGGTCAGGCGATAGTAGCCGCGGCGCAACTGCGACGACTCCTCTTCCAACAGCCACAAATCGAGGAGCGCCGCCAGATGCGGCAGATCGAAGAGTGGAATGCGTATCGTCGTATAATCCCATACCAGACGGAGATCGCCGTCGGGGGCAAGACCTATCAGTCGCCCTGGCGCGACCTGGGTGATTGTTGTCAGTTCCATGGGTTGCCTTTCTTGTGATGGTTGTAACAAGAATAACATAACCTCGTCTTTTCTCGCAAGTAACGATCTGTTCATTTCTGGTTAAGGGTTAGGGGTTAGATTGCTCAATTCCACCGGCGCCCTTCCCACCTGCCACTTGCAACTGATGTCCGCACTGGTATGCCGACGATGTAGTCACGCTTCACCCTGTACCCTTCCCACCTGCCACTTGCAACTGATGTCCGCGCTGGTATGTCGACGATGTGGTCACGCTTCACCCTGTACCCTTCCCACCTGCCACTTACAACCTTGCCACCTTCCCGCGCCTAACGTTCACTGTGAAACGTGTAACGCGCGGGCGTGCCATCGGCGTAGGGGCGTGCCATCGGCGTAGGGGCATGCCATCGGCGTGGGGGCGTGCCATCGGCGTGGGACGTGCCACCAGCGGGCAGGCGTGCTGGTTCGGCACGCCCCGACCAGCGACGGGCGGGTGCGCCGCCAGCGGGCAGGCATGCTGGTGACGTGAGGGCGTGCTGGCGGCACGCCCCTACTACTTGTTTTGCACCTCTTACTGCTCGCTTGAATCACAGACTCCGGCTCACTCCCATTTCAGGTATGATCAGGCGTTCAGGAAGCACAGCGCGCAGCGTATCGAGGTAGTAGAGCGCTTCTTTATTGGGTAAACGATAGCCCCAACGACGCATCAACCGTTGTCGTTCGCGTGCAAAGGTTTGATGATCAAACCGTTCTTCAGCGACTTTTGCGAGTTCGTACATTGACCCGGCGCCAGCGGAGAACTTCCGCTTTGGCCGCTGAATGATCGATTCTGGCAACTCGCTGGCGAACGCCTGGCGAAGCAGCATTTTTGTTGGCTCACCGGGCGCCGCCTGTTTCCACTCCGGCGGCAGACTCAATGCTAACGCAATCGATTCAACGTCCAGGAATGGCTCCCGCGCTTCCACGCCGAACGCCATAAACATGCGGTCGGCGCGCTGGAGATTAGTGCGGTGCAGTTCGCGGATCGATGTTTCAAGTTCGCGGTGAAGGTCTTCCGGCGTTGCAATTGTCCTCATGTAATCATACCCGGCATATAGCTCATCGGCGCCTTCACCGGTCAGAATGACCTTGACCCGTTCCGAAGCCAGGCGCGCCAGAAAGTAGTTTGGCACTGCACTGCGCACCAGCGCCGGATCAGCCGACTCGAGATGGTAGATGACGTCTGGCAGCACCGCCTCCATTTCGGCGCGGGTGTAAACATATTCGTGGTGGTACGTTCCCAGGTAACGCGCCATCTGCCGCGCGGCCTCCAGGTCTTCGCTCCCTTCCATTCCGACCGCGAAGGTCTCGACATGATCAAGTTCAGCGCATGCCAGGAGCGCAATAATGCTGCTGTCGAGACCGCCGCTCAAACTGATGCCGACCGGCACATCCGCCAGCAGACGTTTGTGAACGGCAGCGCGCAACACTGCACGAATTGCGGTCATCGCCTGTTCGGGGGTCTCAAAGACGCCATTTTGGGGCCATCCCTGCGCCAGCTCGTAGTAGGCATGGCTGCCGAAACGTGAGTGGTACCACGTGCCGGGCGGAAAGGTCGTCACCTGATCGGCGTACAATGCCAGCGCTTTGATCTCGGACGCGAACAGCAGCGTATCGCCGTACCGCGCCAGATAGAGCGGCTTAATGCCGATTGGATCGCGCGCCAGAAAGAGGTCATCGCCATCAAGAATGGCAAAGGCGAACATCCCTTCAAGCAGGCGCACAAATCCGGGACCAAGGGTGCGATACAGGCGCAGCAGCACCTCAGTGTCGCTGTTGGTCTCGAGAGTTTGTCCGCGCAGATACCGATTGCGCAATGCCCGGTAATTGTAGATCTCGCCGTTGAAACAGATCAACGCGCCATCGTGTTCCATTGGCTGTCTGCCGCCTTCCAGATCGATGATCGCCAGGCGTGTGTGCCCTAACACGCCTGTGTCAGCGACGGCAACGCCGCGTCCGTCAGGTCCGCGATGGCTGAGCCATGCCAGCATGCGTTCGATATGCGCAACATCGGTGCTGCGGTAGGCGCCTGCAATTCCACACATATGCTTGACACTCCTTTCGTTGCTGTTCCAGATGCGTCACACACGGGCAAACCACCGGCATGCCCCTACTAGCGATGGGCAAATGCGCCAGTGGCGAGCGGGCGCGCCGGTGACGCGGGCGTGCCCCAGTGGGCGTGCCACCGACACGCCCCGACCAGCGACAGGCGGGTGCGCCACCGGCGGGCGGCGCGCTGGTAACGTCGGCGTGCCACTGACACGCCCCGACCGGTTCTCTGCCCCTAGGGGCGCTCCTGGCGCGCCCCACCTGTTCCCTGCCCCTGGACATCGTATCCCACCCCACGGGTGCGCTCCTGGTGTTGAGTCGCCCGTTTCAGGCATCATGGCGGGCAAACTCCCTCTTCTCCCCTTGTGGGAGAAAGGGGCAGGGGGACGAGGAACGCCTTCCATGCTCAAAAAGCTACACAACTGAGAGCTTGCCCCTTGCCTCTTGCCTCGCTATTCCAGCGTTCCCTCCTCAACGTAGCGCGTCAGTTCGCTGACGCTAAGGTTAGCGATGCCGAGCTTATCGAGCGTGCGCCCGCGGCGCCAGTAGTCGGTGCGGTGAATAATGCACGCCAGACGAATAATGCTGTCGATCCCAGCGACCGCGACCCCGTATCGCTGACCAAGCGCCGCGATCGGCACCAGGCTCATCGGCACATCCTCGAAAATGTACCGGTGGTTGAGCGTCGGCGGCGCTTTGATGCCATAGTACCCCGGCTGGTTCTGAATGGCTTCATAGAGCGAATCACCGGTTGCATTGTACGCCAGGGCCAGCCATTCCTGCGCTGTGCGGGCGCGAATGCCGAGCGCCGCCGCGACAGTGACACGCTCGCGGTCGAGCACTTCGAGCACGCGCGCTACCGATGGCGTGACGCCGTCGATGTAGAACTGAAAGTCGCCGCGGGTCGACTCAATGCGTCCGGCATTCAGCAGCGTCAGCGCCGGATGGAAGATTGCGCCCATGTTGTTGAGACCAGTGCGCAATACATTGCCGCCATCGATGTACTGCGGAAACGCATCGCGGATCACGCCGAGCACGTCGCCGGTGCGATAGGCTGGCAGCGCCGCCAGCGGAACCGCTTCCTTAATGCGGAAAATACGCGCCTGCGCCGGTCCGTCCGAGCGACTGGCATAGATGAACGTCTCCGCTTCGGCGACGGTGACATCCGCCCGGCAACGCTCATCGCGCAGCACTTTGGCGACCTCAATAGCGCCGCAGGTGCGTCCGGGATGAAGAATGATGATCTGTCCGTCGCGCAGGTGCGGCGCCATCGTGCGCGCCACTTCTGCGTGCGCGGATGAGGGGACGACGACCATCGCCACATCGCAACGGTCGAGCGCCTCTTTCATGTCCGATGTGACCAGCGCAAGCTGGCCAAAACCGCGTGGACCGGTTTCACCCGAGTCCAGTTCGATGCCGCGACGCTGCCGGATGGCTTCGATGTGGGCGGGAGTGCGATTGTAGAGCGTCGTCTCAAAACCCATGAGGGCCAGATGCGCTGCCATCGCCTTCCCGCCATTACCGGCGCCGATGACGGTGTAGCGGGTTGAGGGTGCCATAACGGTTCTCCTTTTTATGTCAAGTAAATGTGGATATTGCTGCAAAATCCAGCGCCTGTCGGATGCGTTCTTTCTCGTCGAGCGGTCGCCCCTGATCGTCGACCGCCACGCACATGCCATTAATGAAACGGGTTACGACCCGCCCCGGCGCGAACGGATTATTCCGCAGTTGCGGCGCATCGAGCAGCCCGACGGCGACCGCTTTCGTCAGGGTTGCAGGGTCGGTCAGCGGGTCGGCGACGCCAGGCGGGGCGAGTTGCGCAATCGCGTCGAGCAGGAGATGGGTTTCTTCGACCAGTTGCGCCGCCCGCGCACGCACCGCCGGATCGGCGGTCATGTCGGGTTGACCGTGCAGCGCGTTTTCAATGGCGCGCCGCGCCATGCTGCACGCCTCGATCACGTCGTCGGCGGTTGCCGCATGGTGCGCTTCGGTGTGCCCGACAACATGGACAATGTGCGGACGCAGCGCCATTTGCAGGTAGATGCTCGCCGCCAGGTGCGCCCGCGACGCTGCCGGATCAACCGGGTAACTCAGCAGTCCGGTGCGGGTCTGTTTCCAGATGCGAAAATCCGGTCCCGCCAGCGGCGCCGTGATCTCGATCACCGCCAGCATCTTCGCCAGATCCATTGCATCGGATAGACCGGGAGGGCTGTTGAACATCAGTTGCGCGATGTAGTCGCGCACGCCGAACGCGCGGGCATTATACGCCGAGAGATAGGCGCTGGCGACGAAAACCGTGTCAGGCGCATCGCGCATGCCCCAGTGGTGCGGTTCGTTGAGTTCGACCGGAATATCGCGCTCGCCGTACCAGCGCATAATCGTCTGGTGCTCGCGGATCGACCCTTCCAGGTCCCACGGTCCGCGCCCGTCCATGCGGTTGAACCAGAAGAGCGGAATGGCGCACCAGGCGATGTTGATCGTCTCGACATACATCTCCGCCAGCCGCACGAAGTCATCAGTACCGGAGTATGTTCGCATAAGCGGATAATTGCCGCGCCGACTGGCGGCGTAAAGCGCGCGGTAGTCGTCGGCGCTGCGCACCGGCACGCCGCCGGCGCCGGTGCGCGCCGGGTCCTGTCGTTCGGGATGGAAGAAGTTCTCCTGCGCGTCCTGATCGGTGCCGAGCGAAATTACATCGAGGCAACGCGCTTCAGCAATTTTTGCAATGCCCTCGATCGTCGCCTTCATGGTCGGCAAGCCGAAATGATGGCGGATCAGCGGAAACGGCGCTTTCCAGCGGATGCGATCTACCGTGCGTTGCGGAAAATCCGCCTCGGTTGCGGTTGCCGGGTTCTGTCCCTTCAGGTACGCCAGCACCTGATCGGCGGGTTCGCTGCCATCGAACACCTGCTCGAAGAATCCGAGCGTAGCGGCTTTTTCTGCAAGCGGCGGCGTTCCAGCGAAGGCGAAGCGCACCCCTGCGGCGTGGAGATCGTCCGCTGCCTCAGCGAAGCGCCCCAGCAGATGGGCGCCGGTTTCCGGCGTGAGGCGGTAGGATACGCCGACCAGATCAGCCTGCTCGCGTCGCGCCGCCTCGAGCACGCGCTCGATTGGCGTGGCTGGTCCAAGAAAGACGGTTCGCCAGCCAGCCTCTTCCGCCAGCCGCAGAAAGTTCATCACTCCGGCGACATGCACGCACTCGC
>JAUQOW010000166.1 GCA_030550675.1 Chloroflexota bacterium
AACACAGGCGCACCGGAGTTGCGCATGAATGTCGAAGCGGCGTCGCAGGTGATTGCCGGGACACCATTTGCATACCGGCTGCGCTACACGAACCAGGGTCAGGCCGCCGCGCCAGGAGCGACGCTGCGCGTCCTTGTGCCGCAGGGAGCAACGTTCTCTTCGACAGAAAGCGCTCCCGGCTGGACATGCGCCGATGGCGCGCCATCCGGCGCGTTGTGCACGTGGAGCGTAACTGGTCCGCTGGCGCCCGGCGACTCAGACGAGACGCGGTTCGTTGTTCAGGTGCAGCCCAATCCTGGCGTTGCAACAATCCGTCTGTCCGTCGAAATTGCATCAGGCGCATCAAACCTGCACGATCGCGCTAATGACACGGCAACCGTTGAACGTCCTGTGGCTTATCGACTGCTGTTGCCGCTCGTGGCGCGTTGACGTGCATGCTCATGCAGAAGAAGCGGATGAGCGCCCCTATCTGCGCTCTTTGGGCGCTTTTTCCGGAAACTTCGCTATTCTTTCAATTCAATGACAATATTACGAATATGCATAGTATGGACGATATCTACTATGCATTGCCATAAATAACCTTTTTTCGACAATCTTTAGCATACATTTCGCAATCATGCGTGCTTCGTTGTCAAAGTATGATCGAGGCGTGGTTTATTCGAGCACGACAACGCAGCACGACCATGACACAACCTATTGCTATCATCACCCCTGAACACAAACGGTACACATCGCCGCCTTTCGATTATGCACGAGTTGCAGCCGCTGGCGCCTCCTCTGAACAATGGCGCCGGGAGCGCGAGCAGTTGTTGCTTCTCCTCGCAGAGCGCGAAGCGGAGATTCGCGTTCTGCGCAGCATGGTCTCCGAAGCGCAGCGCGCCGAGCAGCGCCGGGTTGCCCGTGAACTGCACGATGGCGTGGCGCAACAGATCACGGCAGTCTGTCTGCAACTTCAAACGCTGACGGGCATCTACCGTCCGCGATCGCCCGAAACGCGCGCCGCCCTCGAACGAGCCATTGAGCTGGCGCGTTGTGCTGCCGATGAGGTGCGCCGGGTGATCGCCGGCGCGCCGCCAGCAGCGCTCGATCAACATCGTCTGGCTGAAGCGCTTCGCAGGGAAGCGCTGGCGCTGCAGCGCGACGGATGGCAGGTGACCGTCCAGATCGCCGGGATAGGTCTGTTGCCGAACGACATCGAGCTGGCGCTGTTTCGCATAGCGCAGGAGGCGCTCCAGAACATCCGCCGGCACGCGGGGCGCTGTCGAGTGCAGGTGACGCTGGCGCACGAAGGATCGCGCGTGCGGCTGGAAGTTGTCGACGATGGGCGCGGCTTCGATCCGCAGCAGATCGCAGCCGAACGCTTTGGGTTGGCGGGGATGCGGGAGCGCGCGGCGCTGCTGGGGGGAACCATCGACATTCAGAGTCGCCCTGGGTGCGGGACAAGGATTGCGATCCTTGTCGACCTGTGAGAACCTGGTCATAGCACACGGATGCGAGCGGATTAAGACGGATTCACACGGATCGGGCAACAATCACTCCATCACAAAGAGTAGAGCGCTATGACACTCAACCAGTCTGCTCGACATTCATCGCCGTCTGCGCGTGTCCTGATCGTCGACGACCACGAACTGGCGCGCGCCGGGCTTGCGGCGGTGCTGACGCGCGAACCGGGCATCGAGGTCGTTGGCGAGGCGGGCGACGGCGCCGCTGCGCTCGATTTTGTGGCGCGCCATCCGGTAGACCTGGTGATGATGGACCTGCAGATGCCAGTGATGGACGGCATCGAAGCAACGCGACGGATCAAGGCGTTGCATCCCGCCATCAGCGTTATCATCGTAACCGTGCAGGCTCAACCGGACGCGCTGATGGAAGCGTTGCGCGCGGGCGTCGCCGGGTACCTGCTGAAGGACGCGAGTCGGCGCGAGATCGTCAGCGCAGTGCGACAGGTGTTGCGCGGCGAGGCGTTCCTGAACCCCGATCTGGTGCTGCAAACCCTGCGGCGGCTGGCGCACGCGACGCCCGATGATGACGCGCCGCCGATCGAACCGCTGACGCCGCGCGAGCAGCAGGTGCTGCGGCTGTTGATGCAGGGCAAGACGAACCGCGAGATCGCCCGCGAACTGGTCATCAGTCCGG
Organism: Chloroflexota bacterium; assembly: GCA_030550675.1. GTDB lineage: Bacteria > Chloroflexota > Chloroflexia > Chloroflexales > Roseiflexaceae > Roseiflexus. The sequence continues at coordinate 2,137 of JAUQOW010000166.1, forward strand.
GGACGGTCAAAGTTCACGTCGAGCATATCATCGCCAAACTCGGCGTGTCGGACCGCACGCAGGCAGCGGTGCGGGCGCTGGAGTTGGGGTTGGTGAGGGGTTAGGAGAACTGAGAGGAAGATCAACCAGCCTGCGGCGCCTTCCTCCCAAGACCCATGAGGTCGAGCGACGTGCATGCTGCGGGCGGAGAACGTTCCACCGGCGTTGTCCCATCACAGCGCCAGATTAGCGGCAGAGACCTCACGGGTCGGGTTCATCCTTGACCGTCCCGCGCCCTACATGTAACCTTCCCACCGGCAACCTTCAACCTTCAACCTTCAACCTTCAACCCTCAACCCCCATACGCCACCCGACATACCTGGCGCATAGCCACACAGCAGACGCACGCCGATGCGACGTGCGCTACGATGCGTTCAGCAAAGCGCGTCGCTTGTAGCCAGGGAAGCGAGTCCACCAGGTTGTGAGGACCCTATGGATTGTTCAGGAGCGCAAATGCAAGACTGCGTGCGCGCCCTTGTTGCTGCGCCCGAGTCGGAGCGTCCGCTGTTTCGCTCAGTGCTGGAACGCCTTCCGCACGTGACTGTGGTCGCTGAAACGGATGATGGTCGCATGGCGCTGGAGCACGTGCGACGCTGGCGTTTCGGTCTGGCGCTGCTTGGCATTCCGCTGGGTCGCCTGGACGGTCTGACCGTTGCGCGTCAGGCGTTCCGCGCTTCGCCTGGCATTCGGATCGCCATCATTTCCGCTATCGACGATCCTGCCTGTCTCCTGGAGGCGCTGCGGATCGGCGTGAACGGGTATCTGTCCTCCTATGCGCCCATAGATGATCTGGCGGATGCCATTCGGCGCATTCTTGTCGGAGAAACGCTGTTCGACATTGCGCTCTCGACGCGCGCGCTTCAACGACTGGCAGCGGCCGGCTGCGCACGCTGACGAAGATATGCCATCCGGCATAGGGGCGATTGTCCAACAGGCAGACGCTGCGAAATGCGCACCATGCTACAGTCAGGATGATGATCGACGGAGCACCGGTGCGCTCTGCGATGTGTCAGAGGTGTTGCACAAAAGCGATTGCATCCACCTCAAGCATTTCTCGAAAAGATTGACGCAAAGACGCAAAGGCGCTAATCGATACGACATATTGTTGCCTCTTCGCGCCCAGATGTCGACCCTTTTGAGCAACCCTTCAAGCGGCGCCAATGCGCCAGATGTACGAGCAAAGTGAGCATCGCATGGTCCTGCAACGATATCTGACCCTCTTCTGGCGCTGGCTCTGGCTGATGTTGCTGATGACGCTGCTCGCTGGCGGCGCGGCGTATCTGGTCAGCAATCGGATGACGCCGATCTACGAAGCATCGACGACCCTGCTGATCAATCAGGCGCCGGCAAGCAGCGCCTCGCCAGACTACAACGCCGTGCTGACCGCCGAGCGGCTGGCGCGCACCTACGCTGAACTGCTGGTCAAACGTCCGGTACTCGAAGAGGTGGTGCATGAATTGAACCTGCCGATCACCCCCCCAGCGCTTGCCGAGCGCATTCGGGTCCGTCCAATTCGCGACACGCAGTTGATCGTCGTGACGGTGGAAGACATTGACCCGCAGCGCGCCGCCGACATCGCCAATCATATGGTGGCAGTCTTCAGCGAACAGAACCGCGAACTGCAATCCGAGCGCTTTGCCGAGTCGAAGCGCAGCCTGACGAGTGAGATCGCCAAACTCCAGGCGGATATTGATGCAACGCAGGATCAACTTGCAGCCCTGCGCGGCGTTGACGATCCGGTGCGGCGCGCCCGACTGGAAGAGGCGCTGGTGCAGTACCGCAGCAGTTATGCCACCGTGCTGCGCAGCCTGGAAGAAGTCCGGCTGGCGGAAGCGCAGTTGACCAATAGCGTCAATGTCGTGGAGTCGGCTGTGCCCGCCTACACGCCGGTGCGTCCACGGATTGCGATGAACACCGGCATGGCGGCGGTTGCCGGTCTGCTGCTGGCAATCGGCATTGCGCTGCTGATCGAGTACCTCAGTGATCGGGTCAGTTCCGCCGAGGACGTGGCGACGGCGGCGCGCGTCGGCATGCTGGCAGCCATCGGGCGGATCGATGGCGCCGAGCCGTCGGACAAGCTGGTGATGCTGAAAGACCCCTTTTCGCAAGTTGCTGAAGCCTACCAGATGCTGCGCGTCAAACTGGAGATTGCACGCTTCGAAAAGCCATTGCACACCCTTCTGGTCACGAGCGGCAGCCCCGGCGAAGGGAAGAGCACGACGGCGGCGAATCTGGCGCTGGCGATTGCCCGCTCCGGCAAGCGTGTCATTCTGGTGGACACCGACCTGCGCCGTCCATCGTTGCACCGGTTTTTTCGCCATGCCAATCTGCGCGGCGTCACGACGGCGCTGGTGCGCGATCCGTCAGAGAGCCTGTACAACCATATGATCGCCACCAGCCTGGAGAACCTGCTTGTCTTGCCGAGCGGACCGGTTCCTTCCGATCCAGCGGTGATGGTCAGCTCCCGGAAAATGCTCGACTTGATCGACGAACTGAAACGTATGGCGGACGTGGTGGTGTTCGACAGTCCGCCGATCCTTGCCGTCGCCGACGCCATGCCGCTTGCCCATGTCTGCGATGCAACGCTGCTGGTGGTGCTGGCGGGCGCCACGCGCACCAGTCAGTTGCGCCGCGCCTGCGATCAGTTGTTGCAGGCGGGGGTGGAGCCGCAGGGGGTGGTGCTGAACCGTGTGACGCGGGAGCAGGTCGGGTATGACCATTATTACTACTACTACGGCGGAGAACGACGGCGCAGTCGTCGCGGCGTGCTGAGCCGATTGTTTCGACGCCGACGGCGGCGGCAGAGCAGTCCGCCGGGCGCGGTCGATACCGTGGATGCTGGCATGATTGGAATGGATCGCAGAATGCAGCACGACCGGGGAGCGTCAGTTGATGTCGCCGTCGACGGGTTCTTTCCGCAGGACGCGCCGCCCGTTCCGGGAACTGTGGATGGGCATCCAGTGAGCACCGGCGCCGTCGTTGCAGCCAGGACGGACGGACGACGCAATGGCACGACGCCGCACCAGGGGATTGAGACGACATAGGAGCCTCCCGTGACGCCGCAATCACAGCCAGGAGTAGCGCGCCTGACCGTCGAGACCTATGCGGCGCGACTGATCACGCTGGGGTTGATGGTGATCTCAGCGGTGTTGCAGGCGCGTTTGCTTGGTCCTGAAGGCAAAGGGCTGCTCGCCGCCGCTCTCTCGTGGTCGGCGTTGATCGGCGGGATCGCTCTGCTTGGCTCAGACAGCGCCAGTATCTACTTCATCGCGCGTTCGGCGCGGCATGCGCTGTGGGCGATACGCGCCAGCCTGATGTATGCCGTCGGCATCGCGTCGATTGCGTTTGTGCTGTTGGGCATGCAAACTGACGCCCCGATAGACAGGCGACTGATGATCTCAGTCGCGCTGTTAACGCCCGTATTCGTCCTGACGACGCTGCTCAACGCAATCTGCGTCGGATTGGGTCGCATCCGCCTCACCAATGTCGTCAATGCCGTCGGTGCGCTGGTATACGTGCTCGCGCTTGCCGTCCTGTTCATCGCCGGAATGGATAACTTCGAGACGGTCACGGCGGTTGTTCTCGGAGTGCAGCTGACCGTTCCGTTGTTGCTCGCAGCAGCCCTGCTCCGCCTGCACATCAGGGAATATGTGGCGCCGGATCGCACAGCGCTGGCGCGGTATGCGTTGCAATCATTCCGCGGCAATCTGGCTGGTCTGCTGTTTCTGCGCAGCAGCCTGATCATCGTGAGCAGCACGGCGTCAATCGCCCAGGCGGGCATCTATTCAATTGCGGTCGTCTTTGCGGATGTGGCGCTGATGTTGCCCAATACGCTCACCAATATCTTGTTGCCGCGTCTTGCCGGACAGAACCCGGAGATGCTCGCGCGGCGCGTTGCGTTCGCAGCGCGCTACGCCTTTGCAGGTGCGCTTCTGCTGGGGCTGGCGCTTGGCGGCGGCGCCTTCGTGATTGTGCCATTCGGATTCGGCGAGGCGTTTCGTCCGGCGGCGGCGGTTGCGCTTGTGCTCTGTGTGGGCGCTGCGCTCGGTGCGCCTGGGATGATCCTGGCGCTTTACTTCAACGCGCTCGAACAGCCGGGGACGCCCGCAACTGTGGCGTGGATCGGTTGCGGCGTTCTCATCGCTGCGTCGCTGGCGCTCACACCGCTCGCCGGTGCGCCGGGCGCCGCCATTGCGGTCGCCATCGCGCGCACGACGACCACGCTGGTGATGATGGGGCATTTTTGCCGCGCCAGCCGCCTGAACTGGCGCTCATTGCTGCTCTTCCGGGCTGCTGATTGGATCGACACCGAACGAAGGGTGCATGCCGTTTATGAGCAGATTGTCCGCGCTCGCCGCGCTTGAATATCTCCGGATCGGCGCCGCCCTGCTGATCGGGCTGGCTGTCGCGCCGATCGCTGGCGTGCTGGCAGCGACGCAGCCGTTCCTGCTGCTGGCGGTGCTTGGCGCTGCAGCATGGGCGATCCTGCTGTTGCGTGGCGGTAACAGCGCTTTCTTTGTGACCGGTCTGGTCGCTCCGCTCCTCTATCTGATCGATATGCGCAGCGCGCTTTTCAGTCAGGCGTTGCTGGCGCTGTACGGCATGACCTTCCTCCATGCTCTGTCTCAGGTCGCGCAGCAGCCATCCGCCGGGCGTTGGGATCGCTGGCTGGTCATTGCTGTCGTCAGTTGGGGTGCGGTCGTGGCGCTGTCGGAACAATCGCTCTTCAGCGAAAGTTTCAGTCCGCGACGTCTGGCGCTGGTCGGGATCGGCGTGCTGCCGTACCTGTGGTTCGCGCTGACGGCGCCCAGGATGACGGGGAGCGGTCAGGCGCAGGCGCTGCTCGGCGGCATCGCCCTCGGCGCAACCGTAGTCGCAGGCGCTTTCCTGGTCAATTCGCGCTCGCTGAGCGAAGGACTTCAGGGGCGCGACGCCTGGATCGACACCTACACCATTATTGGAAGCCTGAAGAATTCGCTGGGGCTGCTGTGGGTCATTGGCTGGACCCTGCTGCTCGGATGGCGCGTCAGAGGCGGCTGGCTGCTCAGAGCGCCGCTGCTTGCCATTCTGTTGACTGCCATCCTGTTTTCGTTCAGCCGCTCATCTTACATGGCGCTGATCGTCGCAACGCTGCTGCTCTACCGCAGGCATTCGCTGAAACCGTGGCTCATTGCGGGAGCGATTGGCGCCTTCGTGCTGTTTGGCTTGCCCGAAGCAGTCTGGGCGCGCCTTGAAATGACCTGGTCGCCAGGGCGCGGGTTCGATCCCTCGGCGGAGACGCGCATCGAGTTGTGGGGCGCGGCGATCAATGCCTTTTTCTCAGCGCCGCTGACCGGCATCGGCTGGGGGAAGTTCAGCGAGTATCTGGTGCGCACCGGACAGGCGCCGATCGCGGCTGGATCGGCGGTATACGACCTGAGCTTCGCCCATAACTATTTTCTGAGCGCCTTTGCGATGCTTGGAATTGGCGGCGGCGCTTTGAGCGCTGGCGTGTTTCTGGCGGCATGGCGGCGGGTGCGCGCGCTGGCTGCGCGTCAGAGCCATCGCGCGCATGTTGTCCAGGCGGCGATCCTGGCAGTGCTGGCATCATCGCTGTTTGGCGAACCGCTTTTCGATCCGCTCCTTGAATTCGTGTTTCTGCTGGTTCTGGCGAGCCTCGTCGTTCAGGAAGGTGAAGCGTAGATGTCTCGATCCCTGCGCATCGTCCATATCGTCGGAAGCGCCTTCGCTGGCGGATGGGCATTCCATCCGCTCTGCCGGCTGCGCGATGCCGGGCACAGGGTGCATCTGATCTGCCCGGAAGATGGTCCGCTGCCGGAACGGACGCGCGCAGCCAGTATTCCAACGCGGATTATTCCGTTTCCGCGCCGCATCCGGCACGTGCATACCGCAGCGGCGTATGTGGCGCGGGTGGCAGCCTGGCTGCGTCGCGAGCAGATTGATGTAGTGCATAATCATCTCGTACCCGCCAATGTGTGGGGACGCCTGGCAGCATTTGCGGCAGGCGTGCCGGTGCGCCTGACGCAGTGGCCCGGTCCGCTGCCGCTCGAAATTCCTGCATCGCGCCGGATTGAAATGGCGCTGGCGCGCCTCGATAGCGCCATTATTGCGTCGAGCGCCGCCACGCAACGCATCTACGAAGCGTGCGGCGTTATGCGGGACCGGATCCGCCTGATCTACTACGGTTTCCCGTTCGAGCCGTTCGATCCGACCATCGATGGCAGCCCGATCCGACGCGAGTTCGGCATTGCCCCCGATGCGCCGCTGGTCACGATGATTGCGTATATGTACTCGCCGCTGAAGGAACGATCCCTGCGCGGGTTGAACGTCTTTGGCGGCATCGGGCTGAAGGGGCACGAAATCCTGATTGCAGCCGCGGCGCGTGTGCGCGAGGCAAATCCCGATGTGCGCTTCCTGATCGTCGGTGATGCGCTGGTTCCCGGCGAGGCGGAACAGTACAAGCGCCGGTTGTATCAGATGGTCGCCGATCTGGGGTTGCAGCAGACGGTCATCTTTGCCGGAAAACGCGCCGATGTGCCGGCAATCCTGGCAGCGAGCGACGTGGCGGCGGTTCCTTCGCTTTCGGAGAATGTCGGCGGCGCGGTTGAGCCGTTGCTGATGGAACGACCGGTGGTGGCGAGCGCGGTCGGCGGCTTGCCCGACGTGGTGCGCGACGGCGAAACCGGCTACCTCGTGCCGCCCCGCGACCCGGAAGCGCTGGCAAAGGCGCTGCTGCACGTCCTCTCGCTGCCTCCGGTCGCTCGACGCGAGATGGGACGCCGGGGACGCGCCATTGTGCGGGAATTGTTCGATCTGCGCACCACCGTGCGTCAGACCGAGCAACTGTACTACGACATTCTGCATGCGCAGGGAATGAGAGGTCTGCGATGGGCGCGCCGCTAACCATTATCTATGTTACGGGCTATGGCGCCCACGAATGGGCATTGCATACGCCACGGTTCCTGGCGCGTCGCGGGCATCGGGTGGTGATGGCGTGCCCGTCCCACTCGCCAATGGCGCGCCTGGCGCACGCTGCGGGCATGGATGTCTGCACTTGGCAGGCGCCGCGTCGCCTGAAGGACGTGCGCATGGTGAGGAGCGCCATTGGCGCGCTCTACCGTCTGTTTCGTCAGCATCGCCCGGATGTGGTCGTGTATTACGCGCTGCCGATCAGCCTGTGGGCGCGGTTAGCGGCGCGGCTGGCAGGCGCGCCGGTGCGCCTGTTCAAGCCGCCGAGTCTGTGGGACCTGGAATTGTGGCCCTATCGCCTGGCGGAGTACGCCACCGCCTGGATGGACAGCGCGATTCTGGCGTCGAGCCGGGCGCTGGTGCGCTACTACGAGCGCGCGCCGATCGCGCGCCGTGCCGTGATTCTGAGTTACTACGGCTTTCCGCTCGACCGCTTCGATCCAACGCTGAGCGGCGCGGCGGTGCGTCAGGAACTGGGCATTTCACCCGCTGCGCCGGTTGTCACGACTGTCGCGCACCTGATCCCGCCGATCCGCCGCTTCGATCCGCACTACGGCATCAAAGGCCACGAAGTGCTGATCCGCGCGGCGCGCGACGTCGCAGCGCGCCTGCCGTCGGTGCGCTTCCTGATCGTCGGCGGTGAACCCGAAGGCGCTGATGGCGCATATGAGGCATCATTGAAGCAACTCGCGCATATCGCAGGGGTTAACCGCCATGTGATCTTTATCGGGAAGCGCTCCGACATTCCGGCAATCCTGGCGGCAAGCGACGCGGCAGCGGTTCCCTCGCTTTCGGAAAACGTCGGCGGCGCGGTCGAGCCGTTGCTGATGGAACGACCGGTGGTTGCGAGCGCAGTCGGCGGATTGCCGGACGTGGTGCGCGATGGCGAAACCGGCTATCTTGTGCCGCCGCGCGATGCGGGGGCGCTGGCGGATGCGTTGCTGCACCTGCTGTCGCTCCCTCCCGCAACCCGCCGCGCGATGGGGCGCCGCGGGCGCGCCATTGTCCAGGAATTGTTCGATATCGAGCGGGTGGCGCTTGCCGAAGAACGCATCTTTTACCGCCTGCGAAGCGAGCCGTTATGTGCGACCTCAGCATCGTAATTGTCAACTGGAACACGCGCGACCTGCTGCGCGCCTGTCTGGCATCGCTGCACGACGCGGCGCACCGGATCGCGTGCGAGATCATTGTGGTCGATAACGCCTCGACCGATGGCAGCGCAGCGATGGTTCGCGCGGAGTTTCCGCACGTGCGCCTGATAGCGCTGCCGGAGAACATCGGCTTCGCCCGCGCCAACAACCTCGGATTCGCGCAGGCGCAGGGGCGGCATTTCCTGCTGTTGAATCCCGATACCTGGCTGCCGCCTGGCGCACTGGACGAGATGACGGCGTTGATGGATCAGATGCCGGACGTCGGCATGCTTGGTCCGCGGTTGGTGAATGCCGATGGCAGCCTGCAACCATCGTGCAGTCAGTTTCCGACGCTGCTCAACATTGCGCTCGACTGCTGGGGCGTCAGCCGGATCGCGCCGCGCAATCGC
>JAUQOW010000439.1 GCA_030550675.1 Chloroflexota bacterium
GCGTGGCGTAGACCGGCGCATACCAGGTGCCCTGCGGGTCGGCTTTGCCATCGCCGTCGCCGTCGATCGCCAGATCGATCCCGCCCCAGACGCTGGCAGGCGCATGCGTGCCAACCCCGTATCCCTGAGTGATCACGGTGCGGGAGTCGCGCAGCGGATTGCCGGACGGTCGTTCGGTAGCAGGTTGCGGGGCGAAGGATGCCCGAAAACCCTGCTGGACGACGCTCTGTGTCATATGCGCTCCGCCGCGCCAGTCGCTGATCGGCGCTGGCGGTTGGTGCGTTTGCTGAACCAGAACGCCAAGCCCGATCAGCGCGAGGATGAGCAGCGCGAAGCGCTCTCGACTGAGGATCATGGTCTTGCTTGCGATGCGCGCCATTCAGCGACCAGGCGGTTGACCGTATCGATGTAGGCGGGAACGTTGTTTTCAACAGCGGGAGCGTAGATCGGCACGATCTCCTCGACGGTGTGAACGCCGCGCCACTGCACGTACTCAACAGCAATCAGGCGATACCAGTCTTCGATCCCTTCCTCCCAACTCGCATAATCGCGGAACCTGCCATAACACGCGCGGTACCCGGCGCAGATAATGTTGCCGATATTGTGGGTCGTGCCGCCGTTCGGTTTTCGCCCAGCCCATCCTGGCGCAGTGCCAGCGCCCGACTCGTGAATGAAAAACGCCAGGGCATACGCCGGATCGATGCCATACCGGACGCCGAGTTCCACCCATACGGCGCCGGTGCCTGCCGCCGGAGAGCGCCACTCCGCGAGGATGCGATCGATCTGTTGCGCCGAAATGCTTGGCGGCCCGAGCACCGAATGCTGCCCGTCGATCGTGGGCGGCGCAGGCCCCCGCGCGACCATATGCGCCTGGAGCGTCTGGGTGCGAGCGATACAACCAGGCGCCAGACACACACGCGACGGATTGCCGTCACCCCACCACCAGACGAGCGAGAGAATGACCAGACTGATCACGCAGACAGCGAACAACCGCCAGGGAAACTCCTGAGAGCGAACCAGCCGTCGCAGCGGCGCACGGGGGCGCGCGGGCGCGGCGGCGATCAGTTCCGCCAGCAACGCATCGCGTTCATCATCGTCGAGAGCGAAGGCATTGTCCGGCGTTAGCAATTCTTCCGCTGACGACTCAGCAAGGAATGGAGCAACAGGCGAACGTTCCTGGACATGAACGCGACGTTCGGTCAATCGGCGCTCACGGATCGTCAGCGGAAGATCGTCGAAAGGATCGCGGAATCGCGCCAGCGGCCTGCGTGGACGATCCGCTGGATGATCGGCGCGCTGTGCTGATCGCGCCGCCTTGTGCGACAGGCGGCGCGCTGCTGGCTTCTCAGATTCGCCATCGCTCATGGAGTCGCAGACTTTATCAGCCGCGCCTGCTCTTCAGGCGTCGGCAGGCGGAATCCCCCGTCACGATTCAGATAGACGATCCGCTCGCGTCGGATATCGAGCAGCAGATCGGGCAACGTATCGCCATCAACGTCGCTGACGCCGATGATGACCGGCGTCAGGTGCTCGTCGGCGCCGAACAGGTACGGACCGGCGATCGCGCGCATCTGCGCCGGGTCGCCGCCCGGCAATTCCAGCACCACCACCTGCCGGTCAAGGTTCATAGCGATCAGGCGCGTCGGCTGACCAGCCTCCTCATTATGTCCAACGAACGCCTGAATGTGCATTGTGCGCGGGCGCCCATAGCGCACATCATCGATCAGCACATTGATTCGCCCGATGACTGCGCCGATCACCGCATACACCGCCAGCGCCCCCAATATCAACGCTGCCCCGTACAGGAGCGCGTGCGCCGTTCGTTGAACCTGCCGGTTGCGACTCCAGACGCGGCGACTGGCGCCAATGGTTCGGCTGGTCACTGCCATAATGCGCCTCCTCACCTGTTCAAGCGACGACGAACGCCGCGCACCCGTCACCGAATTGGTCGCGGGCGCAGGGCGATGGTCATTCGGCTGCGACTGAGGTGAAGACATTATACTAGAACAAAAGTTCTTAGTCAAGGACGCGTTTCTATCGTCTGATAGACAGGTTCACGCGCCAGCGCCGGATGGAGGCGGGTCGATGCCAGCCAGGCTTCAATAGCCGCCACCGGCAGGATGCCCCGTTCGGTTACAATCCCCGAAAGCAGTTCCAGCGGCGTC
>JAUQOW010000167.1:0-9345 GCA_030550675.1 Chloroflexota bacterium
GCGAACGCCTCGTCGAGCGCCTGCTGAATAGCCGGGATCGGCTGCCAGGTCTGCTTCGTCTTCGCACTCCCTCCAGCGGCGTAGGTGCGTGACGCGACCAGGATGTGGAACGGATGGATGCGGACGCGGCGCAGGCGTTCGACATCGGTCAGCCGTTCCGCCGCCAGGCGCGTGGCGTCGTTGAGCGGCGCGAGCACTCCCAGACGCGTCAGCGTCGCCAGGTTGCGCAGCATCGCTCCCAACGGCATATGCGGGAGCAGCGCCGCCCATACTTCGGCGTGCTGGAGGAAGCGGGTGGGGACAGCTTCGCGCGGCAGGCGCTCGTCGGCGATGATTTGCGCCGCCAGGGACGCCTGAGACGGATCCAGACGGCGGAGCCGCTCAAACGCCCAGATTGTGCGCAGCACCGGATCGGGATGCGGTTCTGGACCAATACCGGGCCAGCCGCGGGCGATCCAGTACAGCACCGCATTGCGCTGCGGGTCGTCCGTGCGCGCGTGGCTCACGTGCAGGGCGCGGCGCAGCGACCAGAACCCGCGACGCTGGTACTTGATCGCGTGGTACGCCAGGGTCGTCGTTGGTGCGGCGAGGAACCAGCGTTGCACTGCGCGCCGCAGCGCGCGCCCCCATCCGCGCAGTTGCGTGGCGTAATCGACCAGCGTGAGCAGGTGCGTCCCCGTGCGAGCGACGCACGGCGTCGCTTCCACGGCGTGCGCCTTGACTGCCTGATCGCCGACCGCCAGCGCCAGCGCCAGAACCATGAGCGCCGGGTCGTTCGACGGCGCGCGCCCTGCGTTGCTCACCTCAACCACACGCTCGACGACGCGCACGCCATCTTCCTGGATCAGCGGCGTCAACCGGCACACCGCGTCGAGGGTCAGCGCAGCGCCGGTAGCGTAATACGTATTGTCGAAGGTCCCCTGAATCAGCACGCGATCCAGGAGAACCCACGGATCGACGGCAAACCCGAATCCGCCGGCACGGTTCGGAGTCATGCCAGCGCGGGACTTCTGCAACGCAGTGCGAATGGTGCGGCGGCTCATTGGCGTGCCTCTCCGCCAATAGTGAGCGGCGCACCAGGAAGAGTGCGCCGCTGCGCGTCCATGGCGGCAGGACGGGGAGTCGAACCCCCACGGGGTGTACAGCCCCGTTTCACCAGACGATAACCATCATCCATGGGGACCCGCTGGCGCGGACAAAGCCGGCGACGGATCACGCCCAGCCGTTATGGTGCACGGGGGGGGATTCGAACCCCCGACCTCGCCGTCTTTAGCGGTAACCGTCATCCATGGGGCCCGCTCACGCGGACAAGGTCGGCGACGGATGTTTCGCGCTCTAGGCCACTGAGCTACCCGTGCAGAGGGTATGATAGGAAGAATGAGATCGTTTGTCAAGACCTGACAGGAGCGTGGGTCCTGGATGAATGTTCAGAAAGTGAGCAGCGGACTAGAGCCATCGCTCAGTACGTGGAAGCCCCGCAGGAGCTTTCACATCCTCAGCGAGAGCTTGCGCTCGCAGCAAGACAGCGGTTCCTGACAAAGCATGCGCGCCAAAAAGTGCAGCGGCGCGTTGAGCTACGCCCGCTGCACACAACAAATGCGTTTCCGCTCGCCAGGTGTGTTTTGAGAGGGAGGTGGTGCCAGGGACCGGGAACGATCCGGTGACCTCGTGTTTTTCAGACACGCGCTCTACCAACTGAGCTACCCTGGCATGAATGATGAGGGTTGCACGGTTCGATGCCTGAAGCGCTGCCGTGGTGGGCGATGACGGACTCGAACCGCCGACACCCTCGGTGTAAGCGAGGTGCTCTGCCAACTGAGCTAATCGCCCATGGTGCCGAGGAAGGGACTTGAACCCTTACGAACATTTCTGTTCACTAGGCCCTCAACCTAGCGCGTCTGCCAATTCCGCCACCTCGGCTTGCGCATGGCATTATAGCCCTGTTAACGACGATTGTCAACCATGTTTTGGCGCGACGCGCGAAGTCTTCGCAATGCCGCGTATTTTTACCTGCCTTCTGATCTCTGTTGATGTGACCAGAGGAGTACGGTCACCGTTCAACGTTCGACATCGAGAGGAGACTATTTATGAAGCGGATCGATCTTCGTCAGGTCAAACGCACGTACACCACGCACCTTGTGCCGGACGAAGCCTGCGCCGGATATGTCGTTCCTTCCGGGCATCCGCAGATCGGCGATCTGCTGGTTGCAGAGGTCGTCAGTACTGGCAAACATACAACGGTGGAGACCATCAATGGCCTGACCATGAATATCTTCCCTGGCGATCTGATTATTGGCGCATTTGGAAACAGGTATGCCACCGATCAGTATGAAGGGTACGTGCCCGCCGTCTGGCGCGATCAGTGCGACCTGCTCTCGATTGGCGGCGTCTGCGGCGAGGTCTGCTCAGCCCACACGTCAATCGGGACTCCGACACGCCTGCGAGTGTTGGGTGCGCTCTGCGATAAGGAGGGACGTCCGCTCAATTTGCGTGATTTTGCGCATCCTGCGCCCGCCTCTCTCCCCGCCGGTCAGGTTATTCTTGTCGTCGGCACATCGATGAACTCCGGTAAGACGACGACCGTCGGCACGCTGGCGCGTTCACTCCATCGGGCTGGCATGCGCGTGGCAGCCGCCAAAATCACCGGAACCGCAGCTGGCAAGGACGGACGTTTCTTCCAGAGTTGCGGCGCTGATCCGGTGTTCGATTTTACCTGCTGCGGTTTTCCTTCGACGTATATGCTTGATCAGCGCGATCTCCTCGCCATTTTCGACGATCTCTCCAATCGCCTGGCTGTTGCAACGCCTGATTTCAGCATTATCGAGATTGCCGATGGCATCTTCCAGCGCGAGACGCGCCTTCTGCTCGAAAGTGACGAGTTGCGCACGCGGGTGGATCACGTCTTTTTCTCAGCCGGTGATAGCCTGGGAGCGGAGTCCGGCGTGCGTCGGCTGATCGCAGAAGGATGGCCTCTGCGGGCAGTGACCGGACTGGTAACCGCCAGCCCGCTGGCGATGCGTGAAGTGGAAGAGGTGGTCGGTGTCCCCTGCCTCAGTATCGAGCGCCTGATGACCGGCGAGACACTGCTGGATCTGCTCGGCGTCTCGCGCGCCCTAGCAGTTGGCGGGTCGCAAGTGATGCGGTATGCTGCGTGATTTTCGTTGGATGCCCACAACGCTGCGCGCGCCTCTCCTGATCCGGCGTGTGTGGAATTGGGCAAGAACCAATCGTTTTGTCTGCGTGCTTGCCTGGCTCTTGCCCTTTCTTCGCCCGGATCGGCGGCGCCTGCTGGGAGCGGCGCTCGTTACGCTGCTGCTCACGCTTACCGAAACGGTGACGCCAGTGATGATCGGGTCCTTTGTGGATGCCGTGCTCGATACTGCTGGTGGCGCCCGGTCGGACCCTCTTCGCAGCGAATGGTGGCTGATTGTTCTGCTGATTGGCGCTGCACTGGTGCGCGGCGCCCTCGTGGCGCATCAGCAGGCGCAGGTCGGAGAACTCGGCGAGAGAGTGGCGATGCGCATTCGCGTACACCTATGGGCGCACCTGCAACACGTGCCCATTGATTATGTCCGTCGTCGCGGTCCGGGACGTCTATCGCTTCGCTTCATCAGCGATACGCGCATGCTCCAGCGTCTGATCGCGCAAGGCATCGTGCAACTGGCGCAGGACCTGCTCTTCGTCGCTGCGATCTTGCTGGTGTTGATGACCATTAACTGGCGCATGACGCTGGGGGTGGCGCTGGTGATGCCGGTGTACATCGTTCTGTTTCATCGGCTGAACCCATCGTTGTGCAATGCCAGTCGTGCGGCGCGGCGCAGCCGGAGCCGTCTGGCGTCGTATCTGCACGATCGGCTCGAGGGCATGGCAGTCATCAAGGCGTATGTACGTCAGGCGGTCGAGGATCGACGGCTGCGCCGCCTGGCGCGGCGCCTCGCTCGCCACGGCGCGCGTCGCGCTGCGCAGAGCGGATTGCTCCAGGGAGTTGCCGCCAGCGCCGTGGCGTTGAGCAGTGTGATTGTGCTGGCGCTGGCTGCGGTTGAGATGTCGTCGGGACGGATCACGACGGGCGGACTGGTGTTGTTCTACACCATGCTGGGGTTGATCGTTCCAATTTTTCAGCGTATTGCGATAGCCAACCGCGTCTTTCAGGAGTCGTACATTTCGCTTGATCGACTTCAGCAGACGATGAATGTCTCTCCGGAGCGCCCCACGCACGATACGCGCCCGATGCTGCGGGTGAGCAGCGGATTGGTCGCTGTCGAAGACGTGACATATCGGCGTGCAGATCGCGGCGTTGTACTGCGCAATGTGACCCTCCACGCCCGACGTGGTGAACTGGTCGCTATTACCGGATCGAACGGCGCTGGGAAGAGCACATTGCTGGAGTTGCTCCTGGGTCTGCGAGCGCCTGCGTCAGGGAGCATATCTATCGATGGACAATCGATCACCGAGGTAGCGCTGGACTCGCTGCGTGCTGTGATCGGTTTTGTTCCGCAAGACGCGCCGCTCCTCGACGGTTCGATTGTCGAAAACATTCTGTACGGTGTGCGGACTGGCGTTCCTGAGGAGCAGATCGAGCGCGCCGCACGCCTGACAGGGGTGGATCGTCTGATTGCTGGCTTGCCCGACGGATGGCGGACGCAGGTCGGTCCTGGCGGCAGCAACCTCTCCGGCGGGCAACGCCAGTTGATCGCGCTGGCGCGCGCGCTGGCTGGCGATCCGGCGATTCTTCTGCTCGATGAAGCCGGTTCTGCGCTTGATGCCGAAACGGAAGAGCGACTCGCCAGAACACTGCGTGCGATTGCGCAGGAACGAACGGTTATCGTGTCGGCGCACCGTCCGGCAACCCTGCGCCTTGCCGACCGCATTTACGTTCTGGAACACGGGTGTGTGGTCGAGACCGGAACCCATCATGAACTGCTGGCGCTGAACGGCGTCTATGCCCGCCTGTTCCGCGCCTGTGCGGCGCCGGAGACCAGGCGACTCATGGAGGTCTGACCCTAATGCCGGGCAGGGCAATGGCATGCTCGTCGCTTGCCGCATGCCTCGTTTCACGCTAGAATAGCGGTGGTGTTCTCCGCAATTCGGCACAGAGGTTCGGCATGCGCGCAGATGACGATGCAGAGCTCGTCCGGGCCTGCCAGCGCGGTGACTCGGTGGCATGGGAAACGCTGGTGCGACGCTATCAACGCTTAATCTACGCCATCCCGCGCCGGGCAGGCTTAGACGAGGAAGGCGCCGCTGAAGTCTTTCAACGGGTTTGTGTCGCATTGCTGGAAAATCTGGCGAAGATTGAGCAACCTGAGCGTATTGGCGCATGGCTGGCGACGACGGCTCGGCGGGAAAGCTGGCGGCAGATGCGTCGAGCACAGGCATCAGACTCGTTGAATAGCGAGCATGATGAGTCATCAGCGCTGATGCAGATTCCTGATACGGCGCTGTTGCCCGACGAAGAGATCGAGCGTCTTGAACGCCAGCATGCTGTTCGTCGCGCCATGGAGGCGCTCGATGAACGCTGCCGCACCTTGCTGACGCTGTTGTTTTATCGTCCCGATCCGCCGCCCTATAGCGACATTGCCGCCCGGCTCGGCATCCCTGAAGGCAGTATCGGTCCGACGCGGGCGCGGTGTCTGCAAAAACTGCGCCGCATACTGGCGGAAGGCGAGATATGATGTATTTTTGAGCGAGATTAACACTCTGTATAGATGGAAAAACCTGCTGATGCATAATCGAAGGAGCCCCGGTCCCTATGACGAACCTGACGATAGACCAGATCATCGATCTTGCCGAGGGCCGGCTCCCGCCATCCGAAGCCGCAGAACTGCGCGCGCGCATCGCCGGGGACCCGGCTGCCCTGGCTGAGCTGCACGCCTACGAAGAGCTGATCAGCCTGATGCGGAGCGATGACAGCGTCGATGCGCCTGAGCACGTCATTGCCCGCGCGGTGCGCCTCGTGCGACCGCCATTCCCTGCACGACGCAGTGAGGTGATGCGCCGGATTCTTGCCACGCTTCTGGGCGATAGCTGGCAGACGCCGCTGGCCGTCGGCTTGCGCTCCGATCAGACAATGCCGCGCAGTATGACCTACACCGCCGAAGAGTATGACCTCGATCTGCAGATGACGCCGCGCATCGGGCGCTGGCATCTCCGGGGGCAGGTGCTGGGTCCCGAAACCAGCGGCTCCGTGATTCTCAGCGGCGCTGGCGTCTCGCACAACGTTCCAATCAACGAACAGGGGGAGTTCAATCTGCCGTTGGTCGATGCGGGCGTCTACTCGCTGATCATTATGCTCGAGACATGCGAGATCGTCATCGAACGTCTGGAGTTGAGCCCATTAGCGCCATCGATCTGACCGCCCTTGCCCGCCTGCTGATCGAAGCTGACGACGATCAGCGCGCAGCATTGCTCGACGAGCATACGACGCTTGCTGGCGTAGAACTGGCAATCGCCATCAAGGATCTCTGTTATGCTGCGTGGGACAGTAATCCCACCCAGGCGACAAGAGCCGCAGCCGCGCTGTCCATGCTGGCGGCGCGGCTTAATGATCCTGAAGTGCATGCACTGGCGGCGTGGACGTCCGGTATCGCAGCGCTTGCGACCGGGCGGATGGAGGATGCCATTGTGGCGCTCGATGCAGCGGCGCTTCGGTTTCGGGAACGCGGTCAGTCGCATATGGCGGCGCGCGTTCAGGTGGGCAAATTGATGGCGCTGGCACTGCTGGGGCGCTATGACGAAGCCGAGTTGTGCGGACTCCAGGCGCGCGACATCTTCATTGCGTGTGGAGATGAGACAAGTGCAGGACGCATCGAATTGAATCTCGGACATGCCGCCCTGCGCCGTGATCGTTATGCTGAGGCGGAGCGATACTACCGCTCCGCCTATGTACGGTTTCTGTCAAGTGGCGAGGCCGCACTGCTTGCGCGCACCGAAACAGCACTGGCTGACGTGTTGATGTGCCGGCATCAGTTCGCCGCAGCGCAGTTGCTCTACGAACAGGCGCTGCAACGGGCAACTGATGCCGGTCTTGGCGTCATTCAGGCGCAGACGGAGTGTAATCTGGGGAATCTGGCGCTTGCTCAGGGGCGCTACGCGCAGGCGCTCGAGTATCTGGAGCGTTCGCGGCGACACTACGCCGCCCTGAATATGCCCCACGAATCGGCATACGCCGATCTGGAACTGGCGGAAGCGTACCTTGAGCTCAATCTCATTGCTGAAGCCGATGCCATCTTCGCTCGCGCTGTCCCGCTCTTCGCCTCGCTTGGGATGCGCGCCGAGCAAGCATGGGCGCTAGCGCACCATGGGCAGACGGCGATGCTCCTCGGCAATTATGAGGCGGCTCGCCAACGCCTCGAGGCGGCGCGTCGCCTGTTTGAAGCTGAACATAATGAAGTGCGCGTGGCGCTTGTCACCCTGTTCGAGGCGCATTTGTTCTACCACATGGGACGGTTCCGTGCAGCAGCCGAAGCAGCCTGGCGCGCTGAGCATGTGTTTCGCGCTGCGAACAATCGCACGCGGCGCCTCTTTGCGGCGTGGCTGCGTGGCGAGGCGCTCCGCGCTGCTGGCGATCACGCCGACGCGGCGCCGCTTCTGCGGTCTACGTTGCAGGAAGCGGAGACCGGTTCCGTGCTCCACATTGCGCAGCGCTGCACAACTTCCCTTGGGCTTCTGGCGCTTGCCTGCGGTGATCTCGGCGCAGCGGAAGAGCAACTGACACGCGCAATCGCAATGATCGAAAGCATGCGCGCGCCACTGCCAGCGGAAGAGTTTCGCACCGCTTTTATTGCCGACAAACTTTCACCGTTTCAGGAGATGGTGCGCATCTGCCTCGATACCGGACGGGTGATCGAGGCGCTCCATTATGTTGAGCGCGCGCGCTCGCGCGCTCTGGTGGAAATGCTGGGTGGCGCGGCGCCGGGCGTGCAGCATCCGCGCGATGCTTTTGAGGTCGAAGCGTTCAACCGCCTCGCCAGCCTTCGTCAGGAGTTGAACTGGTATTACCAGCGCCTGGGACGTGAACTGGAACGTGAACAGATCGATCGATCCATAGTCTCGGAACTTCAAACTATTGCGCAACAACATGAGGCGTCTATTCTCGAACTTACCCGCCAGATTCAGCAGCGAGGCGGGAGTTCGGTTGGCGAGACGCCGTTCGATCTTACCCGCCTTCAATCCGCTCTGGGAAGCGATTCGGTTCTGGTTGAATACTATAGCATCGGTGGCGAATTGCTGGCTTTTGTGGCAACTGCTGATCAGGTGCAGGTTGTGCGGCGCCTGGCGCGCGAGCGGGATGTCGAGGAGACAGTTGATCATCTGCGTTTTCAAATCGATGCAATGCGCCGTGATGTCAGGAGCAAGCAGCATCACGCTTCACAGCTTCTTCAGCGCGTCCGACACTATCTGATGCGCCTGTACGACATGGTGCTGCGTCCGCTGCACCCTTTTATCAATAAGCGCCGTCTGATCGTCGTCCCTCATCGAACATTGCACTACGTGCCGTTCCACGCGCTCTGCGACGGTGAACGCTACGTTGTCGAGCAGCACGAAGTCTGCTCGGCGCCCGGCGCCTCTGTGCTGTATCACTGCCTTCAACCAAAGAAGCCACGTTCTCGATGCGGCGTCTTTATTGGCGTACCAGACGTGCGTGCGCCGCGGGTGCGCGATGAGATATGCGCCATCGCGCCTTTGTGGGATGATCGTGTGGTTCTGCTCGAACAGGCGGCAACGCTTGACGCATTGCGGCAGTATGCGCCACAGGCGGAGGTCCTTCATCTTGCGTGTCACGGGCGGTTTCGCCCCGATAGCCCGCTTTTTTCATCGCTGCGCCTTGCTGACGGCTGGCTGACGACCCTCGATGTTTACCATCTCGATCTGTCGTGCGATCTTGTCGTGCTGAGCGCCTGCGAAACGGGCATGAGCATGCTGGCGCCCGGCGACGAAGTCATCGGGCTGATCCGCGGTTTCCTGGCGGCAGGAGCGCCATCAGTGCTCGTCAGCCTCTGGACGGTTGATGATGCCACGACGGCGCAGCTTATGACGACCTTCTACACGCTGCTGCGCGCTGGCGAACGACCAGCCGCCGCACTCCGTCGGGCGCAACTTGAGTTGATGCGTGATTATCCTCATCCCTTCTTCTGGGCGCCGTTCGTCCTCGTCGGGCGCTGGTGAGGACAGATACAGTCGCCAAACCACCAAAAACCTTCGACCGTGTGATGTATTTTTGCCCTGTCTGGGGTCTCTCTCTAAGTGCAGGCGTGATATTTATTCTTTCCGGGAACGTGTTTTCGGGCAAGGAGAAGCTTATGTATGCGACTCTGATCTTGCGTGTGACTCTGGCGCTGCTGG
>JAUQOW010000167.1:9355-10576 GCA_030550675.1 Chloroflexota bacterium
CAAGCTGTTCAATAGCGCCGATCTCGCAGCAGTAGCCGCTCAGCATCGGCTAGCGTTGCCTCCCCTGGGCCAGTTTGGCGCGCGCCCTATCTATCGGTTACGTATTACTGATGGCGTCGATCCGCTGACGAAAGCCGAACAAATGAAGCCATCCGGCGGCGGCGGTGATGCGCGGGTCGAGTTCGCCGAGCCCAATTACCTGACGCAAACGCCAGAGGCGCGCCAGGGTCGCCGCGGATGGGTGATTGGCGGTGATACAGGCGCGTATGTCGCTCAATGGACGCCGCAGAAGGTACGGTTGAGCGAAGCGCATATGATCAGTCGTGGCGCTGGCGTCACGGTTGCCGTGCTCGACACCGGCGTTGATCCGACCCATCCGGCGCTGGCAAGCCGCCTTGCGCCCGGTTTTGACTTTGTCGATTTTGATGCCAATCCGCACGAAGAAGGCATTGCTGGAGTGCATGCTGGCTATGGCCACGGGACGCACGTTGCTGGTCTGGTTGCGCTCGTTGCGCCGGATGCGAAGATTATGCCGGTGCGTGTGCTCGACAGAGATGGCGTCGGCAATATCTGGGCGCTTGCCGAAGGATTGATGTATGCGGTCGATCCGGATGGTAATCCGAATACGAACGATGGCGCAGCGGTCATTAACCTGAGTCTCGGAACGCTGCGCCGAACGCAGTTGCTGGAAAGGATCGTCGCCGAAGTTGCCTGTATTAATGATGATGACGACGATAATAATGACGATGACAATGGCGACGATGATGACCGTTGTCGCGTGGCAGGCGGTGCTGTCGTTGTTGCTGCAGCAGGCAATAGCGGTGACAGTACGCCGCAGTATCCGGCAGCCGAAGCGGTAGATGGCGTGGTTGCGGTCGCTGCCAGCAACCGGTTTGATCGTCTGGCTGATTTCTCGACCCGCGGTCCCTGGATCCGTCTCAGCGCTCCTGGCGATCAGGTCATCAGCACTGTTCCTGGAGGACGCTACGCGACCTGGAGCGGAACGTCAATGGCGGCGCCGCATGCCGCTGGCGTGGCTGCCTTGATCCGTGCGCATCAGCCAGGGCTGGACGCCAGAGAAGTCGTTGATCGCCTGGTGACGACGGCTCAACCCATCTGCGCGCCAGCGCCCAATCGCCTCGACGCCGCAGCCGCGCTTGGTCTTGGAAGCCGACCGTATGCCTGCCCGGCGATGATGTATCTGCCGATGATTTCCGTTAC
>JAUQOW010000440.1 GCA_030550675.1 Chloroflexota bacterium
CGAGCCGGATAAAGCGACCACGCTGCGCTCGATTGTGATGGTGATGCTGGCGGCTGCGCTGATTGACGCGCTTGAGCGTCTCGCCAACCGTCGCGTCGCTGCCGAAGGCGCGTCCGAAACGCCCTGGTGGCGTCGCGTCGCCGCTGTGCCGCTCGCTGTTCCAACTCTCGTCTACGCCGCCGTCTTTCTTCTGGCGACAGCCGTATCAATCGCGCCAGCGGTCAGTTTCTGGGGGTCGTACCAGCGTCTGCAAGGGACCTTCACGAACCTCTCATACATTGGTCTCAGCGCGCTCATCGTCCTCTATCTCCGTCGCCGCGAGCAACTTGATCGCCTGGCGACAGTCATGATCCTCGCCAGCCTTATCGCCGCGTGCTATGGACTTGTCCAGCACCTGCAACTCGATCCGCTCCCCTGGCGCGGCGATGTGGTGTCGCGCGTGGCATCGACGATGGGGAACTCCATCTTCGTGGCAGCCTATATGATCATGGTGCTGCCCTACGCGCTCTACCGGGGAATCGTCGCGGTTCATCAGGCGCGAAACGCAAACGCTGCGCTATCCCGCCCGACGATTGATCTGGGATGGGGAGCGGCGTATTTCTTGCTGGCGCTGTCTGCACTGGCGCTGGTGTTTGCTGCGATGATGTTCGGCGCTGTGGTGCGCGCCGCCGATCTGCGCTACTGGTGGGTCTACCCCGGCGCGCTGGTTGTCGCTGGCGGGCTGTTTCTGATTATTGCGCTGGCGCCGCACCGCGCTGAACGCCTGACCTTTGGCGCGCTGATTCCGGGCGCCCTGCTGCTCGGGTACGTCGTCTTCCTCGGCATGGCGTACACGCTGGGGCAGGGACCGAACCAGCGCGTGGTTCCGCTCGACGGTCGCCCAGGGGTCGAATGGCCGCTCTGGCTGGGCATTGCTGTTGCGCTCATGGCGTCCGGGTATGCGCTGATAATCTTGCTCCCTCGACGTACTGATGGATCGTCGCGCCTCGGTCTTATCCTCGAAGCCATTGGCGCATTCACGATTGCAGCATTGCTGCTGGCGGCTATATTTTTCACCCAGAGCCGCGGACCTTGGCTAGGAGGCTTTGCGGCGCTGTTTGTGTTCTTTACGCTGCTTCTGATCCTGGCGCTGCGCCGGGCGCACCAGCAGAACCCGGCGCGCGTGCGCCTCTGGCAAGGGTTGCTGATCGGCGAGGCGGCGCTTGCCGTCGCGCTGGCAGGCTTTCTGGCGGTTTTCAACCTTTCTGACGCGCCGGTGTTTCAGCAGTTGCGCGAGGTTCCATACATCGGGCGCATGGGTCGCCTGCTCGAAGTCGAGACCGGCACCGGTCGGGTGCGCTGGCTCATCTGGTTCGGCGATGACAAAGCTGGCGGCGCCGCCGCGCTCATCCGCTCCGATCCGATCCGCATGATCGTCGGGTGGGGTCCCGAAACCATGTTCGTGGCGTACAACCCCTTCTACCCGCCGTCTCTAACCAGTCTCGAGGCGCGGACGGCATCGCCTGATCGATCGCACCAGGCGTACCTTGATGAAGTGATTAATAAAGGCATCCTGGGCCTCATCAGTTATCTCTTCCTCCTCTTCAGCTTCTTCACGCTGGCATGGCGTCTGGCGAACCGTGTGACAGATTGGGGGCTCCAGGCGCTGATCGTTGCGGCGATCGCCGCCGTCACGGCGCACGCAGTCGAGGGATTGACCGGTATTCCCATCGTGTCAACCCTCATGCTCCAGTGGGTGTCATTTGCGCTCGTGGTGGCTGCAGGGGGAATCGCTGGCGAGTATCGTCTGCCAGGCGCAGCGCCAGTTCAACCGACGACCGTCCCGACGCCAGCCGCCCCGGCATCTTCTGCGCGACAGCGCGGCGGGCGACGACCTCAGACGGTGAAGCGCGGCTCGTCATCTGCGGGACGAGCGACGGCTCCCCGCTCCCGCTCTGAAGGACGCGCTGCAGCAATGGCGGTCTACGCTGTCATCCTGATCCTCGTCATCCTCGGCATCTGGTCGTTCAATGTGGATAGCGTGCTGGCGGATATGCGGTTGCAGCAGGCGCAGGGGTATATCGACAATCCTGGCGCACGGCTGGACCAACAGATCATCGGCGCGAGCTATCTGCTCGACGCGATCCGTATGGAGCCGGATCAGGATTTCTACTACCTGA
>JAUQOW010000441.1 GCA_030550675.1 Chloroflexota bacterium
CTCCGATGCCGGGCGCCCCCCGCCGTGTCTGGAGGCGCGCCACCGCCGCGCCCCTACCACTCCGGGCGCGCCACTGGCGCGCCCCTACTGTTCAACGCGACGCGACGTTGCGGTGCAACGTGACGCGACGTTGCGATGCAACGTGACGCGACGCTGCGGTGCAACGTGACGCGACGCTGCGATGCAACGTCGCTACTGGCGACGTGAACCTTTTCACCTTCAACCTGCAACCTTCGCACGTGATATGATACCATTGAAATTGTTCCCTCCCTATCAGAAGGACAAAACCATGGCAGACGTCGCCATTCCTGCGCCTGATGGCGCATTGAACGCTTATCTTGCCACGCCGGACGGCGCGGGTCCCTGGCCCGGCGTCGTCGTCATTCACGATGCGCTCGGCATGCGCAGCGACACGCGCCGCCAGGCAGAGTGGCTGGCGAGCGAAGGGTTCCTCGCGGCAGCCCCCGATCTCTTCGACGGCGGCACAGTGATGACTTGCCTGCGCTCGATCATCCGCGACTATCTGACCTGGCAGGGAATGATGTTTCGTCACATTTCAGCAACCCGTGACTGGCTGGCGCAGCGCAGTGATTGCACCGGCAGGATCGGAGTGATCGGCTTCTGCATGGGCGGCGGGTTTGCGCTGCTGCTGGCGCCAGGTCATGGGTTTGCGGCGTCGAGCGTCAACTACGGCGTGCTGCCGGACGATCTTGAGCGCGCGCTTGCTGGCGCCTGTCCGATTGTCGCCAGTTATGGCGCGAAGGACATGATGCTGCGCGGCTCGGCTAGACGCCTCGAACGCGCCCTGACCGTGCTTGGCGTCGATCACGACGTGAAAGAATATCCCGACGCCGGTCATTCCTTCCTCAACGACCACGACCCGCGCGAGGTTCCCGCGCTGTTGCGCGTCGCCTGGCGCGTCACGCAGATGGGCTACCACGAACCCTCAGCACGCGACGCGCGGCAACGGATCATCGCTTTCTTCAACCGGCATCTGCGGTGATGGAACGCGACTGACTCGTGTCCACCGTCTCAATCCGCGCAAATCCGCGCGCTCCGAGGCGCTGCGCACCCGGAAGGGGGACGCCGCGAGCGGAAGCCCTGGGCTGAGATCATACAAGCCCCGCAGGGGCTTCCACGTCCTCAGCGAGGGCTTTTGCCCGCAGCACCGAAGACGCGCGACCCGGCGGCGCAGGTGTGCCGGGTTCATCGCTGCATCCCCGCGCCCTGGCTGCACCCGCGCCAGCCCCGCAGGGGCTTCCATGGGCTGAGCCAGGGCTTCAGCCCGCCGCTCACAGAACGCGTCCCCCGCTGCACCCGCGCCAGCCCCGCAGGGGCTTCCATGGGCTGAGCCAGGGCTTTCGCCCGCCGCTCAACTCCCCACTTGAGCGATTCTGCAATCATTCCGAATCCATGTCGTTATGCTCTGGTTACGCCCGCTGCATATACTCTCTGATGAAAGTAACACATAATCAGGTAACGCCTTGTTACCTTCTGCACAAACAATAATCATCTACCAGGAAAGGGATTGAAGGACCATGCGCCGTCGTCCAGCACTGCGGCTCGCGCCGCTTCTCACCATGCTCGTGGGCGCTATCAGTTTTCTGCTTGGAACCATTGCCCTCGCCGCTGGCGATCCCCTGCCGGTCGCAACCGTCAGCAGCGCGAGCGGTCTGATCGGCGAACCGGTGACCCTGACGGTCACCTTCGATAACGCCAGCACCGGCAGCGGCGATCAGACCGGGTATGGTCCCTATATTGATCTGTTTCTCGACACCACCGGTCCTGATGGCGCACCTGCATTCGATGGACTGGTCACGACCGGCATGCGCGCGACCTACCTGGGGCAGCCGCTGCCGGGTCTGGAGTTGATCACGATCACAGGACCGACCTACGTTCACCCGTTGACCGGGGAGACGCTGAGTGTTCCGGGCTATGGCACGCGCTTCCAGAACGGTGACACGATTGCGGTCCTGACCCTGCCATTCGGCAGTTTCACCAATACGCAGCCGCCAGCGCCGATTGAGGTGACGCTGCGCATCAGCAACCTGGCAGACCTCGGCACGCCGCTGCCGGTTACCGCGATCGCCGGGTTCCGCTACGGCGCTGACCCGCTTGACAACCCGGGCGATGACCCGCCGATCCGCCAGGCG
>JAUQOW010000168.1 GCA_030550675.1 Chloroflexota bacterium
GTATCTGACGGAGGCAATCGCAAATGCGGAAGGGCGCGTCTTCCCGATGGTCGGCGCGCTGGGCGGACGCTCAGTGATGACGCCGCGCCTGACGCTGGGGTATCGCACGGCGCGCGCAGAGTGCGACACCTGGCTCTGGCGCAAAGGCGAGATGCTGCGCGGGCATGAGTTTCACTACTCCGCCTGGGAAGATCGACCGGAATGCCTGACCTGGCTTTACACCTGCCTGCCCGACGCCATGCGTCCGACGGCGTTTGCCGAAGGCGCGGTGATCCACAACACCCTCGCGTCGTACATCCACGTCCACTTCCTGGCATGTCCGCAGGCAGCGCAGCGTTTCGTCGCCGCAGCCGCCGCCTGGCAGAAGGGAGCGCCGGCATGAGGCGCATCGTGCTCTTCACCGGCGGCGCGCGCAGCGGCAAGAGTATGCGCGCCGAACAGTACGCAGCGCGCCTGAGTGAGCGCGTCGTCTACCTGGCGACCGCCGAGGCGGGGGACGATGAAATGCGCGAACGGATCGCCCGCCATCGCCATCGCCGTCCGGCTGCCTGGCAGACCATCGAGGCGCCGCGTGGCGTTGCGGCGGTTCTGGCGTCGCTCGCACCCGGTTCGGTCGTGCTGCTCGACTGTCTCTCACTCCTGGTCAGCAACCTGTTGCTGGCGCACGAAGCGAACCCGGCGCCGGTCGTCGAACAGGAAGTGGCGGCGATCCTTGAGGCAGCGGGCGCTCAGGGTTTGACCCTGATCGTCGTGACCAACGAAGTCGGCATGGGGATTGTGCCGGAATATCCGCTCGGACGGCAGTACCGCGATCTGCTGGGGCGCGCCAATCAGCGGGTCGCCGCCGCAGCCGACGAAGTCTATCTGGTCGTGTGCGGCATTCCGGTCGAATTGCATGCACTGGAGGCGGCATGGGCGCGTTCAACCACGTAGCGCACGGCGCGATCGACCACGCCGAACTCGCGGCGCTCGGCATTGCGCCGGAACAGGTGATTGACTTCAGCAGCAACCTGAACCCATTTGGTCCGCCGCTGGCGGTGCGCGCGGCGCTGGCGACGCTCGACCCTGCGCCCTACCCCGACCGGAGTTGCCTGCGGCTGCGGACGGTTCTGGCGGAGCGACACGGCTGCGCGCCGGAGCAGGTGCTGGCGGGCAATGGCGCAAATGAGTTGATTCACCTGATCGCATGGGCGCTCGGCGAGCCAGGCGCGATTGCTCTGGTCATCACCCCCACCTATGGCGAATACGAGCACGCCAGTCGCCTGGCGCAGATGCAGGTCGTCGAGGTGCGCGCGCTGGCGAGCGACGATTTTCGCCTCGACGATCAGGCGCTGATCGATGCGGTTCGGCGTATTCGTCCGCGCCTGACCTGGCTATGCGCGCCGAACAACCCGACCGGCGCGTCGCTGTCTCCCAACGTCATCAGCGATCTGGCAGCCGCGAGCGACGGGTTCCTGATCGTGGACCGGGCGTATTACTGGTTTCTGCGCGACCTGCGCGACCTGCGCGATCCGCTGGACGCGACCGCCGCGCCAAACCTCATCCGGCTCTACTCGCTGACCAAGAGTTACGCGCTGGCGGGGCTGCGTCTCGGCTACCTGGTTGCGCAACCGGCGATTGTAGCGCGCATCGGGCGCTTTCAGCCTGTGTGGAGCGTCAACAGCGCTGCGCAGGCGGCAGGTCTCGCCGCGCTCGCCGATGCTGCCTTTCTTCCCACAACGTTACCGCGCTTGTGGAGTGTCAGCGACGACCTGTGTGACGGATTGCGCCGGTTGGGGCTTCATGTCTGGCGCGCGGCGCTGCCGTTCATGCTTGTGCGCTGTGGAAACGGCGCAACAGTGCGGGTGCGCCTGCTTCAGCGCGGTTGCGTTGTGCGCGATTGCGCATCGTTTGGGTTGCCGGAATGGGTGCGGGTCGCGCCACGCCGCCCCTCGGAGAACGCGCGACTGCTTGCCGCCTGGAAGGAGATCCTATGACCGCGCCGGTGATTATGGCGCTTGGCACGGCGTCATCGGTCGGCAAGAGCGTCCTGGTGACGGCGCTCTGCCGCATTGCGAAACAGCGCGGGTTGCGAGTGGCGCCGTTCAAAGCGCAGAACATGAGCAACAACGCCGCCGTCACCGCCAGCGGCGGCGAGATCGCGCGCAGCACCGCAGTGCAGGCGGCGGCAGCGCAGATCGAGCCGACCGTCGAAATGAACCCGATCCTGATCAAGCCTGAGGGACAGCGCCGCAGCCAGATCGTCGTCGAGGGGCGACCGTGGCGCACGCTGGATGCGCGCGATTTCTGGCAGCGCAAAGAGATGCTGTGGGAGGTTGTCACCCGCAACCTCGACGCGCTGCGCGCCCGCTACGACCTGGTAATCGCCGAGGGGGCGGGCAGTCCGGTGGAACTGAACCTTAAGGCAGGCGACATCGTCAATATGCGGGTTGCCCGATATGCGCAAGCGCGCTGCGTGCTGGTCGGCGACATCGACACCGGCGGGATTTTTGCGCAGTTGCTCGGCACCCTCATGCTGCTCGAACCGGAGGAGCGCGCGCTGGTGAAGGGGTTGATCGTCAACCGTTTCCGCGGCGACCCGGCGCTCTTTGCGGATGGCGTGCGCATCCTGGAGCAGCGCAGCGGTCTGCCAGTTTTAGGGGTCATTCCGTGGATTGAGGACCTGCACCTGCCGGAGGAAGACGCGGTTGCGCTGGAACGCGGCAATTGCACGAAGGATGGCGGACTGACGATTGCGGTCATTCACCTGCCCGCGATCGCCAACTTCGACGATTTCGACCCGCTGGCGCGCGAGCCGGGCGTCACAGTGCGCTACATCACCCATCCCGCCGAACTGACCGGCGCGGCTGCGGTCATTCTTCCCGGCACGAAACACACGCTGGCGGCGCGGCGCTGGCTGCGCGAGCGAGGGTTCGACGCGGCGTTGAACCGGTTTCCCGGCGCCATCGCAGGCATCTGCGGCGGCTACCAGTTACTCGGCGAACGGATCGCTGATCCGCTCGGCGTCGAAGGGCAGGGAGGCGACGAGCCTGGTCTGGGATTGTTGCCGGTTGAAACGATCTTCAGCGCAGAGAAACGCACAGTCCAGGCAAGCGCGATCTCGCACGCGCCATGGGCGCCGGGAGCGCGCCTGCGAGGTTACGAAATCCACATGGGGCGCACCCACAGCGTCGGCGCGGACCGTCCGCTTATTGTCATCACACAGCGCAGCGGCGCCGACGCCGTAGAAGAACCCGACGGACACATCAGCGACGACGGGCGCGTATGGGGGTGCTACCTGCACGGCATCTTCGCCAACGACGCCTTCCGCCGCGCCTGGTTGCAGCGCCTCGGCTGGCATCCGGGGGAGGGAATGAACCCGTCAACCGATCCGTTCGACCGCCTGGCGCAGTATGTCGCTGCGGCGCTAGGGGAAGAGCGCATACGATGGTTGTTCAATGTCGAATATTGAAGGATGGCAGGCTGCCAGTGCAACAAACGGCTCGAAAAGGTCAGGAAGCCGCCACATCACCCCAGAGGTATGCGGCGATCTGCGGCGAAAGAGTGATCTGACGGTCGTCGCGCTGGAGGGTGACGCCATACACTGGCGAGTTGTCGATAATCCTGAACTGCTCGCCGGGCACAAGGCGACTGTTTTGCAAGTAGCGGATCAGCACTGTATCTTCTTCCGCCTCCTCAGCGATGCGTCGCAGCGTAAAGACGCCTCCCGGCTTCGCCTGATCAAGGCGTACTGCACCCGCATAAACGTCGCTACGACCGGGGATAGGATTACCGTGCGGACATGTGGTCGCCTCACCGACCAGTTCTTCAATCCGTTCTTCCAGGCGCGGTGAGAGCGCGTGCTCCAGGCGCACCGCTTCCTCGTGAATTTCGTGCCACTGCATTCCCATCACATCAACCAGGAAGCGCTCCAGAATGCGATGCCGCCGCACCATTGCCTCCGCCAGGCGAAACCCTTCGCTGGTCAGCGAGATCTCGCCGCGTCCATCGCGCACAATGTAACCGCGATCCTCCATCCGGCTCACCATATCAGCGACCGTTGGAGGAGTTACGTGCATCCACTCCGCCAACCGCGCGCTGATGACCGGTTCTCCGCGCGCCGCCAGGTAGTAGATAACCTCCAGATACTCGCGCATCTTTTCGGTCGGTCCGGCTTCGCCCGGCTTGCGCCGTGCTCTGGCGTGTCGGGTTGTATCAGCCATAATCGTTTCCTTACCTGATGATTACGTTGATTATAGCAGAAACGAGCCGTCAGCGTCACGCTGAATGCGCCGCACCGCGATAATCGCCTCTCGATTGATCGGACCGTAGACGTGCGGGAAGAGCGGCGCCAGGTCTGCGCCAGCGGGGCGCTCCCAGCGCACCGGCGCGGTCAGTTTCGTCACATCAATGACCAGCAGCACGAAATCGCCAGGCGTCTCCCGGTAGAGCGCATTGGCGACGCGCGCCATCAACTCTTCGCCCGCAGTGCAGTGCACGAAGCCATCAACGGCAAACTCTGCCGGAACATACGGTTCATGCACGGGCCATGTCGTCCAGCGGTCAGCGGGCGCCATATGGAAGATGATCCTGTCGCTCATGGACCCTCCAGATCATTTAGCGCAGCGTGCACCGGCGCCAGCGCTGGCGCCAGGCGTAGAAACGCTTCGCGGTAGATACGCTCATACAGCGCGTGGAGCGCTTCATCCGGCGCAATTGTTCGCTCACGCACCCGCACCGCGCCAACCGCTTCGTCTTCGCTGCCATAGACGCCCGCGGCGATTCCGCCGAGCAACGCAGCGCCCAGCGCCACGCTTTCGTCCATATCCAGCGCCTGGATCGGTCGCCCCAGCACGTGCGCCTTGATGCCCAGCCAGACCGGCAGGCGCGTTCCGCCGCCGATCGCCCGGATCGTTCCGGCGCGCACCCCCAGCATGCCCTCTATGTTATCGAGCATGTGGCGCCATTCAAACGCCAGCCCCTCATAAACAGCGCGCGCCAGCGCCGCCCGCCCGCTGCTAGCGGTCAAACCGACGAACGCCCCCCGCTCGCCAGCAGTCAAATGTGGCAGAAACAGCACGCCAAGGCTGCCCGGCGGCGCTGACGCCGCCAGCGACTCGACCTCCGCCGCCGCTTCGTGGAGCGGCGCGCCCGGCGCCGCTATTCTGCGCATCCACTCAACTGCTGCGCCGCTGCTGAACAATCCGTCCATCACGTAATAGCGGTCGCGTGCCACGTGCGCCCCGAATGTCACGTGCGTCCACGACGATACATTGGCGATGAACAGGCGCTCATCGAGCGGAACGTCATCGAGCGGCAGAAATGCCGCCTCCGCCGTCCCCATCGAGTCGAGGCAATCGCCGACGCGCCGCACATCGGCGGCGAGCGCGCCGCACACATGATCGTGCCCGCCAGCGCCTACAATTGTCCCCGGCGCCAGTCCCGTCTCCGCCGCTGCCGTTTCAGTCACCTCGCCGATGCGCGTGCCGCTGGCGACCGGTTCGGGCAGCAGATCGCCGCGCAAGCCAGCGCGATCAATCAAGGCGTCCGACCAGCGACGCGCGCGGAGATCGAAGAGCATACTGCGCGACGCCAGCGAGTAGTCGGTCGTGCGCGCGCCACACAGGCGAAAGGCGATATAATCGGCGACGTGCAGCCATGTTGTTGCGGCGGCGTACCCTTCCGGCTCATAATCGCGCAACCACTGCAATTTGAAAACGCCGTAGATCGGCACAGGCAACATACCGGTCAGGCGAAACGTCTCTAGCGGGTCGTCCTGAGCGTTCCAGCGTTGCACGTAGGGCATGGTGCGCCGATCATACCAAGCGATGATCGGCGTCAGCGCTTCGCCGCGCGCGTCGAGCAGCACGCCCGCCTCGCCGACGCTCGCCACCGCCAGCCCGCGCACCCGCCGGGAGTCATCGATAGACTCCAGCGCCCGGCGGATCACCTCGACGACGGACTGCCAGAGCATACGGGGATCATGTTCCGCCCATCCCGGTTGCGGTCGTTCGGTAGGAGTGGCGACGCTGGCGGATGCCGCTAGCGCGCCGCTAACAGTGAAAACAAGCGCCTTAATGTTGGTCGTGCCAACATCAATGCCAAGGAGCAGATCATCAGCCATATGCTTCTCTCGAGAAAAAACCGGGCAAGACCATCATAGCACAAACCAGCGCGTCAGAAAAACAGCGACGCTGGATGTTGCCATCCAACGTCGCTGCCAGAACGGTGCGGAAATGTCAGCAAAAGAGCACAGTTACCAGAGCAGACCGCCGTCTACTTGAATAACCGAGCCGGTTATGAAACTCGATTCATCCGATGCCAGGAAGACATACACAGCGGCGACCTCTTCCGGCTTACCAAGGCGACGCAGCGGCGTGCGCTCCTGGACGGTCTGAATGACTTTTTCCGGGATCGTGTTGATCATCTCAGTGGCGATAAAGCCAGGGGTTACCGCATTGACCCGCACGCCGGAAGGTCCAAGTTCACGCGCCCAGGTCTTGGTCATTGCGATGACGCCGCCCTTGGTGGCGGCGTAGTTCGACTGACCAAAGTTGCCATACAGACCGACGATCGAGCTGACGTTGATGATCGACCCGCTGCCCTGCGCAGTCATATGCGGCGCCACGGCGCGCGCGCACAGCCAGACGCCTTTGAGATTGACATTGATGACCGCGTCCCACTGCTGTTCGGTCATCTTCACCAGGCGCGCATCGCGCGTAATGCCGGCATTGTTGAGCAGCACATCAATCCGACCGCCCCATGCCAGCACCGTCTCGACCATCGACTCCACCGATGCCGCCTGAGAGACATCGGCCTGGACGGCGATCGCGCGCCCGTCCTGTCTGGTAATCTCAGCTACCGTCGCTTCGGCGCCTGCCATGTTAATATCAACGACCGCAACGCGCGCCCCTTCGCGCGCATAGGCGATGGCGGTCGCTTTGCCAATGCCGTGGCCCGCACCGGTCACAATTGCCACCTTATCTTTCAGGCGCATCGTCTTGTCTCCTCGTTAGTGATAACCGTTTAGATTGACCGATCGGCGAGCCAGGCATCGATCTGTGGCCACAAACCACGGCGCGCGCCGCTGCCCGCCATAATGCCGATATGACCGCCTGGCATAATGATCTGATGTTTATCGGTGCTGCTCACGCGATCCAGAATGGTTTCCGACTGACACGGCGGCACGATATGATCCTGCCGTGCAATGATATTGAGCAACGACGCCTTGATGTCTCCCAGATTCACCGGGCGACCGCGCATAATCCAGGTGCCGTTCATCAACCGGTTTTCGCGGTAGAGATCGACGACCAGCTGGCGATACGCCGCGCCAGCAAACGGCACGCCATCGCTCACCCAGGTGTTCATCGCCTGCCAGGACTCGACAATCTTCGGATCATCGAGGTTATCGAGCAACCGCAGGTAATTACCGATAAGATTTTCGACCGGTTTGAGCAGTTTGCTGCCAATATCGATCATCTCACCGGGGTAGTTGCCCGTCTGCTCCAGAATGGCGTCGAGGTTGAAATACTCCTCCTTCAGCCACTTGGGGAACGGACCCATCGCGTCCTTGTTGGAGAAATCGATTGGCGCCGTCAGCAGGATCAGATTGCGCAAACCGTCGTCCGGGCGCATGGCTGCATAGATCGCCGAGAGCGTGGCGCCGATGCACCAACCGAGCATGCTGAAATCATGTTGCCCGCTGTGCATCTGCATCCGGCGAACCGCGCGCGGCAAATAGTCAAGCGCATAATCCTCGAAGGTCAGGTGCGCATCTTCCGGACCCGGAGCGCCCCAGTCGATCAGATAGACGTTGTACCCCTGCTGGACCATGTACTCAACGAAGCTATTTCCGGGACGCAGGTCGAAAATGTAGGGCTTATTGATCAATGCGAAGACGAGCAGCAGCGGCACCCGTTTCCGCTTCTCCGCAGGCGCCTGCGGATAGTAGTGGTACAGCGTCGTTTTATTGAGCGTCCAGATCGCCTCTTTTGGCGTCTGCGCCACTTTCGCCCGCTGTTTGCCCGTGGCGATCTTGACGCCCATTTCATAGGCTTTTCCCAAACGCTCAACTTCGGCGTACAGATTTTTTGCAAGCGTCGCCGGATCTACAGGAAAGAGCGTCGTCTCAGTCGACGTCGTCATCGACATACTCCTTGCTACTCAAGCGCGGCGCGTGCCGCACATCCTCTAAAACCCCTCAATCGCATGATCCTCTTTGACCTCTTCGGGCGTCGGCGGCTCAGGATCGGGCGGTTGAATCGGGCGCGGCGCTTTGCGCCGCCGTTGCGCCGCCTCCGCCTGTTCCAGCGCCGCCTGCTGGAGTTTCTCAATCAACTGGAGCATCTGGTCGGCTTTGTGGTCGAGCGCTGCCAGGCGCTGCTCCATGCCGTTAAGTTCCGCGCCTTCCTGTTTATTCTGCTCCAGTTGCTCAGTAAGCATCTCGACGATCACCGGCGTTTGCGTGCGCAGCGCATGCGCCAGTTGATCCAGCTTGATCTCGATGTCGTCCAGGCGCATTTCGATGTTTGTCACCCGGCGCGCCAGCGTGGTCAGTTCATCGCGCGACGGAAGATTCAGGCGCGCCAGCGACGTCTTCATCGACGTGTTGATCAACTGCTGCAATGGCGCCGACGCAATCAGGTACGAGTCGAGCGTCGCTCCGACCCAGCGCGCAAACGTCTCGGTGTTGACCAGGTCGATCATTGCCTTGGCCCACGCGTCGAGCGTCGCATCGCGGGCCTTGCGCAGGTTGCCAATCGGATCGTTCGGATCAAAGCCGTTTTTCTGGCCCATCAGCGTCTCCTTCGACATGTGCGCCCGACAAGGGCGGGTTGAATTCTGGGGGTCTGGTGCTGTATGTTCCACGGCGCTTCAGGCGCGCGTTCGCATAGGGGATAAAAAAGACGCGCCTTGCGCAACCGTTTCTGTCATGAGGGTAGTCGGAACAGTTACAGAGAGGATACACTTTCCTGACACGTATGCGCTGCGGTCAACGAACAGAACGTTATCATTATGGAACGCGGATCTGCACGGATGCGACGGATATGCACGGATGGATGAAGGTGAGCGATCCGTGTTCATCCGTCTCAATCCGTGTGAGTCCGTGTCCCTCTACGCGCTATGCAATTGACGGCGATTTGGATCTTGACAATGGGTGATTTGTGAGATAATATATCTGCGGTTCTGAGAAGTTGCTCCCCGGTAGGCGCGGCTTCACACAAACACAGGTTACTGCTCCGGCCCGTCGAAAGACGCTCAGGGGCGCACAGCAGGCTCGGCTTAAGGGCTTTGCCAAGGTAACTGCGGCGTTGCCGCTACGTTGTGTGACAGCTTAAGCTCAACCGGAGGGGGAGCGTTCAAGAGAGCGTTTGCCCCTCCGGCGTCACCGGAGGGGTTTCTATTTAAGGCGAAATTATGGACGAAGGCGGTCATCGTAGGCGGCGGCGCAGCGCCGCAACAGCATGCCCGGACGCACCTCCTCTCGCCAGTGTCGCGTAGCGTTGTTTGCGCTTCCTCTGTGACGCCCTGGCGAGAATGCTGCGCCAGGGTTGTTTGTTGAGCGCACGCCCGATGTGCCCGGCGCACATCCGTCTTCTTCGGCGTTGCGCTGCTGTCTCCCAGGTTTCAGGCAACAATCTGCTTTGCACTGTGCAGCCATCTGTTCGTCGCCAACAGGCGGACGGATAAGGTTTGCTCTGCACTGCGCCTGATGACGGTCGGCGCCGATCTCCTGATCGTGCGCATGGTGTGTTGCGTCCTGCAACAGACCGGTATCTCGCTGGTGAACGCTGCACTGAAAGGCGAAAGGAGGAACCCGCGATGCTGACGATTCGCTGGACGATGGACAAAGACGGGCGCCTGACGGCGACGTTCGCGCGCCCGCAGACGCTGCGCCCGCTCTCGTTGACCGCCAATACGCCCCAGACGCTGTCGGTCAATGCGCGCCGGACGCAACTCGCCGCAACGCCGCAGCGCGCGGCGCGCGGCGGGCGCATGCCGGAACCAGAGCCTGAGGCGTCGAGTCGATTGATCCTGTTGATGAAGCAGTGGTCATCGACAAATTGAGCATATCTGAAAAGGAGCTCGTCGAGTATGGAAACAGACGGATCGGAACATCAATCCCTTGATCAACGGAGTAACTCGTTACGCGCATTCGCACGCTCTGAACGATAACGACCGGTTGCAGGCGTGCGGATGCGCACAACAACCGGAGGAAAAGACGATGACGAATCTGACGAGCGCAGGTATCATCAACCGCACGCCTGACGAGATCAAAGCAATCGTCAATGAGATGCCGCTTGCCGAACTCGCCGCAACATTCGGCGCCCTGGATCCGCGCGCTCGTGTGACGATCTTCCGCATGCTCGAAAAGCGGAAGGCGCTCGAACTCTTCGAGTATCTTGAGGCGCGCGATCAGGCGGAACTCATCAGCGCTATCGGCGACCCGGAGAGCGCCCAACTGCTGGGGCAGCTTGAGCCGGATGATCGCGCACGATTGATTGAAGAGCTGCCAGCGAAAGTGGCGAAGCGCCTGCTCGCC
>JAUQOW010000169.1 GCA_030550675.1 Chloroflexota bacterium
CGCCATGGGAGCGGGTCAACGTCAACGGCGGCGCGATTGCGCTGGGACACCCGCTGGGGGCGACGGGAGGACGGATCATGGCGACGCTGCTGCACGAACTAGAACGGCGCGGCGGTCGTTACGGGCTGATTGCCATTTGCGAAGGGGGCGGCATGGCAAATGCAACAATCATCGAGCGTGTGTAGCGGCTTGCGTCACTCTGCGTCGAACACTTCATCAACGCTGACGGCAAATTCGTCAAGCAGGCGGGATGATGCTTGTTCGCCGCGATGGAACGCGCCAAACATCCTGTATGCGTCGCGCTCCAAAACCAGGACCGTGATCGTCTCGTCCAGCGGGTTGACGATCCAGTATTCAGGGATGCCTGCCTGAGCGTAGTCACGCGGCTTCTCGACGGCATCGCGCTCCGGATTATCAGGACTCACGATCTCGACGACGAGATCGGCGCCCAGCCAGAACTCGTTCTGGTTTCGCGGATCGCGCGCATTACAGAGAAGCAGAATATCCGGCTCACGGAAAGCGCCTGGACGCACCTGCAATCGTAAAGGAGCATAAAACACGACGCCGCCCCTGGGTCGCACAAACGCAAGAAGAGCGAGCGTGAGGAAGAGCGAAATTGCCTGATGCTTTCGTGTTAGCATGGGCAATACCTCGATAACGCCATCGGTAAACTCGATGAGGCGGTTGGTCTGCCGGGTGAGGGCGAGGTACTGCTCCACGCTCCAGAGACCCTGCAAAGCATCCAGGTCAATATCCAGACCATCGGCGGCGCGCACTATGCGAAGCCGGTCTGCTGGCGTCGAGGCTGTCATAAGACATCTCTTCGGCTAAGATTTTGGCAAGGGCATGTATTCAAAGACGGCATTGCTTTTTCATCCGCCTGCGTTGCTCCACACTACAGCGGTAGCATAGTCAAGCGTTCCAGATCGTGCAAGGCGCTCAGTTCTCAGTTCTTGGTTCTCAGTTCTCAGTTCCTGGTTCTCCACACAATGATGTCACACCCAACCCACAACCAGCGGCGCGAGAGCGAACGTCTCTCAGCAACGATCCGTTTTCTGGGCAATCTTCTCGGCGACGTCATCCGCGAACAGGCGGGCGAGTCGGCATTCCAACTGGTCGAACGCCTGCGAACGTTGGGCAAAGATCTGCGCAATGGCGCACCGGATCGCGCCGATGCCGAACTGCGCGCGCTGGCGTCTCACATGACCGTCGCTGAGATCCAGACCGTTATCAAAGCGTTCAACGCCTATTTCCTGCTCGTCAACCTCGCCGAACAAATGCAGCGCGTCTGGGTTTTGCGCGACCGTGAGCGGAAAAACCCGGATGAACCGCGCTCCGAGTCGATTGACGCCGCCGTCGCCGAACTGCACGCACACGGCATTCCTGCGACGGTGGTTCAGGAGTGGCTCGATACTGCCCGCATCCAGCCCGTGTTCACCGCCCACCCGACCGAAGCGCGCCGTCGCACTGCGTTGGAGAAGGTGCGGCGGCTGGCAACGCTCCTCGACCAGCGAACCGGCGATCTGCGCGGCTTTGCACGCGAAGAAAACGCCGCTCGCATATACGAAGAGATCGTCTCGCTGTGGCAAACCGATGAGGTGCGCGTCGTCAAGCCGACCGTCATCGATGAGGTCAAGAATGGCATGTTCTACTTCGAGAGCGGGTTATTCGACCTTATTCCGCGCCTCTACCGTGAGCTGGAATACGCTCTTCGCACATACTACCCCGATCGCGAGTGGCGCGTTCCGCCGCTGCTACGCTATGGCGCGTGGATGGGGGGAGACCGCGACGGCAATCCGAATGTCACGCACGCGGTCACCGTTCAGACGGTGCGCATGATGCGGATCGCCGCCATTGAGCGACATATTGCATCGATTGAGGAACTCAGTCATCGTCTTGGTCAGTCTGTGCGGCAGGCGCCGGTCAGCGACGAACTGCGCGAGTCGCTGGCGCATGACGCCGCACTGTTTCCCGATGTCGCCGCTCTGCTGGCGCAACGCAATCCTTACGAACTCTACCGCCAGAAATGCACCTACATCCGCGAAAAACTGCTGCGCACCCTCGATCACGCCCGCACGGCGCCGCTCGACTGGGGACGATCATATCCGTCGCCAGTCGATGGATATTTCAGGCGTACTGATCTGCTGGCTGATCTGAACGTGATGGATCGGAGCCTGCGCGCAAACAACGCCGCCATCGTCGCCGACGGCGCGCTGCGCGATCTCGTGCGCCAGGTCGAGGTTTTCGGACTGCACATGGCGACGCTTGACATTCGCCAGCACAGCGAGCGTCACGCCGCCGCACTCGCCGAAGTGCTGGCGGCTGCGGGGGTGTGCGCTGACTTCGCGGCGCTCAACGAAACGGAACGGATCGACCTGTTGTCACGCGAAATCGGGAACCCGCGCCCGCTTATCCCAACCCGTCTCGAGTACTCGCCCGACACGGTTGAGGTCATCGCCACCTTCCGCGCCATCGCTGCCATTCTGGATCAGCTCAGCCCCGAAGCGATTGAAACCTACATCGTCAGCATGACACGCGGAGCGAGCGACCTGCTGGCGCCGCTCCTCCTGGCAAAAGAGGCGGGACTGTTCCGCCCGTTCCGTTTCAGTCGCCTGAATATCGCACCGCTCTTTGAAACCGGCGCCGACCTTGCGTGTTGCGACACCGTCCTTGAAGCGTGCCTGCGGCTGCCGGTCTACCGCGATCATCTGGCATTGCGCGGCAACCTGCAGGAAGTGATGATCGGCTACTCCGACAGCAACAAGGATGTCGGATACGTCGCCGCCAACTGGGCGCTCTACCAGGCGCAGCGCAAACTGCGCGATTTCGGGCGACGCCACGGCATTCAGATGCGCCTGTTCCACGGGCGCGGCGGCGCCATCGGGCGCGGCGGCGGACCGGCGAACCACGCGATTCTGGCGCAGCCGCCCGGCAGCATCGGCAATCAGATCAAGATCACCGAACAGGGCGAAGTCATCGCCGACCGCTACGGCTTGCCGCTCCTGGCGCATCGCCACATCGAACAAGTCGTGAATGCCGTGCTGCGCGCCGGTTTATTACAGCGCGACGATCCTCCCGAAGAATGGACAGAGGCGCTCGAACACCTGGCGGCGCTCTCGCAGCGTCACTACCGCGCGCTGGTCTACGAGCGCCCCGATTTTGTGTCCTATTTTCGGAACGTGACGCCGATTGCCGAGATCAGCCGCCTGAACATTGGCAGCCGACCCGCCAGCCGTCGCAACACTGAGCGCATCGAGGACCTGCGCGCCATCCCGTGGGTGTTCAGTTGGATGCAGAGCCGGCACACCCTGCCGGGATGGTATGGTCTGGGGTTCGCGCTTGAGACCTTCGTATACAAAGGGGTGAAGGAGAACATCTCAGGATCAGCCATCGACCGGCTGGCGCTGTTGCAGGAGATGTACGCCCGCTGGTCCTTTTTCCGCGTCATGATCGACAATGCCCAGATGATCCTGGGCAAAGCTGATCTTCATATCGCCTCACGGTACGCCGAACTGGCGCCTGATCAGAATGCGGCAACCGATATTTTTGCCGCCATCCGCGAAGAGTATGAACGCGCCAATCGAATGATCCGCCAGATCGCGCGGATCGACCGCCTGCTCGATAACAGCCCGGTGTTGCAGCACTCAATCCAGCGTCGCAATCCATACATCGATCCAATGAGTTATCTCCAGATCGAACTGTTGCGACGTTTACGCGCAGCACCCGACGGACCAGACCACGCTGCGCTCGAAGACGCCATCCTGTTGAGCATCAGCGGGCTGGCGGCAGGGTTGATGAATACCGGTTAATAATGAAGAGACGTTGCATTGCAACGTCTCTCCCCGCGCAATGTCTCTCCCCGTGCACCATCCTCTCCCCGTGCACCGTCCTCTCCCCGTGCAACGTCTCTCCCCGCGCCGCGTCTTTACCAGCGCAACGCCGCTGCCTGTGCGACGTCTCTCCCGGACGAATTGGCGGATGGCGCATGGTGCATATCACCAGACAATAATCGGCAGATCATTGGCAACGCTGACATCGGCGGCTTCGCGCAACACCCTCAGGCAGCGGCGAATCGGATGCGCGGGCTTCACGCCAGCCTGATCCAGCATTCCCTCCAGCTCGACCAGTTCACGCTGAAGCGCTACGGACGAACCGAAACTGACCACCGACTCTTCAATCGGCGCCTCGTCGTCATCTTCTGGCTCTTCTTCGATCCAGATTGGTTCCGGGAAATCGGCTGGCAGGTAGTATCCGCCCTCACCCTGATGCTTGATCAGATGCGGAAAGCGCGTTGGCTGTTCGTCCTCCCAGATCGCAGCCAGCAACGGGTCAGGTTCTTCATCGAGCTCGAAATCTGGCGCCAGCAACGGCTTGATATCCTGCCCATTTTCCAGATATACAGCGGCAAGGCGCAACAGGAAGAGATCGCGGTAACGTTCGATGCCGCCTTCCCAGATTTCTACGCCGGGGTTCGCCAGCAGATCGACTTCCACCCCCTCATCCCGCAGCAAGTTCTGCACGTCGATCAACCACTCGCGTTCCTCCTCATACCGTTCGCGGTCCTCTTCGGGCAGGGTCGTGAACATCGAACCTACCAGGAGATCCAGCTCAGTCATACCATTATCAGGCATACGCACGCATCCTTCACGTCAGTAAAATATATCCAGGAGCATCGCCGCAGCCCTTCGCACACAGGGTTCGGAAGACAATATCCCTTAGCGCATCCGAACGCCTGTGAGTCTCAGCGCTTGCTCTGTTTCTGGTCATCGCAGGCGACGTGAGGAGTATACCACATCTATCATTTTCTGATCATTGACAGCGGACGCCTGTTTGAAGTATAGTGGTACAGCGTCGCTGTGAAACGCTTCCTGGCGTTTCGCTGCCGACTCGCATCGTAGTTTTCCTCAAGGTGTCCCTGCTGGGTTTCATCCATTCCCGGCTACGTTGTTGCATGGAGGTTAGCGTGTCGGCTGAACAGGTCCACTTCTCCTCAACAGCCGAGGCGGCAGAGCGTGAAAGCTTTCCGGTCAGGGCGCGCGCACGCGCGCAACGGCCACGTCGTCGCAATGACGGATGGCTCTGGTTTGTGCTTGCGGTCATCGCGCTTATCGTGCTGGGGATCGCGGGCGGCGCGGCGTATGTCTACCGATCGTATGAAGGGCGGATCTATCCGAATGTATCGATCCAGGGCATTGCTGTCGGTGAGATGACGCCGGAACAGGCGGAAGCCGCCATCCGGGCTCGCTACGAAACGTTCCTCCGTCAACCCGTGGTGATCACCTATGGCAACCGCCAGTGGACGCCAACACTGGATGATCTGGGGATGACGTTCGACTTCCGTAGCGCAGTCAAAAGGGCCTACAACGTCGGGCGCGGCAATGGTCTGATTAACAACGTGCAGGAAATCGCGGCAATCTGGCAGCACGGTTTTGAAGTGCCACTGCGTGTCTCATACGATGAGACGCGCGCTCAGGCATATCTGGCGCAGCTGGCGCGCGAAATTGAACGTGCGCCTGCCGATGCCCAGGTGCGGCTTGATGGCGAGCGGGTCGCAATCGTTGGCGCAGTCATCGGACGGCAGGTGCTGGTTGATGCGACCCTGGCGCAGTTGTCGCAGCGACTCCGGGCTTTCACGCCTGGCGCCATTCCGCTCCAGACGCGCGAACTGCCGCCGCGTCTCGATGATGCCGCAGTTGCCGCCGCGCGATCACAGATTGAGACGATTCTTCAGGGTCCGCTTGTGCTGCGCGTCGGGAACAAAGAATACGAGTGGACGGTCGGCGATCTGGCGCAGATGATCGTGATCGAGCGCATTGCCGCCGCTGACGGCGACCGGATTGAAGTCACCATTGACCAGAGCGCGATTGAGCAACGCCTCCGTCAAATCGCAACCGAAACCGAAAAGCCGGGCACCCGTCCACGGGTGGCATGGAATAACGGCGACCTCAAGATTATCAAACCCGGTAAACCAGGACTCCGTCTCGATGAAGCGCGCGCCCGCGATATGGTGCTCGCCGCGCTCAACGGACGTGATCGCGTTCTTGAGCTGCCGATGGCGCCCACCGATCCGCCGGTGACAGAAGCGAACCTCCATCAACTGGGCATTCGCGAGTTGGTGAGCGTCGGCAAAAGCGATTTTACCGGCTCAGCGCCTTACCGCGTCCATAACATCGGCGTCGGTATGCAACTGCTCAACGGGTTGCTGATCGCGCCCGGCGAGGAGTTTTCGTTCAATAAGAACATTGGTCCGATCAACGCTGCGAATGGGTTTGTTGAAGGCGCGGCGATCATTCAGAACCGGACGCAGCAAGAATTCGGCGGCGGCATTTGCCAGGACTCGACAACGCTGTTCCGCGCTGCCTTCTGGGCGGGGCTGCCGATCACCGAGCGCTGGGGGCACTCGTTCTATATCAGTTGGTACGACAAATATGCGCTTGGTCCGCGCGGCAACGGCCCGGGTCTTGATGCGACGATCTTCACCGGCGGACCTGACCTGAAGTTTGTGAATGATACAGGCGCCTGGCTGTTGATCCAGGCGTGGTCCGACCCGAAGACCGGCGTGGCGCAGATTGAATTGTACGGCACAAAGCCAAACCGTACTGTCGATCTGACCCACAAAGTCTATGATCACACGCCTGCGCCGACAGAGCCGGTGTTCGTCGCCGATCCCAAAGTGCCGCCGGGGACGATCAAACACACCGACAAAGCGCGCGGCGGGATGACGATTGATGTCTATCGCCTGGTAGTGGAGAACGGGGTGCCGCGCCCGCCGGAGTTGTTCCGCACACGCTTCCGCCCCTGGCCCAACATTTATACTCTGAACCCTGCCGACATCGGTCCGGACGGCAAGCCGCGCATTCCGTTCCCGCCCGCTGCGCAATCGGCGCAACCCGCGCCGCCGCCAGCCGAACAACCCGCCGAACCGCCTCCGCCTCCGGGGGTTGAGCCGCAGCCTGAGCAAAACTCCGGCGAACAGCCGCCAGCAAATGGATAATAATGCGCCCCTCCCGTAAGTTGCTGCGGGAGGGGCGCTCTTTTAACCGGCACTCGCCGGACTCTGCGGTCAGTCGGCGACGATCGCGAAGGAGTGACGCTGTGAACCACCCTCATTAATGGCAATCACCGGGCTGCGCTGCCAGCCCGACGACGCGCTACAGCCCATCCCATACTCTCAGGCGGTGCGCTTGCCGCAACAAGTTTCCCATCGCGCCAGGACGCGAGACCGGCGGCAACCAGCCAGGCAGCGGCGGTATGCGCGCGCCGCCGCGCTGTGCTTTCCGCCAGCGGCGCCAGTTGACGAAGCACGCTGGCGATACCATCGTAATCGAGACCGCCGCGCTCACGGATAGCGCGCAATACTGACCGCGTCGGCTCCTGTTCGCGCAGCAGACGCCGCAACGCTGTGCTTTGCGCAGAACGGTCATACTGGGCGAACGCTCGACCATAGGGCGTCAGCGGAACCGTACCGTCCGCCCCTGGCTCGCCGACCAGACC
Organism: Chloroflexota bacterium; assembly: GCA_030550675.1. GTDB lineage: Bacteria > Chloroflexota > Chloroflexia > Chloroflexales > Roseiflexaceae > Roseiflexus. Next base: position 7,495 of record JAUQOW010000169.1, read on the forward strand.
GAGCACCCGCGCCGCCTGAGCATAGTACAGACCCTGCCGTTGCCCTTTCGCGCCCAGGTATGCGCCAATCGCCTCGTGCGTCGTATGCCCGCGCACGATGGCTTCCGGCACTCGCGCCACGTGCCATAACACATCCGCCTGGGGAATGTCACTCGTCGCCAGCATGCTCGCCTCGTATGGGTCAGGGGTCAGGAGCGTCTTCCCAACCTTAACCTTCTATCCGCAACCTGCCACCTTCCCGCCTGCAATGTGCAACCTTTTTCCTCTCGCCTTGCGCATTAAGCCTCTTACCTCTTGTATACCACACCGAAACATGTGTGTCAAGATCCAATCGAACGAGATTTCAACTATAATACCGATATGCCTTCATTACTGGCTATCGATCTGGGGTTGCGCACTGGCTTCGCCGTATATGGCGGCGACGGACGACTGCGCCGCTACGGATCGCACAATTTTGGGAATGCAGCTCGCCTGCGCTGCGGCGTCGCGGGTGTGCTGGCTGAGCCGGTCAACCTGGAATGGCTTTACATCGAGGGAGGCGGACCGCTGGCAGATATCTGGATCCGGGAGGCTGAACGACGCGGCGTTTCCGTCCGTCTGGTCAGCGCTGAAACCTGGCGGCGCGCGCTGCTGTACGAACGCGAGCAGCGCAACGGCGATCAGGCAAAGCGCATCGCCGATACGCTGGCGCGACGGGTGATCGTCTGGTCGGGCGCATCACGCCCCACAACACTCCGTCACGACACGGCTGAGGCGATCATGCTTGGACTATGGGGGGTCCTGGACGTCGGGTGGCTGGAACGCCTGCCCGACAGTCTGCGTCATTAGAGCATTTCTAACAGGGAGATCACATAAAACCTGGACCATCGAGCCTGCCCTTCTGGAGCGGTCGGCGTTGGCTTCGACCGGCTCAGCCAACGCCGACCGCGAGGTGGTCAACGCAGACCACGATTGTTCAATGTCCGGGTGATCTTCCTATAAGAAAGGCTGATTCAAAGGGTGTCATATTGATCGTGTTGCTTTGCGCCTTTGCGTCTTCGCATCAATCTTATTGCGACATGCTACAGCAGCGTGAGCGATGAAGACTTCCGCCGATCATCCCTGGCCCGCCGATCTTGACGAGGCGCGCGCCATTCAAGAGCATATACGCGCACAAATCATCGCTCATGATGCCTTTGGTCCAATCCGCGCCATTGCAGGCGTCGATGTCGGGTACAGCGGCGACAGTGCGCTGGCTGCGGTTGTCGTGCTGGCGTTCCCATCGCTTCAGACGCTTGATTACGCGGTTGCGCGCCGACAGATCACCTTTCCGTATATCCCCGGTTATCTGTCGTTTCGTGAAGCGCCCGCCGTGCTCGATGCGCTTGCCAGCCTGCGGATCGCGCCGGATCTTTTGATCTGCGATGGCCACGGACTGGCGCATCCCCGCCGTTGCGGCATCGCCGCTCATCTGGGCGTGCTTACCGATCTCCCATCAATCGGGTGCGCCAAATCGCTGCTGGTCGGCGACCACGATCCGCCGCCTGACGTGCGTGGCGCCTGGACGCCGCTACGCTATCGTGATGAGATCGTAGGGGCGGCGCTGCGCACCCGCCCCGGCGCACGCCCCGTCTACGTCTCCGTCGGTCACCGCGTCTCTCTGGAGACAGCAATTCAATTCGTGATGGCATGTGTGACCCGCTACCGCCTGCCAGAACCCACACGCGCCGCTGATGCGCTGGCATCGCACGGACGCCTGCCTCGATAACCGCAACCGTCCGCATCCGGTTTTTTTACCCGATCGCAACAAAGTAGTACTAAGGTCCCGTTGTGACTCTTCAGGGAAGGGTGCTATGCTAACGTTGCGGCATCCCTGTCGGGGGATGTTCGATCTATGTTCGTTGGGGAAGCCTATGCAATCTGAGCCATCGTACAATGGTCTCCCGCCCTATGCCCACCCTCTGAATTCGGACCAGATGAGCCTGATTGCCAGCGCATTGCTCGACATGCAGCGCGCGCTTAATCATCAGACCATTCTTATTGCCCAACTTCAGGACGAACTGGCGGAACTGCGACGCCACAACGACTGGTACCACGCACAGTTCGCGCAAATGTTCCGCGTCATGGCGCGTGATGTGCGTGAGTTGCGAGCAACGCTCATCTGCTCGCTGCTCGAAGAAGGTCCGATTACTGCTGAGCACCTGATAACGCTGCTGCGTCAGACGCCTGACGAGGAACTGACAGGAAAGATCAAGTCGGGGGCGGTTGGCAGGCAGGCGAATTAGGGGTTAGTCAGGGGTTAGGGATTTCAGGCGCTGTGCTGGTGTCGTTGGCGCGCTTTGCCTGCGCTTCTTCCCGCTTCTGCCAGAGCTGCTCAACCCGCTGACGCAGGCGCAATAGCGCCTCGCGCTTCTCGTCCGGCAACTCCACGCCGGACCTGACCATGCGACGCACCACATTCGCCTTTTCGCGGGGATCTGTCTCCTGCGTCATAGATGCCATCACTCCGGTTCTTTACCTGATAACCAGGTCTGGCGGCAACTCGAACGCCACCGTATCGCCGGGCTGAATGCCGCGCGCCGCAAACCAGCCCTGATTCACCTCGAGCGCGTAGAATGCCGCCCCTCGGGGAGCGTGCTGTGTAACTTCATCGAATGGCTGCATATCCTCGATATTGAGAATACGCCGATCCTGACCGATGAACGCAATTGAGAGCGGAATGCGCGTATTGCGCATCCAGAAGGCGCCCGTGTAGGGACCGGCAAAGACAAAAAGCATCCCGCGATCTTCGGGCAGCGTATCTCGAAACATCAGCCCAATGCTGCGTTTCTCCGGCGTGGCGACCACCTCAACTGTCAGGCGATGCTCGCCGATCATCACCTCAATGATCGCATCCGGAACAACGGTCGCTTCCGGCTCAATCGCTCCCGCTGGCGACGCGACGATCGCCGCCGTTGGGACGGGATACGCGGCGTTCGGCGCGGGATA
>JAUQOW010000442.1 GCA_030550675.1 Chloroflexota bacterium
CCCAGCAGCGGCGAGAGCAGGATCAGCAACGGAACGACCAGGAGTGTCAGCAGGCGCGAAATGACAATCACCCGCAGGTGTTCGTAGACGATCAGCGCATTGTGCGCCGTCGTCAGCATGCTTTCCAGAAAGAGGCACGGCACGAGCACCCACACCAGCGGCGCTGCGTCAACGTACTGCGGCGTCAACACCGCCAGCGTCGGGCGCGCCAGCAGAAGCAGTCCCACAGCGCCGGGGATCAGCAGCAATGCCTGGAGGCGCGCCAGCGACTGATAGGCGCCCAACAGCGTTCCGCCCTCACCAGCGCGCACGCGGGTGAATAGCGGCACCTGCACCCCCACCATGGGCGTGTACAGATACCCCAGCACCATGCCGACCACCGACGCTCCCGCCCAGAGCAACGCAACATCGCTGATGTCGTTCGTCAGAAACACGGCAAACGACTTACTCGCCAGAAAGTCGGTCAGTGTCATCAAAAACGAGACTGCGCAATAGCGCACAAAACCGGTCGGGATTGCGCGCCACAGGGACGGAGGCGGCGCCTCCGATGTCCAGTAGCGGGCATCCGTCATCCACAACCGGTAAACATTCCAGCCCGCCAGCGTAACCGCCAGCGCTGGCGCGACAAACATGGCGATCAGGACGCCGATAATGGCGGCGCGATCAGGGTCAGGCGCCAGGCGACTGAGCAGAATGGCGGCGGCGCTCAACAACGGCGGGAGCAGACCGGCGGCAAGCGCCACGCTATTCCAGGCGCGCTGCTTGAAGAAACTGTTCAAATACGCCATCAGCATATCGTAGCAGATGCCCAGGAACAGCATTATCAGAATGGTGAGAACGATCAGCCAGCCAAACTCGTCGATGAAACGCACAAGGGTCATCTGCTCAACGGGCGGGATGCGCCCATCGGCGAGCACCTTGCCCTGCAACTCACCGATGTAGCGGTCATACCCGACGATCAAACCGACAAACACCAGCGCCAGCACTGCAATCTGCGCTGCAAGGACGACAGTGAGCAACCGCAGGACGGCGCGCGGTCCGCCGGTACGGTTCGTCTCCGGGATGTACTTTGGCAGTGCGCGAGTCGTGCCCAGATCGATCCAGGTGCCCAGACCATTGCTGGCGCCGCTGACCAGCGCCAGCAGACCGTAACTGGTCAACGGCAGCACCGTCAGCTTGAGCAGCGTCGCCACAACCTCGGCGACCAGGCGCAGCGGCACAAAGACCGCGTTCCATATAACGGCGCGGGAGACCTGTGCGGCAAGGGAAGGAGCGCGGCTGGTTGTTGGTTCAGTCGCCATTTACTGCCTGATCAATCCCAGTTCGAACATGCCTGCATACCAGTCGCGTTGCAGGCGATATGCGGCGCGTTCCAGCCCCAGGCGACGCAGCGCCGCACGCATGATGCGGCGCGATGGTTTGGGACTGTAGAGCGTACCGCGCACCAGATCGTCTTCACGAAGATCGCGCGCCTTGAAACCGTGGCGCGCCGCGAGCGCAATAAAGGCATGATACGCGAAATAGTGCATCTCGCTCAAACGCTGCATATCGCGGAACGCAGCGCCCTGTTTGGCGCGCCCGCGGCATGCGATCAGCCATTCCGCCCAGGGGCGCGGCAGCCAGTTGATGCCGCGCATATGGTAATGCGGATCGATCCAGGCGCGCCGATTGATGACCGTCACGAGCGCAACGCCGCCGGGACGCAGCACCCGCGCGATCTCGTGCAGCACCTGATCCGGCGACTGCACATGCTCGATAACATCCCAGCATACCACAGCATCGAAGACTGCATCGGGCAGTGGCAGCGCTTCGCCAGCAGCGTTGATGACCGGCAGATTCAGACGATGGCGTTCTGCGCGCAGCGTGGTGATTCGGCAGTACGCCGGGTTATACTCGCAGGCCACGACCCGCGCGCCGCGCAACGCTGCTGCGACCGCAAAGCCGCCCATGCCCGCGCCCAGGTCGAGGACCCGCACCCCTTCGAGGCGTCCGGCGATCTGCTCCAGCCGCGCGAGCCGTTCGCTCTGATACGCTTCCTGGTTGATGCGCCGCTCGCGCCAGCGGGCAAAGTCGCGCCGCCAGCGCATGTGGGTAAGCCAGGGATCGATGGCGCGTTCGAGGTCTGA
>JAUQOW010000170.1 GCA_030550675.1 Chloroflexota bacterium
CTCGCCATCGGCGCCGAGCACGCATGACAGGAGGCCAGCCGGTTCGTCGGAGGGCTGGAGCACCACGGCGCCGGCCCCATCGCCGAAGAGCACGCACGTATTGCGGTCGTTCCAGTTGATGAAATGGGTGAAAATATCGCAGGCGACGAAGAGCACATTGCGCGCTGCGCCGCTGCGGACCATGCTGGTCGCTACCTGCAAGCCATAGACGAAGCCGCTGCATGCCGCCACCACATCGAAGGCAGCGGCGCGGCGCGCGCCGACTCCCGCCTGAACTGCGCAGGCGGTGGCGGGGAACGGCCGATCCGGCGTACAGGTCGCCAGAATGACCGTATCGATCTGAGCGGCGTCGAGACCGGCGCGCGCGAGAGCGGCGCGCCCTGCGGCAATCGACAGCGCCGAAGTATGTTCGCCGGGACCTGCGATGCGTCGTTCACGAATACCGGTGCGGGTCTGGATCCACTCGTCCGACGTTTCGACCATCCGTTCAAGGTCGGCATTGGTCAGCACACGTTCAGGAACCGCCATTCCCCAGCCCGTGATCGCAGCAAAGTTCGCCATACCCGCCTCGATAATACAAAAAGGGTTACTGACGCGCCAGACGGCTGGTCAATAACCCCTCACGACGCGCACGTGACGTGTTATTCCTCCCTGGCTTCGCTCTTCGGCTCGACGACCAGGCGGCCCCGGTAGTATCCGCACGATTTGCAGACATAATGGGCGCGCATCAGCTCGCCGCAGCGCGTGCACGGCACGAGCGTCGGCATATCGATGCGCTGATTGCGGCGGCGGTTGCCGCGCCGGTGGCGAGAAACTTTTGTTTTTGGTACAGCGCCCATGACACCCTTACCCTTATGATACCTGTTATTCTGGCTTCAGAAGCGCGCGCAGCGCGGCGAACCGTTCATCGCCGCCGGAGCTGCCGCACGAACATGGCTCTACGTTCAGATCCGCGCCGCATTCCGGACAGATGCCGCGACAGTCGGGCTTGCACAGCGGTTGCATTGGCAATTCGAGCAATACGTACTCGCGCAGCATCTCACCTACATCCGCCATGTGCAACTCATCGAGGTAGAACGGGTCCTCCTCATCGGGTTGCGGCAGCGGCGCTCCGGTCGTCACATCAATCCGCGAATGAAACTCATCGCGGAAGCGCACCTCGATATGCTGCACGGCTGGATTGAGGCAGCGGACGCACTCCATCTCCACGGTTCCGTGGGCATGCACATCGACCAGCACCCCGCTGGCGGTGCGGGTAAACCGCACGTCGCCGACCACGTCGCGTATCTCAAGCACATCGTCGAGGCGCAAAACCGGCTCCGTAAAGTCGTATCTGCGCGACGAGCCGACGTACTCGCGCAACAGTTGGGCGACGTTGAACTTTAAGTCAGTGACTGGTTTTGACATGTGCATGATGGCGCCCTCTGCGCTCACAGAGGCTGCATTATAGGTCAGCGGCGTTGCGCTGTCAAGATCAATTATCTGCCAGGCGTGCGCGGTTCGCGCGCCACGCCGAGTTCTTGCAGACCGTTCTGGACGCTGGTAATGACTTTCAGCAGGCGCTGTTCAAGTTCTTCAAGCACCTGACGGGCATACTCGTCGGCGCCGGCGCGCACCGCGCGCGCCTCACGCTCCGCCTGCTCCAGCAAGCGCGCGCGTTCCGCTTCGATCGCTTCGAGCAACCCGCGCTCCTGCAGCACCTGCTGCACCCGTTCCTGCGCCTCGCTGATCAACCGTTCCTGCTCGCTGATAATCCGGCGCGCCTGTCGTAATTCTTCCGGGATCGCCACGCGCATGCGATCAATAATGTCGAGCACGCGGTCTTCGTCGATCAACAGCCGACCGCTGAACGGCACCCGTTTGCCTTCGGCGATGACATCTTCCAGTTCATTAATCAACTGATCCAGTTCGATGGCTCATCACCTCCTGCCATAGACGCGCTTCAGCGCCTCCACTACCGGACCGGGAACCAGCCAGGAGACGTCGCCGCCAAGCGACGCAATTTCGCGCACGGTGCTCGAACTGAAGAACGTATACCGATGACTCGCCATGAACAGCACGATATCGATATCGGGCGCAAGCGTCTGGTTGATCTGCGCCAGTTGAAACTCCGCCTCGAAGTCGCCAACGGCGCGCATGCCGCGCACAATGACCGACGCGCCGACGCTCCGCACATAGTCGACGGTCAGCGTCGAATACGTATCGACCTTGACGCGCGGAAGGTGCCGCGTCGACTCGCGCAGAAGCGCGACCCGTTCTTCGGTGCTGAAGAGTAATTGCTTATTCGGACGATCAAAGACCGCCATGATCACCGTATCGAAGATGCGCGACGCGCGCGCGGCGATGTCCAGATGTCCGTTCGTGACCGGATCGAAGCTTCCTGGATAGACGGCAATCGTCACCCCTTCTCTCCTTCACTGGTGCAACGCGGATCCGCAGAACGCTGCGCCGTTCCATCAGCGATCAGACGGCGACGCAAGTTGATGCGTTTCGTTCGAATCGGAATCGGCATCGTTCGGCGCCAGTTCGTAAATCGAAAAGCACGAGTCTCCCAGACGGCGGAATTTACGGCGGCGGAAGCGCTGGTAGCGATCACTGAGTTCGACGCGCGGCGAGTGACCGACAACCAGGATGCCGTTGTCGGTCAGCAGGTTCGCGTCATCCACGGCGCAAATCGTCGCTTCAATCGCAGGATCAGCATAAGGCGGGTCCATTATAATTATATCATACTTCTCACGGTGACCGTGAATGCGCAAGAATCGCTCGACCGGCATATGGAAAATGCGCGCCCGATCCGCCAGGCGGGTGTGCTCCAGGTTCTCGCGGATGATCCGGCACACGTGCGCTTTATGCTCAACGAAATCCGCCCACGACGCGCCGCGCGACAGGCACTCGATCCCCAGCGATCCCGTGCCGGCGTACAGGTCGAGCACCCGCCCGCGGATCGGTCCGTACCCTTCGATGACTGAAAAGAGCGCCTCTTTGACGCGATCCAGCATCGGGCGCGTGCCGAGTCCTTCTGGCGCTTTCAGGCGATGACCTTTGGCTGTTCCCGTAATGACGCGCATAGTTCACGAACCGTCACAGCTCTGCTGCAATCGCATCGAGCGTTGCGGCAAACGCCGCAATCGTCGCTTCGATGTCGTCCATTGTGTGGACGGCTGACACGAAGCCGCTCCGTCCGCGCATGAGGTCGACTCCGTGATTGTTCATCCCCAGGCGCAGCAATTGCACCAGACGCGGATCGCCGCCGCGCTTCAGTTCGTCCGGCGGCGCCGTCGGGTCAAGTTCGCCCGGCGGGAAGCGGACCGAACATCCGGCAATGATATGGAAGATCGAGCCATCGCCGTACACCGCCCAACCGCCAAGATCGCGCTTGCGCAGTTCAGCGTTCATCCCGCTGATCAGCCGTTCTCCCAGCGCAGCGGCGCACACCCCTGGCGCTTCTTCCGCCACGATGCCGAGCATCGCCGTTCCTGCGGCTGCGGCGAGCGGCGCTGCGTTGAAGGTGCCGAAATGCCGGATTTTGTGCGCCTGGTTCCATTCCGCGTCGCCGAACGCCAGATGCTTCAGAATATCGGCGCGCCCGCCGACCGCGCCGCCAGGCAGCCCGCCCGCCAGAATTTTCGCCAGGGTCGTGAGATCGGCGACGATGCCCTCGCGCTGTTGCGCGCCGCCAGGCGCCACCCGAAAGCCAGTGACGATCTCATCGCAAATGAGCAGCACGCCGTAGCGCAGGGTCAGTTCCCGCAGATCGCGCAGGAAGCCGGGCGGCAGCGGGACGGCGCCATACGATGCGCCGGTCGGTTCGAGAATGACCGCCGCCACGTCAGTGCGGCTGCGCAGCGCGTGCTCGACATAATCAAGATCGGTCGGCGCAACGACGGTTGAGCCAAGCACGCCGTCGTACAGCCCGGCTGGGGCGCTGGCGTCGTTCGTATCGTGCGCCAGCATATCATGCCAGCCGTGATAGTGCCCGGCGAAGCGAATGACGATCGGCTTGCCGGTGAAGGCGCGCGCCAGGCGGAGCGCCATCATCGTCGCTTCAGTGCCGGAGGCGGTGAAGCGCAGCAGTTCAATGCCGGGAACCAGGCGCTTCACCAGGTGCGCCCATTGCAGGCTGAGTTCATGTTCAGCGCCGTAGTGCGTGCCGCGCTCCATCTGACGTTGCACCGCCGCAACGATCGCCGGATGCCCGTGACCGAGCAACAGGGCGCCGTGCCCCATCCAGTAATCGATCAGCTTGTTTCCATCGGCGTCCCATTTGTACGCGCCTGCGCAGCGTTCAACGTACAGCGGAAAGGGCGCGACGTAGCGCCCGTCGTGGGTGACGCCGCTGGGAAACAGCGTTTGCGCCTGGCGGAACAACGCCTGTGATCTCGGATGTCGCTGGATGTACGTATCAATGATCGTCATCAGATGCCATACTCCAGCCGGGTGATCAGCGCTTCGGGCAACTGTGCATTGCGCATCTGTCGCTGCGTCAACTCGATGTCGTAAGGGACGCGACGGAACGTGATCGTATCAGTGGTTGTGTCGAGAATCGCAAACGCAGCGCGCGGATCCTGGTTCCTCGGCTGCCCGACGCTCCCCGGATTGATAATATACCGGAATCCGTCCTCCAATCTCAGGGTCGCGCCATCGTCCGGCGACGTCGGTCCCTCGCAGCGTCCGTCCGGCGTCAGGCGGAAGACCAGCGGGACGTGCGAATGACCGATCAGGCAGACCTGCTGCTCAAAATGGCGAAAGTTATCGAGCGCCTGATAGCGCGTCAGCAGATATTCCCACACCGGTTCGCGCGGGCTGCCGTGCGCAGCCAGAAAACGCTCATTGATCGGCTGAATAGGTTCGAGCTCCTCCAGCAGCATGCGATGATCGTATGTCAATTGATCGCCATTCCAGACGTTGGCAGCGCGCGCGTCCGGGTTGAAGTCGCTCAAATCCAGCAATCCAAGACATGCAAGGTCGTGATTGCCCGCAAGCATAACGCTTGCCTTGGTGCGGATCATCGCCACGCACTCATTGGGACGCGGACCATAGCCGATGGTATCTCCCAGATTCCAGACGGTGTCATACGGTCGGGCGGCGGACAAGACGGTTTCAAGCGCCACAATGTTTGAGTGAATATCCGAAAGAATCAGGATGCGCATAAGTCCTGGCTTATTCTCACAACCACATGAGCGGGCTGCAGTATATATACCGAATATGATACCACGTCGGACGCGCTGGTGCAGCTCTGGGTCGCAGCAAGCCGCAATCTGGCTGTAAGGTTCCGGTAATGCCAGGACTTTGCATCAACTCCTGCCCGCTCCTTATAATACGCCTGAATGTCGCAGCGCTCAGCGTTCAAGGAGACCCGGCGCGCTATGAGCGAGCCAACGCCAACTGGTCCGGGGTATTGCCCATATCTTGGTCTGAAGCAGAATCGCGCCATTCGGTTTTCGTCGCCGACGCCGGAGCATCGCTGTTATGTCGGCGGCGAGCCGGTTGAAATCCCGGTTGATCAGAGCGCATTCTGCCTTTCTCGCAATCATGTTCAATGCCCATTATACATGGGTTTAACACTCCCCTCAATCCCTGCGCCGTCCAGCGCCACAGGCGCTGCGCCTGCGGCGCCTGGCGGGTTGCGCGGCTGGCTGCGCACGCTGTCGCCCCGCGATCGCGCAATCTATGCGCTGATGCTGGGGATGCTGGCAATCATTATATTGGTGTACGCTATTGCGGGATGGCAGGCGTTAACCGGCGGCGCGCCGATCACGGGCGCACCCTCGCCAACGACAGCGGTTGCGCCAGCGACGGCGACCGCAGCGCCATCGCCGGAACCGACCCCGACAGCAACGGCGACGCCGCCTCCTCCCACTCCCACGGCGCTGCCAACCAGCGCGCCATCGCCGCAACCGACGCCGTCGCCGACGCCGGAACCGCTGATTATTGCACCATCGGCAATCCCGACCCAACCGACCGACACTGCAACCGTTGCGCCGTCGCCAACTACTGGTGCGACCGCAGCGCCATCGCCGACCGCTCAACCGGTTCAGCCGTCGCCAACCGCCACGGCGGGCGCCGCGTCGCCTGCGCCGCCGACCGCTGCGCCGCCGGCGACGCCGCGACCGCCTGCGCCGACGGCGGCGCCCGCCGTTCAGCGGCAGCGGCTGTGGCTCTACTTTGGTGATGCGACCGGCACGCTCTTCGTGCCTGTCCAGCGGCTTGTTCCGGTTGAAGACCGCAAAGTGGCGACCGCTGCCATCGGCGCGCTTATCGAAGGTCCGCGCAACGGCCTCGAACGTCTCATCGACCCGCAGGCGCGTCTGCTGAGCATCACCGTCAACAACGGTCTCGCAACCGTCAACTTCGACCGACCGCCGCACCTGAACGGCGATCCGCGCGGGCTGCAATCGATCGTCCTGACGTTAACTCATTTCGAGACGATCAATCGGGTGCAATTTCAGGTCAACGGCAGAAACATCGGCGTCAACGGAAGCGGTCCGATCGGGCGACCCGTCGTCAACCCGCTGAACCCGGACAACCTGCCGGTCGATTATGCTGTCACTGAATTTCTGCCGACATACTACCTGGCGAATGATGATTACCATACCATCCGTATTATTCGGATGGTTCCGAAGACGCGCCAGGTGGCGGAGGGAACCGTGCGCGCGCTTCTCGAAGGACCGGGAATATACGAGTATGCGGTGCAACGCACCATTCCGCCGGGAACTGAACTTCGCTCCATCAGCATCAACCAGGGGGTGGTGCGGGTTGATTTCAGCGCCCGATTCGCCGAAGCGTCGAATCGAAACGCCGCAGTGCGCACCCTGGTCGAATCCCTGACTACGCTGCCGGGTGTGACCGGGGTGCAGATCTTTGTCGAGGGTCGCTCGCTTGCAGAGTGGTGGGGCGAACCTTATGGCAGGGTCTACCCGAAGCCGCTGATCAACCCCGAAGGATGACTACCACCAGCGCCACTGAACGTACTGGTGTTCCTGCGGCGGAACGATGCGGCATTGGGCGCATACGCGGAATGGAATGCCTGTTTCGCGCTCCAGTTGGAGATCATCGCGTCCGCCGCAGTAGCGACACACGCTCAAATTTTCGATATCGTCGGCGCGCCAGAGTTGGGGGATGAGCGTCAATTCCAGCGGATGAACCCTGTCGATTGCCGCGATCTTGACGCACACCGCCGCTGGAAAGATCGCTTCGACGCGGGCGAACAGATGATAGCGGTACGAATACACCTCGTCGCCGACCCGTATGGCGCCTATTCGCGGATGGGTTCGAATCTTCATGGCATCCTCAGCAGTGCAGCCAGCCTGCGCAGTTCCTCCTCATTGAGTCGAAACGCCTCATGATCGCTGAACATAAGCGTATCGAGCGCATCGGCGATGCGTTCCTCAGCGCCGGCCTCAAAGCGCGCCAGACCGAGTTCAACAGCATAAAAGCGGTCGAACGCCCATGCCGCCAGCGCCTCGTCGGTCATCGCGCCGGACAGTCGCTCGTCAATCTGATCGGCCACCATATTACACGTAATCACCGTCATTGATTTCGGTTTGATGATCGGGCACGGATGGCATATGGCGGAGCCGGTGCGGTAGAGCCGTTGCATTGCAACAGCTCTACCGCACCGGAATTATGCATCCCGCAGCGCCTGATCGCACACGGTGAAAAACCCGCACCCACGGCACCGTGCAGGATCATCGTGACTCCGATCGCACTCGTTGTCAAGCGCGGCGCGCATCTCGTCAATTAGCGCCAGCGTCTCTTCACGCACTCGCGCCGTATACGACAGTCGAAACGTCCGATCCGCATAGCGCAGCAAACCATATGGCGGGGCGACGCCGGTGGTTTCCTCGATTAACAGGCAGTACGCCGCCAGTTGCATCAAGTCCGATTCATACGGGCGCAATGCGTTCCGTCCTGGTTTGACCTCCACTGGAATAAGACGCCCGCGTGTTTCAATCAGGTAATCCGGTTTTCCAACCAACCCCAACCGGCGCGCCACGAGCGGTCGTCCCGGCGATTGCGCATCAGTATCGCGGTACACCACCGGCGCCCAGGGCAATCCGCTCCTGGCGCGCAGGCGCCACGCGCCGATCAGTGCAGCCAGTGCAAGCGCAAGGAGCGCCAACCCAACGGTAATCGCCATAGATCAGCCCGCCAATCCGCTGCCAGCCAGCAGCGCCAGCGCGAGCGCGCCAAAGAGCGCGGCGATGATCGCCAGCACGCGGCTCAGGGCGACCGATCGGGCATGGCGGCGATGCAGCGCCGTTCCATGCTCGCGCCGTTCACGTCCTTCCGGTTCGAGACCGGCGACCCGGCGCAGCCACCAGGCGCGTGCACAGTATGCATATTCGCCGATTTCACTGGCGCGAATCGTTGGTAATCGCCGATCAGGCATCGCACGAAGGGACTATCCGCCGCCCAGCACTGGATTGCCGCCAATCCAGTTAGCCACATCAGAGACAGTGATGACCACCATCAAGCCCATCAACATCATGAACCCGATAGCGTGCACCATCGCTTCGCGCTCTGGCGGAATCTTCTTGCCGCCGCGCGCGATCTCGATCAGCGCAAAGAGGATATGGCTGCCATCGAGCGCCGGAATGGGCAGCAGGTTAATCAGAAACAGATTGAGACTGATAAGCGCCGTCCACTGCCAGAAGCCGATCCAGCCGTCGCGCTGAATGACCTCGCCGGTGCCGCGGGCGATGCCGACAACTCCGGCGACGCCGCCCGGCGGCGCTTCGTTGAGCCCCAGCAGGCTGCCGAGCATCTGCCCGATGCCCGCAATAAACCGACCCAGAATCTCGAAGGTGTAGGTCAAGCCGGCGCTCAGCGCCGTCAGCGGCGTTGCTGGCACGATCGTGATGTTTGGCGTATATGCGACGCCGAATCCGTTTTCAAACACGACGCCATCGCGTTCCCAGGGACCAGGGGTGACCATCAGCACGACGCGCGCTCCCGCGCGTTCCACAACCGCTTCGATGGTCCGTCCGCGATTTTCCGCTGCGATCTGACGAATGACGCTCAGATCGGCGCCGAGCGTGCGTCCGCCGAGTGCAATCAGCAGATCGCCGCTCTGCAAGCCAGCGCGTTCTGCGGGAGTCGCCGGGTAGACGACATCGATGCGTGCGCCCTCGGCGACAGCCGGAACGCCGCGCACCATAAAAATGCCGCTGAAGATCAGGAATGCCAGGAGCAGGTTCATCAGCGGACCGGCGAACAGCACGACGATTTTTTTCCACGGCGACGCCACGGAAAGACTGCCGACGCCGTAAATCTGATCGCCTTCGCCGCCGAAGCGCACAAACCCGCCGATAGGCAGCCAGTTGAGCGTATATTTGACGCCGTTGCGTTCAAAAAGCACCATTGCACGCGGCGGATATCCAAGACCAAACTCTTCGACTTTGATGCCGAACCATACCGCCGTGAGAAAATGCCCCAGCTCGTGGACCAGCACCAGTAGCCCGAGCATGAGCAGGAATGCGACAATCGTGATCAATCCGTCGGGCAAACTTTCGAGCACCGCGTTTCTCCTCCAGCATAGAGCGGCTGCTGTAACACCATCGGACAGGCGCGCCGCGTACAGGGTAGTGTACCGTATGGCGGAAGCGTCTGTCAACCTGTCGGTTCCTGGGGGGTGCAGGCATGCCTGCGCTCTTCCCGGCTCGTCGTTCCTGGTTCTGGGTTCTCAGTTCTCAGATTCTGGCGCCATCCGAACAAATATGCTATACTGTAGTGAAGCTGGAGAGCAGATAGATGTCGCTTTCGGTTGCATTCCGCTTCACACCGCGTTATACTCATCGCGCTTGCGCAAGTTCCGAACATCGCGTTCGCTCCGAGGGGCAAACCATGGCAACCCTGCGGGCACAATCTCATTCCGGCAACAGCGACTCATCCGGCGCGGCGTCGCAGTCGGGCGCTGCCCGCGAGGTGCGCAACTATCGCCTTGATCAGCGCCTGGGGCAGGATGAACTGGCGGTCGTGTATCGCGCCACCCATCTGACGCTGGATCGCCCGGTCCTGGTGTCTGTACTGCACCGCACCGACTGGGTGTCGTCGAGCCGCTTTCAGCTCGCCGCACGGCTCGCCGCCCGTTTGACCCACCCCAATCTCCTGCCGGTCATCGACGCCGGTCACGATGATCGCATCGGGCACTACCTGGTGACGCCGTACCTCGATACGCGCTCGCTTCAGGACATCCTGGCGAGCGGGGCGCTCGACGCGGTGCAGGCGTTGCGCATCGCCACGCAACTGGCGAGCGCGCTCGACTATCTCCATGCGCAGAATGTGGTCCACCGCGATGTGCAGCCAGCCAACATCCTGGTGACCCCGCAGGGAACGGTGTACCTGACCAACCTGAGCCTGGCGGCGTCGCCGGACACGCCCGATCTGTCGAGCATCGATGATACCGACTATCGCACGCCGTACACGGCGCCTG
>JAUQOW010000443.1 GCA_030550675.1 Chloroflexota bacterium
TAAACGCCATTCGGAGGGGCGCGGCGCCTTGCCCGAAATGAGCCCACGGATCGACACGGGTGCAACGGATGTTCACGGATAGAAAGACATAAATCCGTGCTCATCCGTCCCGATCCGCGTTAATCCGTGTGCGCTTATACACTGTGGGGTCACGGCATAATCCCCCACGCCGCCATCTGATCCTCGGCGCGTGTGCGCCATTCCGAGGCGGGCGCGAGATCGGCGGCGCGGATCAGGGCGCTGCGCGCTGCTGTGCGATCTCCCAGCGCCGCCAGCGCCCGCCCGTAGTGATAGGCGGCTTCCGCGCTTGCCGGGTCGATCGTCACAGCCTGCGCCGCTGCATCGCGCGACCCTGCCGCGTCGTCGCACGCCAGGCGCGCCTGCGCCAGCGCCGACCATGCCTGTGCATTCTCCGGCAGCCAGGCAACCGCTTCGGCAGCTGCGGGAAGCCCTTTCTCGCAGATCTGCAACGAGGTCTTCAGGTGGTACTGCGCCTGCGCCAGGGCATACGCGCCGCGCGTCGCCGCAGGCGCAATCCGGCGCGCTTCGTCATACGCCGCCGCCGCCGCCGGATAATCGCGCTGTGCGGTGTGCCACTCCCCCAGCGCCAGCAGCACATCCGGGTCGTTTGGCGCCATCCGGCGCGCTTCCTGGAGTTCGGCGAGCGCCGCCGGTGCATCACGTGCGGCAAGGTGCGCCAACGCCAGCAATGTCCGTGGTCGCGGATCGTCAGGCGCCGCCAGCGCCAGATCGTGCAGACGCGCTATTGCAACCGCAATGTCGCCGTTCGATAGTTGCGCATACGCGGTATACGCTTCCGCCGCCTGCGTCAGCGCCCCGCGTTCGCGTGCAAGAGCAAACTGCGCCTCCGCCAGCGGCGTCCACCCGGCATCGAGGTAGACCTGCCCCAGCAGTTGCGGGCGGATCGCTTCATCGGACGCCAGGATCGCTGCGATCTGTGCGGCATCGGGGCGCGGCAGCGGACGCAGCGGCGTCGCCAGCGGCTGTTCCGGCGGACGCAGCCCGCGCTCTTCTACGACCGCCATGCGCAGGTCTTGCCACGCGCCAGTCGGATCGCTCCCGGCGCGCAATGCAGTAGTCCGGGCATGCGCCGTTCTGCGCCAGGAGTCGGGCAGACCGGCCTGGAGTGCAGCGCGGTACCCGGCTTCCGCGCCCGCGTAATCGTTGTGGCGCAGGCGTTCTTCCGCTTCCAGCGCGAGACGCAGACCATACAGCGCCGAAGATGGCGGAATCTGCGCCCACATGCGCGCTGCTTCGTCGGCATACCCCATACGTGCCGCTACATGCCCCTGGTAGAGGCGCGCCAGCACCGTATCGGCATCGTTCAACCCCAGTCGCAGCGCCCAACCGAATTCTCGGCTTGCTGCGGTGTCCTCGCCGCGCACTGTCAGCGCCATGCCAAGTCGCAGCCGGGCTTGGGCAAAGCCGGGCGCGCGCGTCGCCAGCGCATGATAGGCGTGAAACGCCTCGTAATACCGTCCCGCAACGAAGAGCGCATCCGCCTGCCGCAACGCATCATGCACGTCGGGCTGAAACGCCAGCCGCGCCGCCAGGAGCGTTGCCGCCAGGATAAGAGCGATCTGGATAAACGGGATGCGGTGAAACTTCACGGGTTTGAGAACCAAGAACTGAGAACCAAGAACTGAGAGCCAGGAACTGAGAACCAGGAACTGAGAACCAAGAACTGAGAACCAAGAACTGAGAACCAGGAACTGAGAGCCAGGGATTAGGGGTTAGGGGTTATGAGGAAGACATCCCGCGTTCAATATTCAACGCTTACCGTAAAATGGCAACCTCTTACCCTGAACCGCCTTCAACCTTCTCTCCTTCCATGCGGCGTTTCACCGCGAAGAATATAGTCTGGTATTGCCAGAATGCTGCGGTCTGAAGCCCTGTCTGCAATCGCGCCAGCCCCGCAGGGGCTTTCATGCCCTTAGCGAGGGCTTATGGAGTTTGAGAAATTAATCCGGTATCGCCACGTCCAGCCCGCGCAGGCGGGCTTTGCAGCAGGAGCCCGCGACTTTAACGCTTGGTGTGAGATCTGATCTACCAATCGACCAGATCACAGAACGCCAACAAATCACGTCCGAGGCGCTGGTTTA
>JAUQOW010000020.1 GCA_030550675.1 Chloroflexota bacterium
CGACCGAGGTGAATTCGTTGAGGAACAGGCTTTCGCCGGAGATGGCGCGCTTGAACATCCCGCCGAGCCCGCCGCCGCGGGTGTTGGTCGCCATCTGGATATTGCCCGACATCCACGACATCGCGCCTGACTCGGAGTAGACCGTCTCGCCGGGGTCGAGTTCGAGGATCACAGCCTGCATAGTGGTTCCGATGATCTGGTACTCCATCCCGGTCACGCCGCGCCCGCGCGCCGTTACGACAGGATCGGGAAGGTGCAGGCGATTGCTGCCATAATCAACCATGAGGGAAGCGCTCCTTTCCTGATATTGCGAGGTGCCGCGGCATACGCTTATAGCCCTCGACAGGGTACAGTGTATGCCAGGATGTAGTGGTGCGTCAAGAGGCTTTTTCAGAGCGTCCTCCCCTGCAGATGGCGTTTCTATCTCCGCATCGCTGTCGTCACCTCGACCGGGGCGGTCCGGTGAAGAAGGTGAAGCGCTGATCGACGCCTTCGACATAGACGCAGGCTTGCAGATCAAGACCGCTGAGGATTTCAATCACCTGGTCGTTGCTCAATCCGACGGTCACTTCCCGCGGTTCGAGGTCGGGACGCGCCGGACGCTGCTCCGGCGGCGCCGCGCACAACCCCGGATCGCGCACGACATCGACGATCAGGCGACCACGTTCGTTGCGCACGGCTCGGCGCGGCACAAGCAGCGCATTCTCGCGCTCCGCCACCACGATGTCCGCCCCAACCGACATCCCGGCGCGAACCCGCGGGTCGGTGTTGGAAATGCCAATTCGCACCTGGTACGATGTGACCGCCGCCTGCGGCAGCGCCAGCGGGCTGATCGTCTCGACCGTCGCCGCCAGCGTGATCTCCGGCAGCGCATCGAGCGTCAGCGTCACCGGCTGACCGACGCGCACCCGCGTGATATCGATTTCATCAACCGTGACATCAACATAGAAACGCTCAAGGTTGGCGATCACAATCGCGGGACGCCCCGGCGTCGGCGTTTCGCCGATTTTCAGGTTCACCTCGGCAACGACGCCGCTGAAGGGCGCTTTGAGCACTGCTTCGTCGAGGGCTAGCCGCGCCAGATCGCGCGCGGCGCGCGCCCCGTCCACCTGCGCGCGGGCTGCCGCCAGGTCTGCCGGGCGTGGATCGGCGCGCAGACGTTCCAGGTTCGCCCTTGCCGCTTCGTAGGCGGCGCGCGCCGCTTCGAGCTGCCCGCCGCGCTGATCGCCGCGCATCCGGTCGAGCGCAGCGCGGGCGCTTGCGACCTGTGCGCGCGCCGCAGCCAGCACATCCGGTTCAGGAGTGGCAAAAAGGAGATCGCGGTTGGCGCGCGCGACTGCCAGTTGTCCCTCGGCGAGTTCAACGCCGGTCGCCTCTGCCTGGCGTGCATTGTCGTAGTTCACCTGCGCCTGAGCGACTGCGTTTTCAGCGCTGCGCAACGCCGCTTCCGCCTGAACGAAGGCGTCGTAGTACTGCTGGCGCTGCGAGTCGTTCAGAATGTTCGGGCGAGTCTGCCCTGGACGGTTCGGGTCAGCCACCGTGCGCACGATCGGATCAGCGCCGGTTTCACGCACATACTCCCAGTTCTGTTTCGCCGTCGAGTAGCGCGATTGCGCCTGGGTCAACTGGTTGACCGCCTGCTCCAGTTGGATCTGCGCATTGGTTTTGGCGGCGGAGAGTTGGGCGCGCTGGCGTTCCAGGTTCAGTTCCGCCTCGCGGACGCGCGCTTCGGCGGTCTGCACATCCGATTCGCGCGGACCCCTGAGCAACTGATTGAGGCGCGCCTCCGCCTGTCGCAGTTGCTCCTCGGCAGCGCGCATATCCGCTGTGGTGACGCTCCCTTCCACCTGCCGCAGCTGACCGGCGGCCTGCGCCAGTTGCGCTTCAGCAGCGGCGATCTCGGCAGGCGACGGACCGGCAAGCAGTCGGTCGAGGTTCGCCTGCGCCTGCGCCAGCTGCGCTTCCGCCTGTGCGAGACGCAGCTCCAGTTCGCGGGTGTCGAGTCGCGCCAGCGGCTGACCCTTTTCCACTGCATCTCCGGGGCGCACCAGCACCTCAGCCACCCGTCCGGTCACGGCAAAACTGAGATTGACCGTCTGAACGGGGGCGATCTGCCCGGTGGCGTTGACGGTGGCAATCAGGGTATCAATGCGCGGGTTGACCAGCCCATAACTGCGCGCTGGCGCCTGTTGCCCGCCGCGAAAGAAAAAGACTCCCGCAGCGCACGCCGCTACGATGAGCACCAGCCCGACAGCAGTGATCAACGCGCGTCGACCGGGCCAGCGACGCGCAGACGTTGTTGACATGACCTTCCTCTATCCAGCAGTGTCGAAGACAGCCGTCGCATCGGCGACAAGCGTCGCAAGATCGGCGATGAGCGCGGGAGCGGCGTTGGGGATGGCAGAACGAGCGTACTTCAATCCAAGCGCCGCCGCTCGTTCCGCCATACGCACGTCGAGTTCGTAACAGACCTCGACATTATCGTAGACACTATTGATCGGAACCGCCAGCACATGTCCGAACCCTGCACGGGCAATCTCTTCCAGCGCAACCAGCACATCGGGACCAAGCCACTGCCCCGGACCTTCGGCGCTGTAGTATGCCAGATATCCGCCAGCACAGCCAAGCGCGGCAACCAGGCGCTGCATCATCCGGCGCAACCGCCACTGATAGTCGGTTTCGGGCTTGCGCGCGCTTTCAGCAACGCTGTGCGCAATCGCAAGCAATGCCACCCAATGGCGCTCACTGCCTGCAAGACGCTCCAGCGTGATCGCCGCGTTCGTCGTCAACGCCGATACGTACCCCGGCAGTTCGGGCCATTCAGGAATCAGGTGCACGCGCACCGGCTGATCCAGGCTCGCATGGGCGCGGTCGAGCGTTTCCTGATAACTGCGCAGACTCATGTGCGAAGCAACAGGGCTGAGCGGCAACACGACGACCTGCTGCACGCCCATCCGAACGAGATGGGCAAGCGCATCGGCGACGCTCGGATGCCAGCGGCGCGCGCCGAGCGCAACCTGGAAGCGGTTCCCGTAGCGGTGCATCAATTCGTCAGCGAGCGCCGCCGCCAGGCGCCTGGCGGCGGAACTCCCGCCGTCGCCGCTCCATACACGCAGGCAACGCTCCCGCATAAACGCAATATCTTCCGGCGACGGCGGATGCCCGTGGTAGTGAGCAGTCAGGTATGGAACGATTTCGGCGAGCGTCGTCGGTTCGCCATATTCCATCACGAGCACGCCGATCTGTGACGATGTTTCAGGCGTCATTGTTGACCTCGTTGTTTCCGAGGTCATTATAACAGGTTTGCGACAGAAATCACTACTCGACCGTCACGCTTTTCGCCAGATTGCGCGGTTGATCCACGTCGCACCCGCGATGCACCGCGATATGATAAGCGATCAGTTGCATCGGAATGCTGGTAAGCACCGGCGTCAGCAGCGGCAGCGTATGCGGCGCCTCGATGATGTAATCCGCCTTTGACGCAATCAGATCGTCGCCCTCGGCGGCGATGGCGATCACGTGCCCGCCGCGCGCGCGCACCTGCTCGATGTTCGAGATCATTTTTTCGTAGACGCTGTCGCGCATGGCGATGCACACCACCGGCAGATCGCGGTCGATCAAGGCGATCGGACCGTGCTTCATTTCGCCCGCCGGATATCCTTCAGCATGGATGTAACTGATCTCTTTCAGTTTCAACGCGCCTTCCAGGGCGATGGGATAGTTCACCTGCCTGCCCAGGTAGAGCGCGTCGCGTGCGCTGTGGTACCGTTCCGCCAGTTCCTCATAGATAGCCTGGCGCTCCAGAATACGCTCGACTTTGCCGGGCAGTTCGATCAGCGCCTGAATGTACCGGCGCACCTCATCGGCGGAGAGCACGCCGCGCGCCGCGCCCAGCCGCAGCGCCAGCAGGTACGACGCCACCAGCATCGTGGTGAACGCTTTGGTCGAAGCGACGCCGATTTCAGGACCGGCGTGCAGGTAAATCGCCCCGCCGTCCGCCAGCCGCGCCGCCTGACTGCCGACAGCGTTGACGATGGCGATGCTCTTTGCTTTTTGCCGTCGCGCTTCTTCCATCGCTGCCAGTGTATCGACCGTCTCGCCGCTCTGGGTGATCGCCAGCACTGCGGCGCGCTCGCCGATCAGCGGGTTGCGGTAGCGGAACTCCGAGCCATAATCGACCTCGACGCGCACTCGCGCCAGCGACTCGATAGCGAACTTCGCCACCAGCGCTGCGTGCCATGCCGTTCCGCAGCCAACGGCATAGATCCGTTCCAGTTGACGCAACTCCTGCTCACTGAAAGTCAGTTCATCGAGCAGGACGGCGCCGTGGTCGAGATCGATCCGTCCGCGCAACACATCGGTCAGCGCGCGCGGCTGCTCGAAGATTTCCTTTTGCATGAAATGCTTGTAGTCGCCTTTGGCGGCGGAGACCGGGTCCCACGGAATGATCATCGGCGCGCGGACCACTGGCGTGCCATCGAGCCGCGAGATCGTCGCGCCGCTGGCGTCGATCACTGCAATCTCACGGTCGTCGAGAAACACGACGCGGCGGGTGTAGTCGAGGATCGCTGGAACATCCGAGGCGACGAACATCTCGTTGTCCCCCAGACCGACGACGATCCCCCCGGCATATCCCAGGCGCGCGGCGACGATCCGTCCCGGCTCGCGGCGCGTCATCGCCACAATGGCGTTGCCGCCGCGCAACTCGGCGAGGGTGCGACGCATCGCCTGTTCGAGCGACCCGGTTTCGTCGTAGTATTCGCCCAGCAAGCGGGCGATGACTTCGGTATCGGTCTGCGAAACGAAGTGATGCCCGTGGGCGATCAGGCGTTCTTTCAGTTCGAGATAGTTCTCCACAATCCCGTTCTGAATTACAACAATCTCGCCCGACGCATCGCGGTGCGGGTGGGCATTCTCCTCGGTGACGCCGCCATGCGTCGCCCAGCGTGTGTGACCGATGCCGCAACGCCCGTTGGCCGGACGCTCGCGCAACTGCGCCGCCAGATTCGCAAGTTTGCCGACGCTGCGCCGCAATTGCAGGCGCTGCCCGTCATCCACGGCTATGCCCGCCGAGTCGTAACCGCGATATTCGAGCCGTCCCAGACCGTGCAGCAGCACCTCGCTGGCGTCACGCGGTCCAATATATCCGACAATTCCGCACATGAGCGCTTCCTTTCTGAAGGTTTCCTGAAAAAACTGACGCAACGGCGCAAAAAAGACGCAAGGGAGCGTTGGATTGATTGCGAGGATCTGCGCTTTTGCGCCTTCTTGCCAGCCCGTTCGAACGAACACCGAGAAATACAACCGGCATATTGTCGTTGCCAGACCGGCCGTCCGCACTGGTTCAGGACGCGCAAGCCCCGCTGGAGCTCGCACAAGCCAGTGCTGATGAAGGCACAGACGTACATCAGCAGAACAGCGCCGCCGGGGTGCTCGCTCGCCAGGTGCGGACCAGTAATTGAATCCGGCAGACCCATGCTGCCAGGTCGCGCGGTCTTTGGGCGGCGGGCTAATGAACCAGGACTGCCAGGTTGCGCGCTCCCTGCACTATGGACTAATGAAGATCAGGAATCAGGTAAACTCATGCTGCCAGGTCGCATGATCTTTGGGCGACGGGCTAAAGCCCTGGCTGAGTACATTGAAGCCCCTTCGGGGCTTTCCCGATCTCAGCCAGAGCTTCAGCCCGCAGCGCCCCGGCAGCACCGCACTATCTCTCTAATCTTCACTCAGCCCTCGCTCAGGACACGGAAGCTCAGCAGGGGCTAGCCCAATCTCTGCCGGGGCTTCAACCTGCGGCGTTCTTAATGCTTGAAAACGCCAGGAAACGCCACAAGGCATGCCCTGCTGACAGGCGACCCGGTCGCCCCCGACTGGCGCAATCCGCTGTGCTGATTGGAACGACACCTGGCTGCGTGGGGCATACGCAGCGCTACGTGCCGAATAGGAAGACGCTCGCTGCGCTCCATTTGTGCCACCCGTCGCCGGATGGTTTTGGTGGAGCGCTCACAGGCGGCGGCGCGCCTGGGAGGCATCCGCTGATCTCTCGATGTTCCGCCGATCGTATCGGCGTTAGCCCTGTCGCGCGACAGGGAACCTCCGCCTCGTCAACTGCGGGAGATTTATCCCGCAGTCCATGCGCTTCTCAATGACCTTTGAGCTGCTCATCACCTCCTGAAGCCCCTGAACGACGTCCCTGCCGGAAGCATACTTCAGACTGCGCCTCACGTCAAGATCCGGCAGGATTACACTTCTTTCAACTTCAGGTCATCACAACGTTCATACAACACCACGCCCGTGCGTTCGATCTCCTCTCGAACCTCTGGATCGCTAATCATGTTAAAAAGCGACAGATCGAACGTGTACGGCAGCAACAGATCATCGAGTTCATCCATGATGTTTCCCAAAATGGAAAGGTCCAGATCATCGCCGATCAGAGTCAGGTCAATATCAGAGCCAATCTTGTAGTTTCCACGTGCGCGTGAACCATAGAGGACCGCTTTCTTCACCCATGGATGACGAGAAAGCACACGGCAAATTTGCTCAACGGTTGAGTTTTTCAGTCCGTGTTTCATGGCGTCCTGGCGAGGAGCTGTTCCATTTTGTCGGAAAGCGCAACGAACTGAGGATAATACTGCTGGATGATCGATCTGGCGATTAATACAGCCGTTTCTTCATTATACGTGTGTGATGTCAGATTGCGATCCCGAATCATATCCATCCAAAGATCGCCCTGATCCAGCAAACCGCGCTTGAACGCTTCACGAGTCGTGTCTGTTGAGCCGTACAACGGCGCCACGCCTTGAAGTTCCAGGAAATCCTTGAGCATATTCCACGCTAGTTCGTGGGTGAATTCGAATGCCTGGATCAGCCCCTGCTCTTCGAGCCTGGACAGAGGACGTTCGGCGGCAAGATCCACCGCTTCGCGCAAGCGCGATAACGCTTTCCTGAAACGACTCAGCCGCTGCCGCAGACGAGCATCTGGCTCACCCATAACAATACCCTGAACCGGATACGTAAAAACTTGCGACCTGCATCGCTGGCATAGTACCATACCGGACGCTGCGTTTCAATCCGCTCGATAACGTTCCCTTACCAGCAGATTCGCGCGAATCCGTGGCATCTGCGCGAATCCGTGTCTACTTCATAGAGCCGCCTCTTCACATGCACCCCAGGTATGGTACGATACTCCATAGAAAAACCACACCACATCACGTCTGAACTCAGGGAGCGAACACATGTCCGGCAGGCTTGCCCGCCGTGTGGCAGGGTTCGGCACAACGATCTTCACCGAGATGAGCGCGCTGGCGCTGGAGCGCGGCGCGATCAACCTGGGACAGGGATTCCCCGATTTTCCGGGTCCGGCTTTTGTGAAAGAAGCGGCAGCCGCCGCCATCCACGCCGACATCAACCAGTACGCGCCGATGCCTGGTCTGCCCCGCCTGCGACAGGCAGTTGCCGCACAGTGGGAACGCGACTACGGACGCGCGGTGGACTGGCAGCGCGAGGTGACGATCACCAGCGGCGCAACCGAGGCGCTCTGCGACGCGATGCTGGCGCTCGTCAACCCTGGAGACAGGGTGGTGATCTTTGAGCCAGCGTATGACGCTTATGCGCCCGACATCACCCTGGCAGGCGGCGCGCCGCTGCCGGTGCGTCTCTATCCGCCAGACGACGGACACGCGGCATGGTGGTTCGATCCAGCAGAACTGCAAGCCGCCTTTGCGCACAAACCAGCGCTCATCATCATCAACACGCCGCACAACCCAACCGGCAAAGTCTTCACGCGCGCCGAACTGGAACTCATCGCCGGTCTCTGCCAGGATTACAACACCATCGCCGTCACCGACGAGGTATACGACCGGCTGGTGTTCGACGGCGCGGCGCATGTGCCGCTGGCGACGCTTCCTGGCATGTGGGAGCGCACATTGACGCTCAACAGCGCCGGGAAGACCTTCAGCGTCACCGGATGGAAGATCGGCTACGCCGTAGGACCGGCGCACCTGAACCACGCGCTGCGGCAGGCGCACCAGTGGGTGACCTTCGCCACCTCCTCGCCGCTGCAAGAGGCGATTGCCATCGCGATCGAGCAGGCGGCGGTCAATGGCTACTACCACGAACTGCTGCGCGACTACCGCGAACGGCGAGCGCGCCTGGAACGGGCGCTCAAAACCGCAGGACTGCCCACACTGCCGGTAGAGGGCGCCTATTTCATCTCCGCCGACATCAGCGCCGTCGGCTGGACCGACGATCGCGCTTTCTGCCGCTGGCTCACGACCGACATCGGCGTAGCGGCAATCCCCACGTCGGCGTTCTACAGCGATCCGGCGGGCGCGCCGCGCCTGGCGCGCTTCTGCTTCGCCAAGCGTCTGGAGACTATCGATGCGGCTGCGGAGCGTCTGGCTGCGTTGCGCAGTCGCGTGTAACGGCGTTTGAGAAAATAATCCAGTATTGCCAGTTCTGTCTCGTGTACGCGAGATTCACAACGGCGCCATGCGGCTTCAACCGCCAGGCTGATTGTGAAACAGTAAAACAATCATGAACGTCTAACCAACTGTCAGGAACACACAGGAGGGGAGATGCTTATGCGCGTCGTGCGCATTCTGATATTGACGACTGACGCGGGGAGCGGACACCGCAGCGCCGCGCAGGCGCTCGAGGCGGCGCTGTTGCACACTTATCGTCAACATATTCAGGTTGCGATCGCCAATCCGCTGCACGAACCATCAAGTCCATCACTGCTCCGGCGCGCAGAAGCATTTTACCTTTCAACCATGCAGCATGCGCCTGAGCGGTATGATCGAGCGCACACCCTGACCGATGCAGCGGCGTATGCCGCGTTATTGCGCGGCGCGATGCGCCTGGCAATCGGTGACGCGCTACACCGCCTGCTGGTGCGCCATGCGCCGGATGTCGTCATCAGCGTCTATCCACTCTTCACGGCGCTGGTCGCCGACGCCTATCGCAACGCACGCGGACGTCCCGGACTGGTGACGGTCGTCACCGATCTGGGGCATGTCCATCACACATGGTTCTCTCCAGAGGATGATCTGTGCATCGTACCGAATGCGCAGGTGCGCACCCGAGCGCTGAGTTGCGGACTGAAGCCGCAGCAGGTGCACATTGTCGGCATTCCAGTCCATCCCCGATTTGCTGCGCAGCGCGGCGAGCCCGAAGCGGTGCGGCGCGATCTTGGCTGGCGCACCGATCTGGTCACCGTGCTGATCTCTGGCGGCGGCGCGGGCGTGGGTCCGCTGGCGGAACTGGCGATCGCCGCCGATGAAGCGTGTCAGAACCTTCAGATCGCAGTTGTTGCCGGTCGCAACAGCGATCTTGCGACAAAATTGCGCGCGCGCGACTGGAAGAATCCCGTGCACGTCTACGGCTTTGTTCCGCTGGCGGATATGATGTACGCATCAGACATCATTGCCACCAAGGCGGGCGGGTTAAGCGTCAGCGAAGCGCTGGCAGTCGGGCGTCCGCTTCTGATCTACGGCGCGGCGCCGGGGCAGGAAGCCGGCAATCTGGAGTATGTCGTGCGGCGCGGCGCAGCGCAGTACACGCCGGACGCCCGGCAGTTCGTCGCTGCGCTGCAACGCTGGATTGAACGACCGGAAGCGCGACAGGCGGCAGCAGACGCAGCGCGCGCGGCTGGTCGTCCACTGGCGGCGTTCGAGATCGCCGATATGGTGTGGGACCTTGCAACATCGCGCGCCGCCGCGCCGCGCCTGGCGCCGCGCCTGTCGCTGAGCGAGTGGTTGAGCTCGTGGCGGTAAACAAATGTGGAGGCGTTGCGGTGCAACGCCTCCACGAAATGTTACACTGCAACGTCTCTGCGAGGCATTGCGGTGCAACGCCTCTACCCGGGGAACCGACCTCTTAGAAGTCCATCCCGCCGCCTGGCGTCGGCGTCGCTGGCTTCTCCTCCGGAATATCGGCGATGAGCGCCTCGGTGGTCAGCAGCAACCCCGCGATCGAGACGGCGTTCTGCACCGCCGAGCGGGTCACCTTCACCGGGTCAATAATGCCCATCTCAATCATGTTGCCGAATTCGCCGGTCAACACGTTGTAGCCGATATTCTTGTCGTTCTTCTCCTTCTGCAGGCGGCGCACCGTATCGATAATCACCGCGCCGTCCTCACCGGCGTTGCGCGCCAACTGGCGCATTGGCTCCTCAAGCGCGCGGCGCAGAATCTGCACGCCGTACTTCTCGTCCTCATACGTCACCTGGACGCGGTCAAGCGCCGGGATGGCGTTGAGCAGCGCCACGCCGCCGCCGGGCACAATGCCTTCTTCAACCGCCGAGCGCGCCGTCGAGAGCGCATCCTCAACGCGGTGCTTCTTCTCCTTCAGCTCCGGCTCGGTCGCAGCGCCGACCTTCAGCACCGCCACGCCGCCCGCCAGCTTCGCCAGGCGCTCCTGCAACTTCTCACGGTCGAAGTCGCTGGTCGTGGTCTCGATCTGCGCACGGATCTGCTCAATGCGAGCGCGGATGGCGCGCTCATCGCCGCGACCCTCAATGATCGTCGTGTTGTCCTTGTCCGACACAACACGGCGCGCGCGACCCAGGTCCTCGACCGTCGCGCTGTCGAGCTTGCGACCAATCTCCTCCGAAATGAGCGTACCACCGGTCAGGATAGCGATATCCTGCAGCATCGCCTTGCGGCGATCACCGAAGCCGGGCGCCTTCACCGCCAGCGCATTGATCGTGCCGCGCAGCTTGTTGACCACCAGGGTCGCCAGCGCCTCGCCGTCAACGTCTTCGGCGATGATCACCAGATTCTTGGTGACCTGCAACGCACGCTCGAGCACCGGCAGAATATCCTGGATGCTGCTGATCTTCTTATCGGTGATCAGAATGTAGGGGTCCTCGATCTCAGCCTCCATCCGCTCGGGGTTGGTGACGAAATAGGGCGAGATGTAGCCGCGATCGAACTGCATGCCTTCAGTGTATTCCTTCTCGAAGGCGATGCCCTTGCTCTCCTCGACCGTGATCACGCCATCTTTGCCGACCTTCTCCATCACCTCGGCGATCAGCTCACCGATCTCGGTATCGGCGGCGGAGATGGCTGCGACGTGCGCAATATCGGCGCGGTCGCGCACTGGAGTTGCAGCGCTCTTCAACTCAGCGACCACTGCTTCGACCGCCTTGTCGAGACCGCGCTTGATCAGCATTGGGTTGGCGCCGGCAGCCACCATCTTCAAGCCTTCATTGACAATCGACTGCGCCAGAACGGTGGCTGTGGTCGTCCCGTCGCCAACGACGTCATTCGTCTTGGTGGCGACTTCGACCAACAGGCGCGCGCCCATATTCTCGAAGGGGTCCTTCAGTTCAATCTCCTTGGCGACGGTGACGCCGTCGTGAGTCACAGTCGGCGCGCCAAACTTCTTATCGATCGAAACATTGCGCCCACGAGGTCCGAGCGTCGTCTTGACAGCGTCGGCGACAATATCAACGCCACGCTTGAGGGCGCGGCGCGCCTCTTCATGGAAGTACAACTGCTTTGGCATAGGAGTCCTGTCCTCCTGATCAGACAGAATTACAGCCTGACGACTTTACGATAGCAACGCCACTACTCCTGGATAATGCCCAGGATATCCTTCTCGGAGAGAATGAGATACTCAACGTCGTCGATCTTGAACTCGGTGCCGCTGTATTTGGCGAAGATAACGCGATCACCGGGCTTGACGGACATCGGAATGCGCTTGCCGTTGTCATCGAGGCGCCCTTCGCCAACCGCCAAAACCGTGCCTTCCATCGGGCGCTCTTTGCTCGCCGTATCCGGCAGATAGATGCCGCTCTTGGTCTTCTCCTCGCGCTCGACCGGCTTGACGACAACGCGATCAGCGAGCGGTCGGATGCGGAAATCCGTGCTCATATCGATGAAACCTCCTTCGATACCGTGCACTGTGCAGAGAACTGAAGCGGTTAGCACTCTCGACGGAAGAGTGCTAACCGCTCTCTATACTAACGAAATCGGTTGTTTTTGTCAAGTCCCATTTTAGCACTCAGCGGACGAGAGTGCCAGTAGACATAATGAGACAACGAACGCACTGCGTCAACAGCATTCTAGGCAGACTGCCACAGTCATGCTACAATCGTAGCCAACCCTGTTTCGACATGCGCGGTAACGCGGAAGTTCGTGTGAAGGAGGCTGCGGATGCGTCTCGAACGAAACCTGGGAATGGACCTGGTGCGCTGCACTGAAGCGGCGGCGTTACGCGCCGCCCGCCTCATGGGTCGTGGCGACAAGAACGCCGCCGATCAGGCGGCGGTCGATGCCATGCGCTTTGCGCTCGACGCTGTTCCCATGAACGGGGTAGTGGTGATCGGTGAAGGAGAAAAGGACGAAGCGCCCATGCTCTATATCGGTGAAAAGGTGGGCACCGGCGATCCGCCAGAGGTTGACATCGCCGTCGATCCGATCGAGGGCACGACATTGCTGGCTGAGGGTATGCCGGGCGCAATTGCTGTCGTGGCGATCGCCGAACGCGGTTCCCTCTATCACTGGTCAGGCATCGCCTACATGGACAAACTGGCGGTCGGACCGCAGGCGCGCGGTGCGATTGACATCAATGCGCCAGTCGCCGAAAACATCCGCAATGTCGCTCGGGCGCTCAAGAAGGAAGTTGAAGATATTACGGTCGTGGTGCTCGACCGACCGCGCCATAAGGAATTGATCCGTCAGATCCGCGAAACCGGGGCGCGCATTAAGCTCATTCTGCACGGCGACGTGTCCGCAGGCATTATGACCGCTATCGAGGATCCGCCCGCCGACATCCTCATGGGCATCGGCGGCGCTCCTGAAGCAGTCATCACAGCATGCGCCATGAAATGTCTGGGCGGCGAAATCCAATGCAAACTCTGGCCCAGGAATGACGATGAGCGCGCCCTTGCCGCCGCGAATGGCATCGACCTTGATCGCGTGTACCGCACATCTGACCTTGTGCGCGGCGAGAACGTGTTCTTTGCCGCCACCGGCATCACCGACGGCGAATTCCTGCGCGGGGTGCGCTATTTCAGCGGCGGCGCCCGCACCTATTCAGTCGTGATGCGTGCGGCGTCAGGCACCGTGCGCTACATCGAGTCGCGCCACGACTGGACAAAACTTATGCGCATTTCCGACGTGGATTACATCCATGTCGCATAACGCGGGCTGATGGCTGAACATTCAACCCGCGCTCACAATACGCCTACATTGGAGTGATCTCCCAGCACCAGGCGGTATGCCTTTGGTTTGCGCGGCGAGCGTGTCACCTCGACATACCGCCCGATCAGGCTATCCTCCAGGCGGTGCGGGAGATCACGAATGACGCAGTGCTCCAGCACAATTGAATGCTCGATCTCAGCGCTCTCAATGACGCAATGGTGATAGATCGACGTAAAGGGTCCAATGTAGGCGTTGATAATGCGCGTATGTTCACCAATGATCGCCGGACCGCGGATGGTGCTGTTGATGATCTCCGCCCCCTTCTCGATGATCACCTTGCCAATCAGGTGCGAGTCGCGATCTACGAACCCCTCGACCGACGCTGACATTTCTTCCAGGATCAGACGATTCGCCTCCAGCATATCGTCCTTTTTCCCAGTATCGATCCACCAGCCGTGGTGGATGTAGGGAAAGACGCGCCGTCCATGCTCCACCAGCCACTGGATCGCATCGGTAATTTCCAGTTCGCCGCGCCACGAGGGACGGATCGCTTCGACCGCCTCCCAGATGCTGTTGTCGAACATATAAATGCCGACCAGCGCCAGATTCGACGGCGGCTGGCGTGGTTTTTCGATCAGGCGCACGATCTGTCCTCGCTCGTCGAGCACCGCCACGCCGTATTGCTCTGGCGTGGCAACCTGCTTGAGAACAATTTGCGCATTGTAGTCGCTCGCGCCAAACTGCTGGAGCAGCGGCGCAATCCCTCCCTGAATGCAGTTATCACCCAGAAACATGACAAACCGGTCATCCCCCAGAAAGTCGCGCGAGATCTTGACGGCATGCGCCAGACCGAGCGGCTCGTCCTGTTCGATATAGGTAATCCGCACGCCCCAGCGACTGCCATCGCCGACGGCGGCGCGCACTTCGGGTCCGGTGCTGCCGATCACGACGCCAATGTCTTCGACGCCAGCATCGCGGATCGTTTCAATGACGCGGAAGAGCACCGGCTTGTTGGCGACCGGCACCAGTTGCTTGGCGCTGGTATAGGTGATGGGACGCAAGCGAGTGCCTTTGCCGCCGCTGAGAACCAGTCCTTTCATAAACCCTTCCTCACGTAAGTGGATTCTATGAGCGCCTTCCACATTGTAATGGCGCCAGATGATCGATGGATAACAGTCACAGCGCCGCCCCCCACACACAGATACGCCCGTGCCTGTCCAGCACGGGCGTGTGCGACGACGATGGGAAAAGCGTTTTACCGGCGCACTCGGATAGCGCCATAATAGCGCGACGTCCAGTACGATCCCCAGATGCTGGACACCTGCACGCCGTAGCGCGGCGTCATCGCGTGAACGATACGACCGCCGCCGATGTAAATAGCCACATGGCTGATTCCGCGCCGTCCGCCGGTGTTGCGGAAGAACACCAGATCGCCCGGCGCCAGATTCTCCATGGAGCCGACCGACGCGCCATACGCGGTATTGAACTGCGCAGCGGCGCTGCGCGGCAGGTTAACGCCAAACTGGCGATACACATAACTGGTGAACCCGCTGCAATCGAACCCGGTCGCCGGGCTTGCGCCGCCCCAGCGATAGCGTGAACCGACAAGCTGAACGGCAAAACTGGCGACATCGCCGCTGGCGGGGATATTCGCCAGACCGGCGCTCGCGCCGGGGCGACCGCCGCTCATCGGCAACGCCGGGAAGTCGCGGCTGACCGGCACGCGCCGCAGCACGTGCGCCGTCGTGCTGATCAAATCGCGGAACACCCACGCCTTGGTCCCGTCCGGCAATCGCACTCGCAACCAGTCCTTGTACTTGCCAATCAGATCAACCTGCACACCCGCATCGATCCGACCAATGCGATCATAGCGCGAGTCGGGACCTTTACGCAGATTCACGCTGTTCTCAGCGATCACGCCCACCAGCGCCGGATTCGGATCAGGAATGGTCTCTGCGACCAGCAGGCGTTTGACGACCGAGGGATCAACATTCAAGAACTCGGCTTTCACCCACCCATCAAGACCGCCGGGAGCGCCAACGTGGAACCAGTCCTGATAGATTTCATACAGTTCCAGCTGCATATTCTGCTTCAGGGTCGTGATCGGCACGTAATGCGTACCGGGACCGTCCCGCAGTTGCAGACCGCTTTCGCGCACAGTTGCAATCTTCGGCGGCGGCGGGGGCGGGATGGCGCTCTCCTGCACCTCAAACAGCGTATACGACGCCGCTTCCGAGATATTGAGCACTTCCCCCGAAATCCAGTAGACCGGACCATCGACCCGCTCACGAACCTGGAACCAGTCGCCGTAGCGACCGATCACCTGCACCGGCATATCGCCGGAAATGCGCCCGACCGCATCATATTCAGTGCCGGGACCATTCCGCAGATAGGCGCGTTCCACAGCAATCGTCGCCGGCACCACGATGGGCGCGAGCGCCTCACTGCGCGAAATGAGCGAAAGCGGCACCGGCAGATCGGCAGTCTCTTCCAGCGGCGCATCGCCAATGGCGGCATCAAGATCGATGGGCGCCAGCGGCACGGTAAACTCACTCCCTTCCTGCGGAACAACCGGCGACGGAACGGCTGGGGTCAATACTCCCGGACGAAGCTGTGACAGAAGCATGGCTACAGGGAGGAGCAGAGCAACCAGCGCATGAAGGATGACGCGAGCCGGAAGACGGGCAAGCAGATCAGAGGGGGAGCCGAACCGGGCGGACCGAACCGTTTGCCATCGAGTTGCGAGAGCGCGAGTGAGCGATGTTTGTTGTCGCCTTCGGGCAAGTGCGCGGCGCTGCAGCGACTCAAGGCTGTACGGGTCCGACGTCATACCCCGATGACTTTGCTCGATCATGGAGCATCTCCTGGCGGTATACCCTGCGACATGCACCACAAAGAGTCCGGTTCTGCAAAACCGAACCGATGTGCGGTGAAGCAGGGCATATCGTTAACGGATGACACGATGAGGCGAGTGTACCATAAGGTGTTAAAAATTGCAAACGAATGATGCGACATCGGTTATTACAGCGTTGCAGATGCGACGAATCCAGGCAGGCGAACGCCTGCCGTTGACCGAATATAAACCATGATCGTCATTACGTCAAGTTTTTGACAATCATCCGTCGCAGCACGTCCGGGACATCGGTAATGATGCCATCCACGCCGAGCCTCAGGAACCGCTGCATCTCATCGGGATCGTTGACCGTCCAGACATGCACGCGATACCCGGCGCGGCGCACAATCGGCAGCACGTGGTCGAGCAGAGGGATCTGCCAGGCAGGATGCCAGGCGACCGCGCCCACCCGCTTAAGATCCAGAAAGGGCCAGCTTTCGCGCAGTCGCACATCGGGGCGAAACGTGGGAATGCCCATCAGAAGGGCGCGCGGCAGATCGGGCGCAACCGTGGCCACCTCTGCCAGCGCTTCGTCCCAGAAAGAGGAAATCAGCACTTGATCAATCACCTGTTCGCTGCGCAACAGGCGCACCACATCGGCGCCGATGCCGCGCTCTTTCAGTTCGATGTTCAACTGCATCCCGCGCTCGCGGGCGAAGGCGCAGACCTCGACCAGGGTCGCAACACGTTCGCCGCCAATATCGAGTTGACGCAGATCGGCGAGCGTACAGCGCGCCACGGGTCGTCCTCGCGCTTCCCAGCGCGCCGTTGTATCATCGTGGAACACAACCAGGACGCCATCGGCGGTGCGCTGCACATCGAGTTCGCACATATCGGCGCCCTGCCGGGCGGCAAGTTCAAACGCGCGCAACGTGTTCTCCGGCGCATAGGCTGAAGCGCCGCGATGGGCGATCACCAGAGTCATAGCACACCGTTCCTCGTGACAACAAAATCCCCGCTCCTGGCGGCGGAGCGGGGAGCGGCGGTCGCCATAGGGGGTTAACTCAACGCGCTGACAAAATGCTCCTCGACGGCGATTTTGCCCGGCTCACGGGCGATAGCGGGCAACATCGGCGCCAGAATGCGCTGCAACGCCATCACGTGCGCGCAGGTATTCCACACGCGGAATGTCGAGCAATCGCACGACCATCCGGTTTCGGTCAGCGCCAGAACGTGGTCGTTGTTATTGCCGTGGAAGCGCGCTCGCAGCGCCTGGATTTCGATCCGATCCAATTCGTGCACGTAGCGGCGCGACTTCTCAATCATGCTGATCAATTCGGAATGGATAATGATCGGACCCGGCTCGCGCGCTTCCGCCGACAGCATCGGCGCCAGCGCCTTCTGCAGCGTCATGACATGCGCACACACGCCGCGCAAATGGAACACTTCGCAATCGCATGCCCAACGACCGTGGACGAGTTGAACGCTGTGATCATTATTGCCGCCGTGGAAACGAACCGCGATCTCGTCGAGAGCGATGCGCTCCGGTTCCTCCGCATAGCGCCGGGCTTTTTCGATCTTCCCGATCAAATCCGAGTGCATATCCCGCCTCCTCATCTAGTGCTTGCAGGCAAGCCCTTGCGGCTTCGCCCGTCTTCCGCGCCTTGGCGCAAAACCGAAGCGGCACAGACTGATACACGTCTGTGCCGCTTCATGCTGTTCCGTATTCAACTGGCGCTTCACTTCGCATGGCCAGCATTCCCTGCCAGAGACTGCGCCATAATTCACAATCTTAATCGGTCGTTAGCATTATAGAGGCGCCGCACACGTGAGTCAAGCCTGAGTCAGCGCCGGGCGCAACTGTCGATTTGCGCGTCCCAATGCCTGAAAAGGTGACGATTTCGCAAGATCGCCGCCGCTGCGACGGGGGCAAGTTGTTGAATCTCAACTCGAAGCGGATGGTGGGGACGGAGGGACTCGAACCCTCACGGATTGCTCCACAAGTTCCTAAGACTTGCGCGTCTGCCAGTTCCGCCACATCCCCACACGTCAATTGTAGCAATTCTTGAGGCAGGATGCAAACGGCGGCAGCGCCGACGACCACGAATCATACGACATAACCTCATACGAAGAAACCTCGTGCATGCTGTTGACGATCCCGATCCCTTCGTGTACAATGATGCAAGCCATCCACCGATGGCGCGTTCTAACTAATCCTTTACTCCTGAGACCCTTAAGGAGCCGGGCAATGCCTGACGAGCGTGGCAGCGCAGATGAACTTGAGGTGCGATACTACCCTAACCTGATCGGCCGCCTGTATCTTATCAGCCTCGAGGACGTCATGGGGCGAAATGGCGTCAATGCGCTGTTGAACCTGGCCGGAACCCGGCATCTGGTCAATAACTACCCGCCGAACAACCTCAAGCGAGAATTTCCGTTCTCGGATTTGTCGGCGATCTCCAAAGCGACGGAGACGATGTACGGGCCACGCGGCGCGCGCGGCATGGAACTGCGCGCCGGACGCTATGCGTTCAACCTGGGGCTGAAAGAATTCGGTCCGCTCCTCGGTATGGCTGACCTTGCGCTGAAACTTATGCCGATGACGATGAAGATGAAGATCGTCCTCAACGCCACGGCGCAGACGTTTGATCGCTTCAGCGATCAGCCATCCCATGTTGAGGAGCGTAAAGGTCAATTCCTCTACATTATTGAAAAATGCCCGATCTGCTGGGGGCGCAAGTCAGATCGCCCCGTCGGGCATCTGGCGCAGGGCATTCTCGAAGAAGCGCTCACCTGGGTAACTGGCGGTCACTCGTTCCGTATCGAGCAGACGGAGTGCCAGGGCATGGGGTGCGAACGCTGCATCTTCGCCATTGACAAAGACCCGATCGATTAGTCGTCGCACTGTAACCGTTGTTTTGGAGGTGCAAACGTCTTGCACAACGCCGACAGGACGGGCACGCTCCAAAAGATGACGCACAAACGCACGTTCGATAGTCCGGCTCTGTCTGTCGGGCTAGGCGCTACGTGTGTTTTTGTGTTTTCGGAAGCTGAAAAGAACGCCGTCTCCGATACGCTTTGTTGACCCCGGTGCGTAATTCGACTGTAATCTCATGCCCTTGAAGGGTCGCTTCCCTATTCTGTATAGTACAGAACAGAGCCTGGAAGGAGGTTCTGTCTCTCCTTCAATTCCGGCTATCGTTGCGGGGAGTCGCATCTATGAAACGCATCATCATCCGTGAGCGCACGCTCATCCCCCCGTTCGGCGAGCCGGCGCGCGATCTGCGCGTGCTGAATAAACCGCTCTGGCTGTTGCAACGTGATCTGCTCGCTCCCTATTGTCGCGGCGCATTGGAAGTCGACTCGCTTGAGGAGGTGCCGCCGGTCAATGAAGAACTGCTCGTCTACCGCGATAATCTGTTCTTCAATGAGTATCTGATCGACGCCTTCATCCGCGAAGCGCGCAGGACCGGGCGCGCCTGCCGCATCGCCTTTGCACGCGACGATGCGGCTATCGTCACGCATGCCCTGCATCTCCAGGAAGGCATCCGCCTCGATGAACGCCATGGCGTATATGTCGCCGACCTGTTCTACTATCCGCGCGGTCCCGATGCGGACCCGGAGCCGCTGGTGATCGATACGCTGCCGCGCGAAATGGGGTACTACCATATCCCCAGTTACATGGCGCGCCATGGCGACCTGGTGTTTCAGGTGCCCATGCGCGCGTTCCTTTCCATCGAAAATTGGGTGCATGTCTTTCTGGCGAATTCGCCATTCGGCGTCTTCTCGTGGGGACGGATCCACGAGCAACTGGTCGAGGAAAGCTGGAAAGAGAAAATTGCAGTATCATTGACGACGCTGGCAGAACGCCTCAACCCGTTCGCTCCGCCCTGGCGCAACCATTTCCTGGCATGCTCGCGCCTGGTGAAGGTCGGCAAAAATTGTTCGATCGATCCGACGGCGATTATTCACGGACCAACGGTCATCGGCAATAATGTCTATATCGGCGCTGGCGTTGTGATCACCAACAGTTTGATCGGCGACAACGTCAACATCATGCAGGGGTCGCAGATTATGTTGAGCGTGGTGAGCGACCGCTGCTACCTGCCATTCAACGCCGGGCTGTTTATGACGACGCTGATGGAAAACTCGATGGTCGCCCAGCTGAGTTGTCTGCAGTTATGCGTGGTTGGTCGGAACACGTTCATCGGCGCCGGGAATATTTTTACGGACTTCCATCTGCTGAATCGCCCAATTCGCACCTTCCACCGCTGGAAGGGCGCCGAAAAACCGGAATTGGTCGAGGTGGGATTGCCGGTGCTGGGATCCGCCGTCGGTCATAATGTGAAGATCGGCAGCGGTTTTGTCGTGTACCCGGCACGTATGATAGAATCAAATACCGTGCTGCTCTACTCGGCGCCGGATACCGTCATCGGGCACAACGTGGTTCATCTGGCAGGCGACGATGAGAGCGATGCCGATGAGCACGGCGACCTGCGCCGCACGATCTACCGCTGGCCTCAGCGGTACGACCCCGCTACGCACAACGGCGACGATGAGCCGCACGGTCCGATACTGGTATCGATGTCGCTTGCGCAATCCGTTCCTGCGCGACGCTAGGAGGCTGTTTCGTGAGCAAAGAGAAAATCCTGGTCGTCGAAGACGCCCCTGATATTGCCAGTCTGCTCAAGATTTATTTTACGTCGCAGGGGTATGAAGTCATGACCGCGATGCGCGGTCAAACCGCCCTCGAAATCTGCCGGAAGACGCCGCCCAACCTGGCATTGCTCGATGTCAATTTGCCCGACATGGAAGGGTATGAAATCGGCAAGGCGCTGCGCCAGAGCGCACGAACCCGCCATATTCCGATCATCTTCCTGACGGCGCGCGGCGAAAAGCAGGATCGGCTCAAAGGTCTCGGCGAGGTTCAGGCGGAGTATTACATTGTCAAGCCCTTCGACATTGAAGAGGTGCATACGATCGTCAAGGGCGCCCTTGATCGGGCGCGCCAGAAGAACCTGACCCATCCGGTCACGAACCTGCCGACCGCCGAGTTGATCAATGAGCAGTACCGCACCCTGCTCGCCAGCAGCGGTTGGGCGCTGGCGCTGGTGCATATCAACGGCTTTGATGCGTTTACCCAGTCCTATGGCGCAATGGTCGGCGAAGAGGTGCTGAAATTCACCGCCCTGCTGATCAGCGAGGCGATCAACGATCTGGGGCGCCCCGAAGATTTCGCCGGGCAGATGATTGTTGGTCCGTCGTTCGTGATTACGTCGACGCCTCAAGCCATTCAGGCGATCTGTCAGCGATTGTGCGACCGGTTCGATGCTGATATTGGGCTGCACTACGACTATAAGGATCGTCGCAACGGGTATATCACGGTCCAGAGCGAAGACGGCAGCGTGCGCCAATTGCCGTTGATGTCGCTCTCGATCGGCGTTCTGACCAGTGATGACGGTCCGTTCTACGATATTCGCGAGCTCAGCGAAAGCGTCGAGGAGGTTCGCCAGCGCGCCGTTGTTGAAGCGCGTGAGCAGGGGCGGAAAAGCCACATGGTCATCGGGCGGGCATGAAAGGTCGGCGGTCTGGCTGTACGCCGTCGCTGGCATGACGACAGGTCCCTGTCAATGGACGCCACAACTGTTACGTCACCACACGTTCGAGCATGGGAACTTCTCACAGGACTGGCGGAGTACGGCCGATCCATCAGCGGCGATGCGCAGTCCCTGGTGCAACGTGTCGCCGAACTGGCGCAGGATCATCTGCCCTGTCCGTGGGGCGTGATCATGGTGCAGGTCGGAGGGGCGCCGGTCAGCGCCGGTTGGGGCGTCAGCCCAGAGTGGCGTCAGCGCCTGATTGAACGCGCCATTCCTGTTCCAGCCCAAACGATCGAAGCGCCCCTCTACTATCGTGATGAACCTGCTGGCATGTTGTGGCTTGGCATGCCAGCCGCTCATCATGAACAACTCGCCCCTGGCTTTCTGACAACCCTGCGGCATCAGATCGAACTGCTCGTCGCGCTGCTGCACCACGACTCTGGACCGACCGTTGAAACGCCGGACGAGTCGCGCCAGCGCCAGTACGCCAGTGAGATGGATACGCTGCGCGCGTTGAGCGCGCATCTGGGGTCTGGTCTTGCGCTGGAAGAACTCTCGCCTGCGGTGGTCCGGTGGGCGCAGCAACTCATTCCGTGCGCCGCCGCCGCCCTCAGCCTGATCAACCCGGATACAGGCCTGCTCGAACCGGCGGCGACCATCGGCGCTCCGTTCGCATCGCCGGCGTCCGTCCCGGAGGACAACCGTCAGGCGCTGAATGAATGGGTCGCCCGTCATCGGCGGACGATTCGCCTCTCCGATATGCGCTACGCTCCGGTGCCTCCGGCACTCGACGCCTTCGCCGATGGGCGCCCCATTCGTGCATATATGGCGATCCCGTTGCAGGTGGGGAATCAGGTGGTCGGCGTTCTCGAGTTGCTGGACGTTCAGCCCGACCGTTTCGGCGAACACGAAGAACGCCTGATCGCCATTCTGGCGGCGCAGGCGGCGCAGGCTGTCGCCAGCGCGCAACGCTACGCTGAGGACGACGAACATCTCCAGAGTCGCCTGCTGCAACTGCGCTCGTTGCAACGCATCAGCCGTGAACTGACCTCCACGCTCTATCTGCACAATATTCTCGACTTTGCGCTGAAAGAGGCGTTGCGAGCCACTCACGCCACCCAGGGGTACGTTGCACTGCGCGGCTATGCGGTGGAGCGCGAAGCGTTTGAGATGGAGCAATCCGATGCCTTTGGCGTAGCGGTTTCACCGCAAACGTATGTCGCGCTGCGATCCGTCGGCGAGAATGGACCGGTGCGCCTGATCGTCGCTGAAGGATATGCGCCTGGCGATCACGACCGCCTGATCAATGCGACGCTGGATGGCGCCAACGTCATCGCTGCCAGCGTGATGGCGCGCGGCGAGGCGCGGATTGTCGAGAAACTGACCGATGACGATCGCCTGGCGGCGATCGGACCGGCGCCAGCATCGACGCTGGCAGCGCCGATCTATTATGAAGAACAGGTCATCGGCGTCATCAATCTGCACAGTACGCGGGCGCGCGCTTTTAATCGCGATGCGCTCGATTTCATTCGCGCCGTCGCTGATCAGATCGCGCTGGCGATTGGCAACGAAGAACGATACCATGAACAGCGCCGCCAGCGCGACCTGCTGGCGCAACGCGCAACGACGCTCAATGAGGTGCTGCGCATTGGGCAGGAAATGCGCGCCGACCGGTCGCTCGATGACGTGCTTGAACAGATCGCCTTCAGCGTCGCCGAGACTGCGCGTTTCCGGTCGGTTGCGTTTTACCTGATCGATAACGATAACGATAACGATGAGAGCGCAACCGTCTCGCTCGTCGCCGCCGCCGGGCTGCCGCTCGCCGAAATTGAGCGCCTGCGTCGCCGTCATCTGCCGGTATCCGTGATCGAACAACTGCTCGATCCGCACTATCGTATCGGTCGGAGCTTTTTTGTGCCCGGTCAGCGCATACGGGAACTGGTCGACGGCGCGGATCTGCGCTTGCTCTCGCCCCTGGAGACAGAAGGAACGCGCACGCCGGATGAGTGGCAGATCGATGATGTCCTGATCGTCCCGCTCTACCGAAGCAAGTCGCGGTTGGTGGGGATTATGGTGGTCGATGAGCCGTATGACCGTCAACTCCCCACCCCTCGCTCTGTCGAGACGCTCGAGATTTTCGCCGATCAGGCGGCGATCGCCATCGAAAACGCCATGCTGCTGCGCGAAGCGCGGTCCCAGGCGAAGCAGATGGCGTCTCTCTACCGCGCCAGCGCTGCAATGGTCTCTTCGCTCGATCTCGACAGTTTGCTCGACCGGATTTATGCCGAGATCGAGGCGCACGTCGGAACGCCGTCGTTCTGCTTTGTGGCATCGTACAATCCGTTCCGTGATGAACTCTGCTTCGAGATGTTCAAGCGAGAAGGCGCCACGGCAGCGCATCTGCACAAGCGCATCATTCCGCGCAGCGGGTTGAGCGGTTGGGTGATCGAGCACCGGAA
Source organism: Chloroflexota bacterium (assembly GCA_030550675.1). Classification (GTDB taxonomy): domain Bacteria; phylum Chloroflexota; class Chloroflexia; order Chloroflexales; family Roseiflexaceae; genus Roseiflexus. Next base: position 24,041 of record JAUQOW010000020.1, read on the forward strand.
AATGCTCTACATCGAGGATTTTTCGGAAGAACAGGATCGCCTGCCGGTCACGCCGGTCAACCTGGGAGAGCCGATTCGATCGTGGGTGGGCATTCCGCTCATGCGCCAGAACCAGCCCATCGGCGTGCTCTCGGTGCAGAGCTTTGAGCCGCGTGCGTTCAGCGCACGCGACGTGCAGTGGCTGTCGACTGTCGCCAATCAACTTGCGGTTGCGCTGTCGAATGCGCAACTCTTCGCAGAGCGCGGGCAGCGCATCAACGAACTGAACCTGATCAATCACATTGGTCACATCACCAGTTCGACGTTTGATATTGAGCAGATGTTCGCTGGCGTCTACGAGGCGCTGGCTGGCTTCCTTCCCATCGATGGATTCGCTGCCTGCGTCTATGATGCCAACAGCGATCAAATAGGTCAGACCTTCGTTGCCAGCGCCGGAAAGCGCCTGTATCGGCGCATGAACCGCGCGCCTTCCCCCAATGGTCTGATCCGGCGCGTGGTCGATGCGCAGCAACCGATCCGACTGGACGATCGGCGGGATGCGGCGGTGGATGCCTGCCTGGACGCCGCGCTTTCGGGAGAAACGGATTGTGTGTTCGCCTCGTGCGTCGGCGTGCCCCTCGTCGTCGGCGAGCGCGAGGTTGTCGGCGTGCTGGTGCTGCAAAGCGGCATGCCGCGCGCGTATGGCGATCGCGAGCTTGCGTTCCTGAATACCGTCGCAGTGCAGGTGGCGCTCGGCGTGCAGAATATTCGGCTGTTCACCGAAGCGCGCGACAGCGCAATGGCGTTACAGCGCAAGGTCAGCGAACTATCGGCGCTGCTGCGGGCTGCACAGGTCCTCAGTTCTTCGCTCAAACCGGACGACGTGTTGCAATCGCTCATGGCGATTGTTGCCGAACAGTTGCAGGTCGATACCGTCGCGCTCTGGAAGATCGATGCCGACGGATTCCTGACGCCAGCCGCCATGCAGGGCATCCCGATCGATATGGCGCGGGTGCTGCGCGTGCCAATCGGCAGAGGATTGACGGGGCGCGTCGCTGCCAGCGGTCAGCCGCTGGTGGTGGCAAATGTTGAGGAAGATGGCACGTCGCTCTATCCGCAGTTCAACCGTGAGCATCAATACACCTCATTTATGGGCGTTCCGGTTGTCTACCGTGAACAGACCATCGGCGTCCTCAGCGTGATGACCGTGCCGCAGCGCGCGTTCAGCGCCGACGAGGTCACGTTGCTGGCAGGCATCGCCGATCAGGCGGCGATTGCGCTCGAAAATGCGCGATTGTTTGCCGAACGCGAGCGCCGGATCGCTGAGTTGACGGCGTTAAACCATATCAGTCAGGCGATCAATGTTTCGCTCAGCACCGAGGAGATTCTGGAGGCGCTCCACCGCGGCATGAGCGAAGTGCTCGACACGTCCCAATCGTTTATTGCCCTGTACGACGCTAAAACGCGCCGCCTGACATTCCCGCTGGTCTATGAAGATGGCCGTCGTGCGCCTGAGAGAGAAACGGAGGTTATTGTTCTCGACGATCTGGCGGGCGGCTTGACGCCTACGGTGATTCTCGAGCGTCGTCCGCTCCTGTTGCGCACCCAGCAGGAGGTTGACGCCGTGGCGCTGCACCCCGCCGATCTCAACAAGCCGCCGATCTGTTCCTGGCTGGGTGCGCCGATCATTCAGGGCGATGAGGTCCTTGGCGTCCTCAATGTCCAGAGTTATGAGCCAGGACGGTTCGACGAGGATGCACAGCGCTTCTTAATGACGGTCGCCAATCAGGCGGCTATCGCGTTGAGCAATGTTCGCCTGTTCCAGAGCGAACAGGAGCGCCGCCGGGTGGCGGATACGCTGCGCGAAGTCGCGCAGATGATGACCGGCGTGCTGGCGCTCGACGATATTTTTGGCATGATCCTCGACCAGTTGGCGCGGATCGTTCCCTATGACACGGCTTCGCTCATGCTGCGCGAAGGGGACATGTTGCGCATCGTGGCGGCGCGCGGCTTTGACGAGTCGATCCGCGAGCGCGTTGAACATCTCCAACTGCGCGTCGATGATGATCCGTCGCTGGCGCGGGTGCTGCACACTCGCCGTCCCTACGTTCTGATTGATGCGCGCGAGGCGCCGCCATCCAGCGTCGATGATGGCACGGAACACATCCGCGGCTGGATCGGCGCCCCGCTGCTGCTCGGCGATGACGTCATCGGCATTCTCAACGTCGACAGCACAACCGTCGGCGCCTACGACGAAGAGGATGCACAACTCGCATTCGCGCTGGCAAGCCAGGCGGCGCAGGCGATCCGCAACGCGCGCCTGTTTGATGAGGTGCGGCGCTTTAACGCAGAACTTGAGCAACTGGTCAGTGAACGCACAGCGGCGCTCCAGGAAGCCAACGCCCGCCTCGCCGCCGAACGCGACCGGCTACAGGCGGTGCACAGGATTACATTGGAACTGACTGCCAGCCTTGACTTGCAAACGACCCTGAACCGCACCCTGGCGCTCGCGTCTGAAGCGGTCGGCGCACGGCGCGGCTCGATTATGCTCAAGGACCTCCAGAGCGGACAGCTCATCTGCCGGGCTGTGCTCAACATTGATGGAACCGTTGAGTCGAAGCATATACCGATCACTTTTGAGAAGGGATTGGGACTTTCGGGATGGGTCATGCACCATCAGGAAGCGGTCTGTATCGCCGATGTGCGCAACGATGCGCGCTGGCTGCGCGAAGAAGGACGCGCTGAGGAAGTGCGGTCGGTCATCGCTGCGCCGTTAATGACCCAGGACGGACCGCAGGGAGTGTTGATTCTGACCAGCCCGCAAGTCAACTTCTTTGGTCAGGATCAACTGCAACTTCTGGCGACTATTGCCAATGAAGTGGCGATCGTCATCCATAACGCCATGCTCTACACGATTATCAATGAAATCGCCACAGAGCGCGGCGAGTTGTGGTCACAGCAGCGCGAAGAGAATAGCAAGAACCAGGCGATCCTCCAGAGCCTAGGCGAAGGGGTCATTGTCGTTGACGAAGATCAGAACATCGTGCTCTACAATGCAGCCGCCGAACAGATCCTGGGCATTCCAGCCCGGTTTGTCGCCAATAAGCCGCTGGCGCGGATCGCCGAGTACTGTGAGGACGACCAGGGCGCCGAACGCGCTCGACGCATCTACGAAGGGCTGCGTCAGGGGTTGCAGGCGCTTGCTGAAGCGCAAAAGAACCATAACCGGGTGCTGGAGCTGCCAGAACCAACGCAATCGATTGTCTTGAATTTCGCACCCTGGGTAGGACCGCGCAATGCGATCTACGGCAGCGTGGTCGTGCTCCACGATATTACCCGCGAAGTCGAAGCCGACCGCGCAAAACGCGAGTTTATTTCCAACGTCTCGCACGAGTTGCGCACCCCGCTGACATCAATCAAGGGATATGTCGATCTCCTCATGCTCGGCGCCAGCGGACCGCTCAATGAAAGTCAGACGTCGTTCCTGAACGTGGTCAAGAGCAACACGCACCGCCTCATGAACCTGATCAACGATATTCTGGAGATCGGACGGATTGACGACAACAAGGTCAAGCTGAACTTTGAGAGCGTCTTCATCGGCGATATCTTTGAGGAAGTCAGGAAGATGCTGCGCGCCGAGATTGAACGCAAGCGCCTGTCGTTCAGCATTGAGGTTGCTGAACAGACGCCGCCAGTGATGGCTGATGAGACGCGCCTGACCCAGGTGGTGCTGAACCTGGCGTCGAATGCAGTGAAGTACACCTACCCTGAAGGCATCGTCAAGCTGCGCGCCGGACTGAACCCCGCCGGATTGCTCCAGGTTGATGTTATCGACAATGGCGTCGGCATTTCACCCGAACAGCAGCAACATCTCTTCCGTCGCTTCTACCGCGCCGACAACCCGCTCCGCGATGAAGCCGGCGGCACCGGTCTCGGGTTGTCGATCGCCAAGTCGTATGTCGAAATGCACGGCGGTCAGATGTGGGTAGAAAGTGAACCGGGCAAAGGCAGCACCTTCAGTTTTATTATCCCGCTGACCCAGCCAGCGTCAGAGTCCGAAACGGAAGCGACGAAGCAGAGTCGATCATGAGCGCGATCCATATCGACAACCGATTAGTGCACTATGAGGTCGTCGGTCGCCGCGGCGCGCCGGTGATCTTCCTGCACAGCTGGCTTGGATCGTGGCGCTACTGGTTGCCGACGATGGAGCACGCCGCCGAACGGTATCGCACGTTCGCCATCGATTTCTGGGGGTTTGGCGAGTCGGACCGACGCGACGGCGCATTTTCCATTGCGGAGTACGTCGATCTGGTCATGCGCTTCATGAACCAGCTCGGCATTGCGAGAGCCAGCGTCGTCGGGCACGGATTGGGCGGAATGGTTGCGCTCCGCGCCGCCAGCCAGCATCCGGACCGCTTCACCCGCCTCATGATCGTCAGCACCCCAATCCAGGGATCACAGATTCAAAACCATATTCGTCCCAGCGCCCTGTCGCGCCTTTTCAATCGCGTCGCGCCCGGCAATGTCTGGACGCGCCTGATGCGGCAGCTCAATGTCGATTATCCGCAGATTTTGAACGAAATTATCGAGGATACCGATAGCCTTTCTGAAACAGTGGTGCAACGTGTGATCGCGTCAGTCGCCGAGACCGATCTGCGCGGAGACCTGGAACGCCTGGAAACGCCGCTGCTGGCGGTCTTCGGCGAAAAGGACGCGATTGTGTCGCCTGACCAGGCGCGTTTTCTGCACGATGACCACGCTTCAATGCAACAGGTCATCAAACTGCCGCGATCAAACCATTTCCCCTTTCTCGACCAACCCAACGTTTTCAACCGCCTGCTGATGGATTTTCAAGAGAGCAAGGGCACGCAGGTAGAGATCAAGACCGAGTGGCGACGACGGGTGAGCCAACTGGAGTATATCTGAGGCGCGAAGCGCAGGGTGCGGGGTGTGAGGTGCAAGGGCGGCGGTTCCGCAGTCGCATGAGGGCGTCTTGCGTCCTCTGTGTCTGGATGCTTTAACGAGCAGTGCGACAATACAGGTGAAAGGGATGCACGACAATACAATGGAAGCGCTGGTCTGGCTGGGACCGCGCAAGATGGAAGTGCGGCGCGAACCCGTGCCTCAGCCGAGACCGGGTGAGGTGCTGGTCGAAGTTGCAGCGGTTGGAATCTGCGGGTCGGAACTGAGCGGATATCTGGGAGAGAATAGCCTGCGCAAGCCGCCGCTGATCATGGGGCACGAAGCCGCGGGACGGATCGCCTTCGACAGCGATGCACTGCTGAGCGACGGCTCGCCTGCACGGGCTGGCACGCGAGTGACGTTCAACCCCCTCGTCACATGCGGCGCATGCGATCTCTGTCGAGCGGGGAAGAACAACCTGTGCCGCAACCGACAGTTGATCAGCGCGCATCGTCCAGGCGCATTCGCCGGGTATGTCGCAGTGCCCGCGCACCTCTGCGTTCCCCTGCCGGATCACGTGTCGCTGACCCTGGGTTCGCTCACCGAGCCGCTGGCGTGCAGCGTGCGCGCCGTGGCGCACGCTGGCGCACCGCAAAGCCTCGTGATTCTGGGCGCCGGACCGATTGGACTGCTCTGTTTAATCGCGGCGCGCGCCGCTGGCGTGGATCAGATACTGATCAGCGATGTTTCCGAGCGCCGCCTGGCGGTTGCGCGCGCCTGGGGCGCAACCGCGACTGTGAATGCACGCGATGATGTGCTCGCGGCAGTGCAGGCGTTGGCGCCAGGCGGCGCGGATGCTGCGATCGATGCAGTGGGGCTGACCATCACCCGCGAGCAGGCGGTGCGCGCCATTGCGCCGGGCGGGCGGGCGGTTTACATCGGATTGCACGAGGAACAGTCGATGTTCGCCGCCAATTACGTCGTTCGCCAGGAGATCACGGTCGTGGGCAGTTTCACCTACAGCGATGCCGATTTCAGGCGCGCGCTCGATCTTCTGGCGGCGGGATGGGTGTCGCTCGACGGCGACTGGCTCGAAGAACGTCCGCTGGCGGCGGGGCCGGCGGCATTCGCAGAGTTGATCGCTGGCGCGACGCGCGCAACCAAGATTGTGCTGCGCGTCGCAGCATAGCAGGGCGGTGTAGGGCATGCTGCATACATCAATCAAGAAAAGGGAAACCGGTGCGACATAACGCACAGCGTGTTGATCGACGAACAGCGACTATGCTCGCGCAGGCGACTTCGTCGTTATGCAAAAAAAGAGGTTCGGGCGATGAAAGAAGCGCTTTCATTAGAACAACGTTAGATATCTGTTAGAAAAATGCAAGATCTGGCATATCTGGAGAGATGCAAGCCTTGCAATCTCTTAGGAGGCGTGATATACTGAAAACAGAAAAAAGTTGATGGAATATCGATATTCACATCATGAGACGCTGCTTTCAAACCTGACGAAAGGAGGTTGGCCATGACGCCGTTTGTGGTTGGCTTCTTCATCATCGTGTTTATCGTCGCAGCGTTGTTCTTCCTGTCGATGATCATGTCGGGCAAGCCGGAAGCCCGGTAGTGGGACAGTGATGCCGCTATCAGGCACAGACAGGGGGCAGGCGCTGATGCCTGCCCCCTGTGTGTTTTTGGACCCTTCCCCCTGCGGTTACGAACCTTTAACCTCCTGACACCTCCTCTTCTCTCTGCGTCCCGTGGCGGTATGTTAGGATTGTGACAGGCCACGCAGCATATCAGCGCAATGTAAAGCATTTGTACGCGCTCTGTACATCTTATGCGCGATTTTGACGCAGTACATTAATCATGATATGCTACGGAAGCATTGACACATCTGCTATTGTTCATGAGCATCGCGCAGTGATGCGCCCCGCCTGAGTTACGCCCGTCCCTCGCTGCGGCGGATACCTGGATGCACGCCATTATAGTTCTGGCCCTGAGGCCCTGGGGAGCTCCGTATGACCGAAGCCTTCCGTCAAATCTATTGGAATGTCGGCGAGACGCTTGGTTCACTGACCGTGTATGGCTCTTCCCTTATCGTTCTGGCTGTTCTGACGTGGGGTGTGCTGCGCGATGTCAACCGCTGGCGCAAGGGGCGTCCCGATGCGCGGATCCAAAACCTCGGCGCGCGCGCCGTCGAGTTCCTGGTGCAGGTCTTCGGGCAGAAGAAAACCCTCAAAGACCGACGCCCCGGCGTGATGCACGCGCTGGTCTTTTTCGGGTTTCTGGCGTTGTTCATTGGCACCGATATTATCGCGGTCGAGGAGGACTTTACCATCCCGCTGATGGGTGAGAATGCCGGGAAAATCCTGGTCGGCGAGTTCTACAAGAACTATGAGCTGATCATGGATTTTATGGGTCTGGTATTTCTTGCTGGCATCATCTGGATGGCATACCGCCGCTATACGAAGCATCCTGATCGGCTGCACAATCGACGAACCGACCTGTGGGCGCTGGTTGTGCTCGGATACATCGGAATCAGCGGCTACTTCATCGAAGGGTTGCGCCTGGCGAATCAGACCATTGGCGGCATCCCGGTCTTCACGCAAGACTGGGCGCCGCGCGCGTTTGTCGGCTACGGACTGGCGACTGTCTTCCGGAATGTCGGACTGGGAGATGGCAGTCCGGTCGGATTGGGGCTGCACCTGTTCTTCTGGTTCAGCCATACGCTGGCTACCGCTGCATTCCTGGCATCGATCCCGTTCTCAAAACTTCAGCATATCATCTACACGCCGCTGAACACCTTCTTCCGCGATCTGGAGCCGAAAGGGGCGCTAACGCCTATTCCGAATCTGGAAGCCGAGATCGAGAAGGACGAACCGCGTCTTGGCGTTGCGACGCTGGCGGATTTCACCTGGAAGCAGCGGCTCGATTTTGATGCCTGCATGCAGTGCGGGCGCTGCCAGTCGAAATGTCCGGCATATGCATCGGGTTCGCAACTCTCGCCCAAGTTCCTGATCACCAAGATGGCGAATCTGCAGCGCGGCGAGCCGGTGCTGCTCCACGACGGCAGCCTGGGACGCGCGCACACAGTGCTGACGACCGACCAGTACAATGAGGCGCCCAAGCCGGTCGCAGAGCGCCAGTTTGTCTATGCAAAGATCGATGGCGACCGCGAGACGCTGCCGTTGATCGAGCATGAAATCTACACTGAGAACGAAATCTGGTCCTGCACCACGTGCCGCGCCTGTATGGAAGAGTGCCCGGCGATGATCGAGCACGTCGATCTGATTGTGGACGTGCGCCGCAACCTGACGATGATCCGCAGCGAGGTGCCGTCGAATGTCAAGCGAGTGCTGGAAGGCATTGAGCGCGCCGGCAATCCGTGGCGTCTGCCAGCGCGCGAGCGCACCGCCTGGACTGACGGGCTGGACGTGCCGACCATGGCGGAAAAGGAGAGCGCCGAGGTGCTCTACTGGGTCGGCTGCGCGCCCGCCTACGATGAACGCTCAAAGCGTGTCGCACGCGCCATGGTGCAACTGCTGACACGCGCTGGCGTCGATTTCGCGATCCTCGGCGAGGAGGAGAGTTGCACCGGCGACCCGGCGCGGCGTATGGGCGAGGAGCTGCTGTTCCAGGCGCAGGCGCAGGCAAATATCGAGACCATGCACCAGTATAAGTTCAAGAAGATCGTGACGACATGCGCGCACTGCTTCAACACGCTCAAGAATGAGTATCCACAGTTCGGCGGGCGCGCCGGCATCGATTACGAGGTCATTCACCACACCGACCTGCTGGCGCAACTGGTGCGGGAAGGCAAACTGACGCCGAAGCGACCGATCAATCAGAAGGTCGTTTACCACGACCCCTGCTACATTGGACGCTACAACGACATTTACGACGCGCCGCGCAATGTGCTGCGCGCCATCCCTGGCGTGCAACTCGTCGAAGCGCCCGATTGGAACCGCGAACGCGCGATGTGCTGCGGCGGCGGCGGCGGCAATGTCTGGATGGAGGGGTGGGGCAAGCGCGGCGTCAATGCCATCCGCCTCGAGCAGTTGATGCAGGAGAAGCCGGAAACCCTGGCGCTCGCCTGCCCCTTCTGCATGGTCATGTTCGAGGACGCCGCCAAGAACGCTGGCGTCGATGAGCAACTGGCGCGCAAGGATATGGCGGAACTGCTGCTCGAGTCGCTGGAGTAGAGGTTAGAGGTTAAGGGTTAGGGGTTAGGAAAACCCAGAAGGAACCATTGACCAGGTTAGGATGTAGAGGCAGGTCCCCGCGCCTGCCTGCCCCAGTTGATCTGCGTCACGTAGGGGCAGGCCCCTGTGTCTGCCCCGCGTCGATCTGCGCCACGGAGGGGCAGGACCCTGCGCCTGTCCCGCGTCGATCTGCGCCACGGAGGGGCAGGACCCTGCGCCTGCCCTGCAGCGGGCGCCCACAGGGGGGCGCCCCTACAGTGGCGACCTCACGGGCGCGCCAATGCCGAACGCCCCCGCCAGTGTAGGGGCAGGTCCCTGTGCATGCCTGCCCTGCTTCCGCCCTGCGTCGATCCGCGCCACGCAGGGTCAGGTCCCCGCGCATGCCCCGCAGCGGGCGTCCACAGGGGGGGCGTCTCAGGAGTAGAGTTTTCAGGGTGCGAGGGGTGTTTTCCGCATCCTGACGCC
>JAUQOW010000171.1 GCA_030550675.1 Chloroflexota bacterium
GCGCGACGCTGACACGGCGATGTATCAGGCGAAGGTAGGTCGACGCGCTCGTCACGTGGTGTTCGACCCGGATATGCGCCGCAAAGCGCTCAGTCATTTCCAGCTCGAAAACGATCTGCGCAGCGCCATTGAGCACGGCGAGTTGCATGTCTATTACCAGCCGATTGTCGCGCTCGTCAACGGTGGGGTCGTCGGGGTTGAAGCGCTGGCGCGCTGGATGCATCCCCAGCATGGTCTCATATCTCCCGATCAGTTCATTTCTCTGGCTGAAGAAGCCGGTCTGATCAACGGCATTGGTCAGTGGGTCTTGCAGGAAGCCTGTCGTCAATTGCACACGTGGCGGTCGCGCTATCCTCACCATGCCAGATTATGGGTGAATGTCAACCTGTCGGCGCATCAACTGGCGCAATCCGACCTGGCGGCGCAGGTCGCCGATGCGCTTGCCAGGCATGATCTGCCGCCGTGGGCGCTCAAATTGGAGATCACCGAGAATACCTTCATCACCCATCGTGAGGCGGCGACCGCGCAATTAAACGAACTCCGATCCCTCGGCGTCGGCGTGTGCATCGATGATTTTGGCACGGGCTACTCATCGCTCAGTTATCTGAGTCAGTTTCCGGTTGACACCTTGAAGATTGATCGGGTGTTTATCGGGCGTCTGAGTGTAGGGCGGGAACATCGCGAGATCGTTAAAGCGATCATCACCCTGGCGCACTCGCTGGGCATGACTGTGGTTGCTGAAGGCGTCGAAACAGCGGAGCAGGCGAATGAGCTGCGCGCCCTGCGGTGCGAGTATGCCCAGGGATGGCTTTTTGGTCGCGCGCTGCCGCCAGACCAATTGGAAAGACTGCTGGCGGAAGACCGCTTGTAGCAGTGGTCGCCTATGACCAATCGGGCGCTCCGTGATGCACAACCGACTATTGGTCTTCTGACCTCGATTGTCCATCAGCCGTTCTGGTTGGGCGTTGTCGATGCTGTACGCAGACGAAACGCCAACCTGTTTTGTTTTATGGGGGGAACGCTCCCAACCCGTGGACAACCATTACTTCGGGTTCCTTACCCCCAGACATTGCCCGCATTCTCCTTCTTCTCCCTGGCGAACAGTCCGCGTCTCGATGGACTCATTACCTGGGGCGGAAGCAGGGCGGGATTTGGCATGAACCTGGACGACGCTGAGATGGAGGAGTTCATCGCTCCCTATCGGCGGTTGCCCATCGTGAACTACGAAGGGCGCATTGCGGGCGCGCCTTCGGTCGTCACCGATACGCGCCAGGGAATGAGTGCGCTGATGGAGCACATGATTGAGCGTCACCGGCGACGCCGGATTGTGTTCATTCGCGGTCCTTTACGCCATTGGGAAAGCGAGGAACGCTTTCTGGCGTATCAGGAGACGCTCCGGCAATATGGCGTCCCCTTTGATCCTGGGCTGGTCTGCCAGGCGTCACAGTGGGGGAAAATTGTCGGCGCCGAAGCGATGCACATACTGATTGGCAGTCGGCGCATGCGCCCCGGCGTCGATTTTGACGCCGTTATCGGCTCTGAGGTCGATTACGCCGTCGGCGCGCTGCAAACGCTCCAGGAGTACGGCGTGCGCATCCCGGAAGAGGTTGCGGTTGCCGGGTTCAACGATCATCTGGATGCGCAGACCCTGGGACTGCCGATCACCGTCATGGCGAAACCGTTTTACGAAGCAGGCGTCGTCGCCGTGGACGCGATCCTTGACCTGATTAACGGGAAGCGCGTCCCTGATCTGATCCACGTCCCTGCCCGGTTGATTGTTCGTCAATCGTGCGGGTGCTGGTCGCTGGCTTGCCTGACACGCGCTGGTGATGCTGCGACCATTACTCCGACCGCGCCGGTTGAACCGTCCGGCGATTTTCTGATTGCGCAGATGGTGCGTCTCCGCGAATCTCTAGATGCGACAGCGGAACGATCCTGGCTGGATGCATTGATCGACGGGATGTCACCTGGAGCGCCAGACAGGGTCAACCAGCGGCAGGATCAGTTCTGGAGCGCGTTTGAGCATGAGCTGTCACGCAAGCGCACCCGTCAGGAGATGGCGCAATGGCACGATCTGGTCTCCGAGCTGCTCTATCTGGTCGCTGCTGCGCTTGATCGCCCTGACCGGCTGCCGCAGGCGAGTCTCGTGTTCTTGCAGCGGGTTCGCCTGGCGCTGGCGCAGGAACGCGAGCGCGCCAGGATTGAGTTGCGCACCACGACGATCGAGCAGGCTCATGCGCTGCTCGAAATCAGCCAGTCCATGCTCATCACCCAGGATGTCGATCATCTGCTCGAGATGCTGGCGCAACGCCTGCCCGAACTCCAGATCCGTGATTGTCATCTCGTTCTGTTCGATGATTTCCCGAACACGACGATGCGGGAAGCGCCGGAGCGCGGGCGAGTCGTGCTGGCGCTGCGCGATGGGCGCAAGCTGCCATTGCCGCCGGAGGGCATTCAGTTCCCCAACCGCCAGATTGCGCCGGAGACGTTGCTGCGTGATCGCCAGCAGTATGCGCTGGTCGTCAATCCGCTCTTTTTTGGGCTGCGCGACTTCGGATTTATGGCAGTGCAGGTTGGTCCGCGTGAAGGCAGGGTGTATCAAATGCTGGCGCAGGAAATCAGCAGCGCCCTGCAATCGGTCTTTCTCTGGCGCGATTACCGCCAGTCGGAGTATGCGCGGCGCGCGAGCGAGGCGCGTTTGCACACGCTGATCGAACATATGCCGGTTGCGCTGTGGGCAAAGGACCCCGATGGCAGGTACATGATGCAAAACTCGATTTTGCGGGGGCTGATGAGCAGCGACTCCCAGGCTGATCAGGACGCTGACATCAACGCGGTCCAGGCGGAATGGACGCCATACGAGTCGCGTGCATGGGAGGGGAGAACGGTTGCCTTCGAGCATACGCTCCTGGTTCAGGGGCAACCGCGCCTCTTTAAACAGATCATCGCGCCGGTCAGGGTGGACGGTGAGGTGACTGCAATCCTGGGGTTGATGTTCGACATTACAGAGCAACGCAATAGTGAAGAATCGTTGCGGGCTGCGAAAGAGGCGGCGGATCAGGCGCGCCGCGCCGCTGAAGCCGCCAACCGCGCCAAGAGCGTCTTTCTGTCCAATATCAGCCACGATCTGCGCACTCCGCTCAACAGCATTCTTGGCTACGCTCAGATCCTGCACGGCGATCCCGCCCTTCCCGCTCACGCGCAGAACAGCCTGCGCGTCATCCGGTCGAGCGGCGAGCATTTGCTGAGTCTTATCGATGATTTGCTCGACCTGGCAAAGATCGAAGCTGGAAAGATCCGACTGCACCTGAGCCCGTTTGATATCTCCGCCATGCTGGCGAGCATCGGCGATATGATGCAGGAGCGGGCATCCGCCAGAAATCTGGCGTTTGTGCGGGAGATTGCCAGCCTGCCCCGCCAGGTCGTGGGTGATGAGAAACGTCTGTCGCAGGTGCTGGTGAATCTGTTGAGCAATGCGATCAAGTTTACCCGTCAGGGGAAGGTCATGCTCAAGGTCGACGCCGCGTCCGACCGCCTGCACTTCGTCCGCTTTCAGGTGATTGACACGGGCATCGGGATTGCGCCAGAGCACCTCGAGATCATTTTCAAACCATTTGAACAGGTGGATGACCAGATTAGAGACGAAGGAACCGGACTGGGACTGACGATTGCACGGGAACTGGTTGCGCTGATGGGTGGAACGTTGCAGGTGGAAAGCGCGCCGGGCGCTGGCAGTCGCTTCTGGTTCGAGATACCGTTGCCCGCTGCGAAGCCTGAGATGACGGTTGCATCGTCGGTTGAGCGTCGGATCGTCGGGATCGCAGGTCCGGCGCCGAACGTATTGATTGTCGATGACCACCCGGACAATCGCGCCATTCTGCGCGACATGTTGCAATCGCTGGGGTTCACGACGGCTGAGGCGCACGATGGAATTGCCGGGCTTGAGCGCATGGCTGAGTTCAACCCCGATGTTGTCATCCTCGATCTGGTCATGCCGCGATTGAATGGACTGGAGATGATCCGTCGCATCCGTCAGCATCCTGCACATGACCATGTGGTGCTGATTGTAAGTTCAGCCAGCGCCTACCCGGACGACCGCATCCAGAGTTTGAACGCTGGCGCCCAGGCGTTCATCCCGAAACCGATCAACCGCAACCTCCTGATTGAAACGCTTCAGCGCCTTCTCCCGCAGGTCGAATGGCGGTACGCCGAACCGCCCGCAGATCGCGGTCATCACATGGCGTTCGCGCCGCCGCCGCGAGCGATGCTCGACACGCTGTGCGCGCTGGCGCGCATTGGCGATATCGACGCTCTTCAGCGCACGATCGACGCACTGATGCGGGATATGCCGCAGACGGCGATGTTTGCTGCGCAGGTGCAACACTATCTGGCGCATTTCCAGATTGGTCAGTTACAGGAATTCCTGAACCAGATCGGAGCAGACCTATGACCCAGCCGCCAGCCACGATTCTTGTCGTTGATGACACGCCTGCCAATCTCGCGGTGCTCTTCACGGGATTGAGGCGCGCGGGCTACAAAGTGCTGCTGAATGAGCGAGGCGATGTGGCGGTGCAAACTGCTGTCGATGTGCAGCCCGATCTGATCGTTCTCGATGTGATGATGCCCGGCATCGACGGCTTTGAGACCTGTCGCCGCCTGAAAGCCGACCCGCGCACGAAGGATATTCCGGTCATTCTGATGACGGCGCTGACCGATTCTGTTGATGAAGTGACCGGGCTGCGCGCCGGCGCCGTTGATTACATCACCAAGCCGATCAACGTCGATGTGGTGCTGGCGCGCGTTCACACGCATCTGACGCTGCGGAAACTGCACTGCGATCTCGAACGCAAGAATGCTGCGCTGGAAGAGGCGCTGGCGACGATCAAGACCCTGAAGGGGATCATTCCGATCTGCGCATGGTGCGGCAACAATATTCGCGACGAGCAGGGCGATTGGGTCAGTGTGATGACTTACCTGGAAACGCACGCCGATGTGTCATTCAGCCATACGATCTGCCCGACGTGCTACGAGCGCCTGATGAATGAGCAATCGTGACAACGCAAAACGGCAGGCAATGCCTGCCGTTCGATCTGGTGGAGCAGAGGGGGCTCGAACCCCTGACCTCAACACTGCCAGCGTTGCGCTCTCCCAACTGAGCTACTGCCCCGTACTGTGGTGGAGGTGAGGGGGCTCGAACCCCTGACCTCGACAGTGCGATTGTCGCGCTCTCCCAGCTGAGCTACACCCCCACAGCGACACATAGTATAGCACGCTGAAGGGGGCATGTCAAACCTGGCATGAAGGCAACCGTGGTACTATGGAACTGCCGTTGCGTTCATAGTACAATCCTTTCAGATTCGTCGCTTGAAGAGGTTCATCATGCGCTCAGGAGTCCCGATGCGTTTCCCTGCCGCTCTGTTGATCGTGCTGGTAGCGGCTGCATTACCGGTGCACATGCCAGCGACCGCTGCGCCGCAGACATTCACCGTCACCAAAACGGTCGATACCGCCGATGGCGTCTGCGGCGCCGATTGTTCGCTGCGTGAAGCGATCAGCGCCGCGAACGCCAATCCCGGTCCCGATACGGTCATCCTGCCAGCCGGAACCTACACGCTGACGCTCACCACGACCCTGGAAGATGATAACGCCGATGGCGATCTCGACATCCGCGGCGATCTGACGTTGATCGGCGCTGGCGCCGCCACGACCGCCATCGTCGCCGCTGGCGGCGATCGCGTCTTTCACCTCCTTGCAACAGCCAGCGTGACGATCACTGGCGTGACCCTGCGCGGCAACGGCGAAGTTCCTGGCAGCGGCGGCGTTATTCTGGTAATGCCGGGAACGAGCCTGACCCTGCGTGACAGCATTGTGCGCGATGGGCGGGCAGGGCGCGGCGGCGGCATCGAGGTGCTTGGCAATGGGGTGGACCTGGCGAGCGCCAGCGCCACGATTGAGCGGGTGACGTTCACCGGCAATCGGGCAGGCAGCCTCGGTGGGGCGTTGAGCGTGTTCAACGGCGGCGACGCATCGCTGACCAATGTGACGATCACCGGCAACAGCGCGGGGAATAGCGGCGGCGGCATCAGCGTATCGCTCGATCAGGCGCTTATCAATCCGCCCAAAAGCTCGGCGACGCTGAATAACGTGACGATTGTGCGCAACACTGCCGACGATGACCGGAATGATATTGGGGAGGGCGGCGGCGTCTCGGTGCGCGTCGATGCGCAGGTCATCAATCAATTGCGTCTGCGCAATACGATCATTTCCGATAATGCCGACCTCAGCCCTACGCCGGGGCGAGTCAATCCTGATTGTTTCAATGTCCTTGAGTCTCTTGGGTACAATCTGATCCACCGTGATACCGGCTGCACGATTGTGGGCAATCTGACCGGCAATCTCATCGGCGTCAGCGCGCGACCTGGCGTTCTGATCGACAATGGAGGCCCAACGCCAACAGTCGCGCTATTGAGCGGCAGTCCCGCAATCGATGCAGGCGATCCGGCAGTCGGCAGTTCATGCGCTGAAACCGATCAGCGTGGCGTGGCGCGCCCAATTGACGGAGATGGCAATGGTCTGGCAATCTGTGATATGGGCGCCTACGAGTCGCCAGCCCTGGGAGACGCCGATCTCTCGGTCATCCTGACTGCGCAACCGAACCCGGTCGAACCCGGCGGCGCGCTCACCTACACAATCGTGGTTCTGAACGCCGGTCCTGGCGCGGCTGGCAGCGTGCAGGTGCAGTTCACGCCGCCGCCAGGTGCGACGAACCTGCAAACTGGCGGGGCAGGATGGGACTGTGTCGTTGCTGGCGCAGTAACATGCGTGCGCGGCGCTCTCGCGGCGAGCGGCGTCGCTCCAGCGCTCACCATCACGCTGAGGGTTCCATCGCCTGGCGGCGTGAGCGTCGCAACCGCCGTTGTGTCATCGACACAACGCGATCCTGTGCCAGCCAACAATACCGCAACCCTTAGCGTCTTCCGCGGCAGACCGTTGCTCTGGATTCCTCTTATAGCCCGATGAACGCGCTCGCCATGTCTGCCGCGCCTGCGCCGTCCACGCGCCGTCATGCGGTTCGTGCAGGCTGAGCCTGTCGCCGCCCGCGCCCGTCATCAGATACACGTATCGCCCATCACTGGTATAATGGCGGAAATGGTGCATCTCGAATCGGCGTATGGTCAAAACCTGGCGCGATTACAATTTCCCATTGCTCCTCTGCGTCCTCATCCTGCTGGGATTCGGCGCTGCCATGGTGTATAGCGCCACCCTGCGCGACCCGTTAACCCAGGGATATTTTACGCGGCACCTGGTCAATCTGCTGGTTGGATGCGCCGCGATGGCGCTGCTGACTGCGCTCGATTATCATTTCTTCGAAGCCTGGATCGTGCCGTTCTATCTTGGCGCGGTGGCGCTGCTAGTTCTGGTGCTGATGATCGGTCAGGTCAGCTCCGGCGCGCAGAGCTGGATTGATCTCGGCATTCGCACCTTTCAGCCCTCGGAACCGGCGAAGCTGCTGGTCATCCTTGCGCTGGCGGCGTACTGGTCGCGCAATGAACGTCAACCGTCCGCCTGGCGGGTGGTGATGGTCAGCCTGATTCTGGTCGGCATTCCGACGGCGCTAGTCTTTCTGCAACCCGATTTTGGCACGGCAATGGTCTTCGGCGCTATCTGGCTGGCAATGGCGCTGGCGGCTGGCGTGCGATGGCAGCAGTTCGCCGTCTTATTCATCGCCGCCATCCCGGTTGCGATCTATGGCTGGACGCACATTCTCCGTCCATATCAGCGCGATCGTCTGTTGATCTTTATCGATCCGCTGAAGTATGACCCGGAACTGAAACAGGGCGCCTGGAACATCATCCAGTCGCTGACCGCGATCGGGTCTGGCGGTCTGACCGGGCGCGGGTGGACGCATGGGTTGCTGAGCCAGGGCAATTATCTGCCGGTGCAGTACTCCGACTTCATCTTTGCGATTACTGGCGAGGAGCTGGGATTTATTGGAGCGGCGCTGCTGCTCTTGTTTCTCGGAATCACGATCTGGCAGGCGCTGGCGATCTCTCAGGCGGCGCGCGATCCGTTCGGTCGCCTGATTGCAGTCGGGATCGCCGCGATGCTCCTGTGTCATGTGCTCGTCAATGTCGGCATGAATATGAGCATCATGCCGATCACCGGCATCCCCCTGCCGTTCATCTCGTATGGCGGCAGCTTCACCATGACGACGCTGGCGGCGATCGGATTGCTCGAAAGCGTCGCTCTGCGCCGACGTCGCATTACGTTCTGACCGGCGCTCTGCAACAATGTATTAATCTTTTGCGTCTCATTGCCAGGAGTGAAGCATGCAGGTCGCGCAGCGACCCTGAAAGCCTGAGAGTGCAATGAGGTCTCGTCTGGTACGCAGTCGTCGTGACGCCGTTATCGCTGGCGTGTGCGCCGGTCTTGGCGAATATTTTCAAATTGATCCGGTGGTCGTTCGTCTGGTTTTTGTGCTGATCACCCTGACCAGCGGCATCGGCTTTTTGTTGTATCCGATACTCTGGATTATTATGCCGAAAGCGCCGCCGGATGCGCCGTCTTCTTTCGCTGGCGCCGGGCGGTCGATGGGAGAGCAGAGCGCCGTCTACAGCCGTCAGGCGTATCAGCCCCAGTACGCCCGACAGTCCGGGTACACTGAACAGTCCGGGTACGCTGAAACGTCCTTCGCCGATGCCGCGTCGGATCCGCCAAGCACCGGGCAGACGATCAATCTGCGCCTTGACCCTTCCGCATCGATGAGCGCGCCGACGCCTGCGCCGCGTCGGCGCCTGAACTGGGCGGGCATAATCCTCATCGGGCTCGGGCTGATCTTCCTGGCGGAACAGTTTGGCATCGAGACTGAGATCGTTTTCCCTTTGCTGATGATCGTTATTGGAGTGTTGCTGATCTTCCGCCATCGGTAGCGGGCGGCTAAGGCGCGGTGCAGCGCAACGCCGACGACTCAGGCAGCGCCTCGCTGGCATGCGCCAGCGGCAGGCTGATGATGAATGTCGTGCCGCGTCCGGGTGTGCTTGATACGCTGATAGCGCCGCCGTAACGTTCCACGATCGTCCGGCTGACGCTTAGCCCCAGACCGCTCCCCGTCTCACGGGTTGTGACGAATGGCTGAAAGATGAGGTTTTGATGCGACGGCGCAATGCCGACGCCTGTGTCGCTGATCTCCACGATGGCGCGTTCACCGGCGCTGTAGGTGCGCACGGTGAGCGTGCCGCCTTCGGGCATCGCTGAAACGCCGTTCAGAATGAGATTGATCAGCACTTCGCGCAGATCCGCTGGATGACCTCGTACCGGAGGAACAGGCGCCAGCGCCATATTGACGATCACGGAACGACGGGTTTTCCAGAACGGTTGCGTTAACCGCAATGCGTCGTGGACCAGTGCAGGGAGCAGCACCGGCGATGGCGTCGCTTCTGATGATGGTGTTGTGCTGCGAGTTGTGAGCAGACGCCGCAGAAGGTAATGACCGTCGCGGGCGGCCTGCTCGATCGTTTTGAGATCGTCGTGAAGGTCCTGCGGCGCAATGTTCTGAAGCAATTGAGCATACCCCAACACTGATGCGAAGAGATTGCCGATGTCGTGTGCGGCGCCAGCCGCCAAAGTTGCGCGCAGCCGTATTTCCTCGATCTGGCTCAATCGCGCCTGCGTTGCGCGCAGTTGTTGCTCGACGTCTTCCCGCGTCGCCAGATGGCGGCGGGCGATCAGCCACAGTCCTACAATCGGCGCCAGTTGAGCGACAACGGCGAGGGCGCGCTGACCGAACCCAGCGGCGCGCCACGATACGATCAATCGTCCCTGCAACTGCCCGGCAACCGTCACGGGCGCAATATCCGCCTCGTAGCCATGATGCTTCAACCAGGCGACAAATGACGATACACTGTCGATGATAGGCGGTGATGGCAGATCCTGTTTCCCGCAAGTAATGAGCAGGCGTTCTGTGGATGCGCTGAGGACGAAGAGATCGATGCGCGTGTCGGGAAGCAGACGGACCACTATATCGTGGAGCGTTGCCGCGAGACCTGCGTGATCGGGCGCGTTGGCAATCCGATGCAAGGCGGCCAGAATGTCAGCAGGCGAGGGGATGAGAGATTGAGGTTCTACGCCGCCGTTCATAGCAATCAGGTTTCCGTCATAGTGAAACTGGGATCTATAACCGGCGTCCCGTGAACGTCTGTGACACGCGGTTGAATGTCTGATTGACGCCGCTTACGGCGTCTGCGTTCCATCGACTTCGGCAGCGAGTTCGCCCAGAAATTCGCCAACAGTGCGCGCGCGTGCGCGGATGGCTGCCAGCGTGGCTCGATCTTGCGCATCGAGAGCG
>JAUQOW010000444.1 GCA_030550675.1 Chloroflexota bacterium
GTTACCGAACATACGTTTAGTGTCGGCTGACGCCGATGGTGAGCGTGCGTCCCTCATCGAGT
Organism: Chloroflexota bacterium; assembly: GCA_030550675.1. Taxonomy (GTDB): domain Bacteria; phylum Chloroflexota; class Chloroflexia; order Chloroflexales; family Roseiflexaceae; genus Roseiflexus. The sequence continues at coordinate 63 of JAUQOW010000444.1, forward strand.
TCGAGCGTCGTGGTGTGGACGTGATCCGGCGGCGCACAGAGCCGCAAGTCGTCCGCCAGCGTCTCCTCGCGCACATAGTCGCCCCACGCGCGCAGCATCGCTTCTACCTCGGCATCGCCGTCGGCGCCGCCGAGAAAGACGATGATCCGGTCGCTGATGGCAAACCCGGCGTCTTTGCGCGCATCCTGAATGTTGCGCACCAGTTCGCGCGCCAGCCCTTCCATCGTCAATTCTGGCGTCAGCGTGGTGTCAAGCGCCACAAGCACGCCGCCGTCTTCCGCCACGGCGTACCCTTCAGGCGAACTGCTCTCGACCAGCACTTCTTCTGGCAGCAACTCAATCGTCTGACCTTCAACCGTTAGCGTGATGGTCTCTCCGGCTTCGACCGCCTGCGCCGCAGCGCGCGCCGCATCGCCCGTCAGATCGCGGAGCGCCGCTGTGATGGCGGGCACCAGTTTTCCGTATTTGCGACCAATCAGGCGCAGGTTGGGCTTGAAGCGGTACTCGACCAGCGTGGCGGCGCTGTCGAGGTAGCGCACGGCTTTAACGTTGAGTTCGTCGCGCAGTTCCGCCTCGAAACGCCGCAGACCTTCGAGCGCCGCCGGGGTTGGCGCCCGCACCCACAACTCGCGCAGCGGCTGGCGCACCTTGATGCCGGCTGCGCGCCGCGCTGCGCGCCCGACTGAGACGGCTTTCAGCAACACTTCGGTGTCCGCCACCAGGCGCTCTTCGAGTAACGCCTCGTTGACCTGCGGCCACGCGGCGAGGTGCACGCTCTCCGGCGCATCGGACTGCCCCTCGTGACCTTCCAGACCGACCAGGTTGCGGTAGATCGCTTCGGCGACGAACGGCACGAACGGCGCCGCCAGTTTCGCTACCGTGATCAGACAGGTGTAGAGCGTCGCGTATGCCGCCTGCTTGTCGGTGTCGTGTTCGCTCTTCCAGAAGCGCCGCCGGTTGCGTCGCACATACCAGTTCGACAGTTCATCGACGAAATCCTCGATGGCGCGCGCTGCTGTCGTGACATCATACGCCTCGAAAGCGTCGGTCACAGCGCGCACCAGACCGTTCAACCGCGCCAGCGCCCACCGGTCGATGGGAACGAGGGTCGCCGGATCGAGATGCTTATCCACGCCATCCTTCGTCGGCGACCACCCATCGAGGTTGGCGTAGGTCACGAAGAAGGCATACGTGTTCCACAGCGTCAGCAGGAACTTGCGCAGGCTCTCGGCGACCAGCCCGGCGGAGAAGCGACGCGGACTGCCGGGAGGCGCGGCGGTGAACAGGTACCAGCGCAGCGCATCCGCGCCATGCTCGTTCATCACTGTCCAGGGATCGACGACGTTGCCGCGCGACTTGCTCATCTTCTGCCCTTCGGCGTCGAGAATGTGACCGAGGCAGATGACGTTCTTGAACGCCGGACGGTCAAACAGCAGCGTCGAGATCGCGTGCAGCGTATAGAACCAGCCGCGCGTCTGATCAACCGCTTCACAGATATAGTCCGCCTGCTTCGCCAGTTCGTAGATCTCGGCGTTTTCCATCGGATAGTGCCACTGCGCGATCGGCATGGCGCCCGAGTCGAACCAGCAGTCGGCGACGTCGGGGATGCGCCGCATAAGCCCGTGCTGCGGATCGACCCAGGTGATCTCATCGACGTAGGGACGGTGCAGCTCCAGGTCTTTCAGGCTGCGCCCGACTTTCTGCTCCAGTTCCGCCAGTGAGCCGATGCACTCAGCGTACCCGTCTTCTGCCATCCAGATCGGGATCGGCGTGCCCCAGTAGCGCTCACGGCTCACCGCCCAGTCGATATTGTTTTCCAGCCAGTTGCCGAATCGCCCGTCGCGAATATGTTCTGGCACCCAGTTGATCAGCTTGTTATTTGCGACCAGGCGATCCTTCATCGCCGTGGTGCGGATGTACCACGAGCGTTTGGCGTAATAGAGCAGCGGCGTATCGCAGCGCCAGCAGAAGGGGTACGAGTGCTTGACGCGCCCGCTCTTCAGCAGCAAGCCGCGCGCCTTCAGGTTGCGCGTGA
>JAUQOW010000172.1 GCA_030550675.1 Chloroflexota bacterium
CGGCCTGCGCGTTGAGCGTGGCGCAGCGCGTGCTGCACTGTTGTGCTATACGACAGCGTGACAATCGTAATGCCATCCGAAATGAGCGCCAGCGCGCCCTCAGCGACATGGAGCGCGTGCTGACGCAGCTGATGTTTGAACTCTTCAGTGGTTTCTGCAACTGCGCGTAACAGATCGTGCCGGGTCTGCTGATCCTCAATCGCCCACAGGACGCGATTGACCAGATTGACCAGCGGCGCCATGACTGGTTGCGCGCGAATAAGCGACCAACCGAATTCGCACAGATTGCGGCGGAATTCCTGCGGCGACAGCGATCCAAGAGCTTCGGCGCGTCGCATGATCAGATCAGCGGCGCGTTCAGCGATCTGAGCCGCGCCCTGGCGGTTATCGACGGCTATTTCTGCAACTGGCTCCACGACCCGAACCCCTCACAAGACTTACGACCAGGAGTAGTGTTTTGCATTATCGCACATGCTGACAGGATGTGTGCAGCAATCTCCTTACGGCGAAACCGCGCCGCGCTAGAAGGGCGGATGTCTGACCACGGGATGCGCTTCAAGGCGCTGGCAAGTGATTTGCCGATTGTGAAGCGAGACATGCATTCACCAGCGCTTCGAGGCGTTCGATAGCAAACGGTTTGGCGATGTAGGGATTGCCCGTTTGCGCCAGGCGCGCCTGCGTTGATGCACTGATGGTATCGCCGGTGATGAAAATGATGCGCTGCGCCAGATGCGGATCACGCTGCTTGATATGCTGATACAGATCGAAGCCCGTCATGCCGGGCATCTTTATGTCGGTCAGAATAAGATCGAACGATTGCCGGGCGATGGCTTCAAGCGCCGCTTCGCCGCTGGCGACGGCGCTTGGGCGATGACCGAGATCGGTCAGCAAGCGCGCCAGCAACGCGCTCACTGCTTCTTCATCATCGACGATCAGAATGGCGGCGCCGCCGTTTGTCTCTTCCGCTTCCGGCGCTTCTTCGGCGGCAGCGAGGGACGAAGGATTGGCGTCGTTCGACCCGATGCCAGCGGGGTCAGCAAGCGGCAATTCGACGTACATCGTCGTCCCGACGCCTACCTCGCTTTCCGCCCAGATGCGTCCGTGGTGTTCCTGAATAATGCCGAAGCAGATCGATAGGCCCAGCCCGGTGCCCTGGCCCACGGGTTTCGTCGTAAAGAACGGGTCAAAGATGCGACTCAGGTTGCGGGGCGAAATGCCGACGCCGGTATCGTTCACGGCGATGCGAATGCATGACTCTTCACGACCTCCCTCGCTGACACGTCGTTCGACCGAGGTGCGCAGGGTCAACACGCCCTTGCCGCCGCGTTCGATCATTGCCTGATGGGCATTGTTGATCAGGTTGAGAAAGACCTGCTGCAACTGGTGAGGGTCGGCGATTGTCTGCGGCAGATTGGGGTCGAAATCGGTCACAACAGTAATGTTATCGACGCGCAACTGGTAGGCGCGCAGGGTCAACGTGCTCTGCAACACCTGATTGATATCGACAAGCGCGCGCTGCGGCTTATGTTCGCGGGCGAACATCAACAGGTTCTGCACAATGCGCGCCGCGCGCTCCGCCTGCGTATGGATGTGCTGCAGGTCTTCACGAATGCCTGGCGGCAGATTGGTGTCGCGCAGCATCAGTTGGGTATAGCCGCTGATGCTGGTGAGCGGATTGTTTACCTCGTGCGCAACGCCAGCGACAAGTTGACCGATGGCGGAGAGTTTCTCAGACTTGATCAGTTGCTCCTCAAGGCGGCGGCGTTCGGTCAGATCGCGCGCAATGCAGTGGATCGCCTCCGAGCGCTCGCCGTCGCGCATCAACCGCGCGCTGACTTCGAGCACCACCGCCTCGTCATCGCGGCGCTTGAGTTGCAGTTCAAACGGCGGAACGACCTGTCCTCGAAGCACGTCGCTGAGAAGACGTTCAACCGGCGTCCAGGCGTCGTCGAAGATCAGCATGCGCAGCGGACGACCAATCACCTCGTTTCTGGCATACCCTGTGATGGCAGGACCGACTTTATTCATGCTGCGAATGTTCAGCTGGCGATCGAGGGTGAAAATCAGGTCGTTGGCGTTGTCGAACAGATCGCGGTAGCGCGCTTCACTCTGTTTGACCTGCTGATAGAGGCGGGCGTTTTCGATGGCGATGGCGGCATAATCAGCGAGCGCCGAGAGGAGGTATTGATCATTTTCGGTGAATGTTCGCTCCGATTGCTGATTGTCGACGGCGAGCACGCCGATCACCTGATTGCCGACCATTAGCGGCACTTGCAGGATGGCGCGCACCAGGAAGCCAGTAATCACTTTCAACTGAGCGCCTGCGCCCGCCTTGTCGAGGCGGATCGGCTTGCCCGTGCGGATGACCTGCCCGGCAAGGCTGTCATCAATCGGCATGCGCAACTTCTGAGCGCGCTGCTCGCCGAGGTTTTTCGCGGCGCGCAGGTAGAGCTCGTTGGCGTCGGGATCGCGCAGCAACAGAAATCCTTCTTCAGCGCGCGTAATGTACACCCCGGCCTCGACAATGCGCACCAGCAGCTCCTCGAGATCGAGCAGGGAACTGACTGACTTGCCGATGGAGTACAGAACGGTCAATTCCTGGACGCGCTGACGCAGATTGCGCGTTAACTGTTCTTTTTCGCGTTTGAGGCGTCGTTCGCGCAGCGCCTGATCGATCACTGCCTGCGCTTCCGTCTCGCTGAAGGGTTTGATCAGGTAATTGCGCGCTCCAAGCCGGAATGCTTCAACCGCAATGGCTTCCGATCCGTGCGCGGTCATCAGAATGACAGGAACATCGTACCCTTCCTGGGCGATCAAGCGTAACAGATCGAGACCGCTGATGTCGGGGAGTTGCAGGTCCAGCAGGATGAGATCAGGAATGCGCTGACGCAGGCGGCTGAGTCCCTGCCGACCGGTGTATGCAATCGTAGCGGTGTAGCCGAGCTCCGGCAATACATACTCAGCAAGCATGGAGCAGATTTGCTTGCTGTCGTCGATGATCAGGATTTCTTCCATCAGTCAGCCATCGATCCGATATTGCGGAGCCAGCCGGAATGTCACACACTTTTTGACATTATACCGCATGAGCGGTTGCGCGCCAACCAGCGGATATGCGTTTACTACCGATGCTCAAGACTAAGCAGTTTCTTATGCAGGTCTAACATTTGGTTTACATGCCGGGTGCATACTGTAACCTGGGAACTATGACACAAAGGAGGCCGCTCTATGGAGCGCGGAACAAAATACGCTCTGGCGTTTGGAATGATTGTCACACTGCTGATCGGTGCGCTCATCGGCGCGCTGGCTGGCGGCGGCGTCGCCTGGTATGTGACGCAGCAGCAGCTTGACCGCATTGCCGTGCAGCCATCGAGTCCGTCGCCAATCCCGGCGTCGATGCCTGCGCCAACGGATGCTCCTCAGGCGACTGCTGCACCGTTGCCAACCACAGCGCCAGCGCCGACCCAGGCGCCGGCGGCGCCAGCCACGGTTTCACCGGTGGTAGAGGCGGTGCAGAAGGTGTCGCCAGCCGTCGTGACAGTGGTGAACACACTCGCATCCGGATCGCAGGGATCGCCGTTGCTCGGCGATCTGCCGTTCCCGCTGCCGGATCAACCTGGCGGACCGGTGCGCCGTGGCAGCGGTTCGGGGGTCATTATCAGCCAGGATGGGTATATTCTTACCAATAATCACGTGATCGAAGGGCACCGCTCGCTGTCGGTGATTTTCTACGACGGTTCGCGCCGTGATGCGCGCCTGGTTGGCGCCGATCCGCTCATGGATCTCGCCGTGCTCAAGGTGGATGGTCCGGTGCCCGGCGTGGCGGTGTTTGGCGACTCCGATGCGCTGCAGCCCGGCGAAACGGTTATTGCCATTGGCAGCCCGCTCGGAGATTTTCGCAATACGGTGACTGTCGGCGTGGTGAGCGCGCTGAACCGTTCGCTTGGCGCCAATGCGCCCGAAGGATTGATCCAGACCGATGCTGCGATCAACAGCGGCAACAGCGGCGGTCCGCTAATCAATCTGCGCGGCGAGGTGGTCGGAATCAATACGCTGGTTGTGCGTGGGAGCGGTTTGGGAGCGGCGCCGGTGGAAGGGCTTGGGTTCGCTGTGCCAAGTTCGATTGCCAAGCGGGTGAGCGAGCAGTTGATCGCCAATGGCAAGGTCGTCTATCCGTTCCTCGGCGTGCGTTTCGGTACGATTGACGCTATTATGGCGCTCGACAACAATCTGCCAGTCAATGCTGGCGCTCTGATCGCCGCCGTTGAGCCAGGCGGTCCGGCTGCCCGCGCCGGTTTGCAGGCAGGCGATATCGTCACTAAAGTCAACGGTAAACCGATCGGTCCGGGGCAATCGTTGCGCGCCCTGCTGCTAGAATACAAGCCGGGCGATGTGGTCACGCTCGATGTGTTGCGCGACGGAAAGCAGCTGTCGCTCGACGTGACGCTGGGAACGCGACCAGACTGAGTGGTGAGTGACGGGCGCCACAGGGAGAGACGTTGCATTGCAGCGTCTCTCCCGGCGCCATTTTTCATAGGAACCAGAATATTAGACAATCTCGTAATCAGTGTCGGCTGAGCCTGTCGAAGCCGACGCCAGCCGCTCCACAGGCGCAGACTCGATTGTCCAGGTTTTGGGCGATCTCACTGTCAGACCCGCTCTTGCTGGCGCCTGCCTCTTACCTGCAACCTTCCCGTCTGTAACCTCTCACTGCTCGCCTCACTTCTCACCCCTCCGTTCGTTTCAACGCCTCCGCCACCTCGAACGGATCAACCGTGATGCATCCAGTAGCGAACAGTTCCATTGCCCCCCAGTCGTTGCGGGCGCTGAGCGCCGGTCCGCGATCGGCAAGTCGCGCAATGACCGGCATGCCGCTCCAGGCGCCCGTGTCGTCGGTGAATGGCGGCAGTGCGATGCCGACGTTGAAGGAGCGGACATTATGGTGATCAATCATCGTCCGCAGCGCCGGGTAGATGAGCGAGGACAATCGTTCCGCAAGCGATGCGCTGTCCGAAGTATATGGCAGCAGCGCCACGACTTCGCGATTACGCAACGGCGTCAGGTGGGCGAACGTGCAACCGGCGGACGTATCGGCAATCAGCAGATTTAAGTCGGCGTGCACTGCGACGAGATCGGCGAAATAGCGGGCGACGTCGCCGTACTGAAGCGCTGCGCGACGCCAGATTTCCGGACGGGTATAGTGCATGCCGCGCGCCAGCGACACCTGCAAGTGACCGTGCGCGATGGTGGCGCCGCTGCGCGGCAGGCAGTTCCAGGCGATCATCGGGTGGATCGCCTGCGGATCGCGCTGATGCGCCGCTTCGAGCCAGCGCAGCGCCACCTCCAGGTAGTCAGTCAGTTGGTCGCGGGTAAAACGCAGCGGGTGCGGCTCGTCGAACACTACCAGACCATGCCAGCCGTCATATTTGGCGACGTTTGAAGCAGTAACGCAAAAGCGACCGCGGATTCGCCCAAAGATGTCTGCGGTGGTTGCCTGAAGAGGTTGAGCAAAAAAGTCGAGGTCGTTCAGTTCCGCTCTGATCCAGGCATGCAGTTCTGCGTCGCTGATGGTCTTTCCCGCAGGACGCAGCGCGCGCAATGGATTGAATAGCGCCCCTTCGAGAGTGAAACGATTGACGACCCGAACAATCGTCTGGCGACGCACCCGGTCGAGGCTGCCGAAACTGCTGACCACCCACGCTTCCATCTCGCTGGGAATAACGGTTTGCCCTTCGACGCGCTGGATGAAGAACAACCGCTCGCATCGCGCGCGATTCGCGGGGGGCAGCGCAGCAATGTGTTCAGGGAGGGTCGTGATCATAGATGCTTGCTTCTAGCGACGGTATATGTGGTAGTATACCACTCGATGCGAGAGGCGCGAGGCAAGGGGCGAGAGGTTGCCAGCAGAGAGATCGTTACATGTTGCACATGAGAAGGTTGAAGGTCAAAACGCATGTCTAAGCCCGATACCTTTCAAATAAGCGCACACAAAGGCACACAGGCGCGAAGACTCTGCGCTTAGGCTCCGTTGATGATGGCTTGTCGTCCTTCTAAGGTTTTGTGTCTAAGCCCCTAATCCCTGACCTGTCTCGCTTCTCGGTTCTTGGTTCCTGGTTCTTTGTTCTCAGTTCCTGGTTTTCGGCGCTTGAATGCATACTTGAGGGATGCCATCCATGGACCATGGAGTACGAGCGCACGCCACGTTGCTGCGCCTTCTATGTCTGATCAGCCTGGCATTGCTGGTTGCATGCAGCACGCTACCGAGCGCAACGACGGCGCCAAAGTCTGAGGCGTCGCCGACCATTGGCGCGACTGCGACCCCCGTTCCATCCCCCGTTCCAACGTCTACGCCGGCGCCGACCGCTACACTAGAGCCGCGCCTGGCGGAAGGGGTCTATGTTGCAGGCATCGAGGTCGGGGGGTTGACCCCATCCGAAGCGCGACAGGAGTTGACAACGCGCCTGGCGCCGCTGCTGCGTCCGCTCGATATCCGCGTGGGAGATCGGGACATTCTGGTGCAACCCGAAGACATTGACCTGCGCGTCGAGATCGACGCCATGATCAACGCTGCACGCGACGCCGCGAGCGGTGAGCGCATACCGTTGCAGATCGATTATGACGAAGACAGGCTGCGCGCAGCGCTGACGGCGCTGAACGAAGAGGTCAGTATTCCCGCGCAGTTTTCGGTCATTACTGATACCAAAACCATTTCACGCAGTTTTGTGATGACCGGTGGATTGAGCATCGACATCGATGCCGCGATGCAGCAGATCAATGACCGCCTGCGCTCGGTCGGCGCGCCGCGCCGTGTGACCCTGACTCTCGTTCCGCAGCGCGGACCCGCCGTTCGTCCGGATCCGCAGATGCTTCAGGAACATCTGGAAATCATGGCGGACTCCTGGCGCGGCGTGATTGGCGTGTATGTCTACGACCTGACCAATGATGAGGTTGTTGCCGCTGTCAATCCAGATACCGCATTTGCAGCAGCGAGTACGATCAAAATGCCAATTATGCTCAACGCCTACATCAACCTGCCGGAATTCACCGAGAAGCAGAAGACCGCGTTGCGCAGAATGATCGTCGACAGCGACAACCTGGCGGCAAATGCGTTGCTTGCCGCATCCATCGGCGGCGTCGGCACCGAAGATGCCATCGTCGGGGCGGAGCGAATGAGCAAGATGCTGGCTGACCTCGGCTTTCCTGAGACGTTCCAGTATGTGCCGTTCGAGGCGCAGGATTATATCAGACTGATGAAACTCAAGGTGAAAGCGGGTCCTGCCCGTGGCGGGAAGCCGCCCTACACCGATGCGGGGCGCTATCTGCGCACTACGCCGCGTGAAATGGCAATGCTGTACGTTGAACTGGATCGCTGCGCTCGCGGCGATGGGCTGTTGCTGGAGCGCTTCAGCGATATGCTTACGCCGGAACGTTGCCAGGAAATGCTTGACAATCTGGCGGAGAACGGCGACGAGCGGCGCATGGTCGCTGGCATTCCCGAAGGAGTGCGCGTTGAGCACAAGAGCGGCTGGATCGCCGACATGCAGGCGGACGTCGGCATTGTACGCTCCCCCGGCGGTGATTATGTCGTCGCCATTTATGTGTATCGCCCCATCGCTTCCGGCGACGCGCCGGTTCCCGACCGGATTATGATGTCGACGATTGCCGCTTTTTCGCGGCTGGTCTATACCTACTTCAACCCGCTGGCTGCGTCGTGAGCCAGGCGATCCTTCATCTTCCGCCCGGCAACTGATGGCTTCCATCTGCCCGGCGGTTGATGGGATTTGAATATTTATTTCGCTATCCTCCTCGTAGCCCGGCGACTGAAGTCGCGGGCTACAGGCGGCGAAGCCCGCCTTCGCGGGCTGAACCTGGCGATACCGGATTATGTGCTCAAACTCCATACGCCGCAGGTTACGAGAGTGATCAACTGGATGTTGCACGATGCCGCACGTGGTGACCGTCTTGCGGTTGGCGTTGGCTGAACCTGTCGAAGCCAACGCCAGCCCCTTCACAGGCTGAATTCGTCCAGACTCAGGTTGACCCCTTTCTTATGAGAACGAGCGGATCGTCAGCGCCGGGCATCCCACTGCCTCAATGCCACAGATCGCCTCAGATCGCCTCGCATACACCGTCTCCTTTGTCACGTTTGTGACGCATCATCAGGGTATACTATGGAAAAGGGCGCGCGGCGAGGATGACGATCACGCATAGAAGGAGGAAACGTTCAATGACGCAGCCTGCCGAATCGCTGCCGTTCCCGGAAGTATTCCGGCGCTTTCGCAATACGGTCGGCAACCGCACGTTTCGCGGGTTGGTGCTGGTTGGCACGCTTCAGGCGGATACCTCTGCGTTGCTGATTGCTGGTCTCAACCCGGAGCGGGTGGCATTTTTGCTCACTGATCGGTCACGAGAAGAAAGGTTCACCGACAGGTGTCGGATACAACTCGAAGAAGTCGTCGATCAGGCGTCTCTGCGCTGCAAACCGGCTGACTGGTTCTGTCCGGATGGCGACCATTCCGACGTATTGAGCGTCTACACCGGGCTGCGGTCTGTCATTGAGCGTTGGCGCGATCTGGAGCGTCACGAGATCGCGGTGGACCTGACCGGCGGCAAAGCGATGATGAAGGTCGGTCTGGCGAAGGCGGCGCATGTGCTGCGGCTGGCGTCGGTCTATGTCGATAGCGACTATGACAATAATCGTCCAGTTCGGGGAACGCAGCGGTTCGCCATGCCGGAAGATCCCTATCTGGTCTTCGGCGACCTGGAGGCGGCTGAGGCGCGCCGTCTGCACAATCACCACGATTACGCCAGCGCCGAAAAGATCTTTCGCGATCTGGCGCAGCGTGTGCCGGGCAGCCGGGACTACGCAATCTACGCCGATCTCTCAGCAGCATATCTGGCATGGGAAAGTTTTGCGCCACAGCAGGCAGGCGCGGCGCTCGACCGCGTGCTGGCATACAGCGCGTTGCCGGCTAACCTGCAATCAGCGCGTGCGACGCTCGCGGCGCAGCGTGAGTCGCTGGCGCGGTTGACCGACATCAACCAGCGGTTGACCCGGCGCAACCCGCAAGTTGATGAGGCGCTCGCTGCGCTGAATGACCTGGATCAGGTTCTGGCGCTGCTCGGTTCATTGCACGGCGCAGCGCTGCGGCGCGCGGCGCAGGAACGCTACGATGTCGCGGCGCTGATGCGCTATCGTTGCCTGGAACTGCTCTCGCAGCATCGCCTGGCGACGTATGGCGTCTGGACTGCGGAGCCGTCGTTTGAGACGGCACTGCAGCGCGTTCCCGATCTCAACGAGCGATACCGTCAGGCGCAGCGCGCTCAGGGGTTTCGCAAACTGTACGACCTGCCAGAACGCTCGATTGCGCTTTTCGATGGTTATATGTTGCTTCAGGCGCTCGATGACCCGCTGGTGCGCGGGTGGGACATCGGCGAGATTCGCCAGCGTTCCTATGTGCGGAACGCCAGCATTCTGGCGCACGGGTTCCGCCCTATCTCGCGCCCGGAGTATGATCAGTTCGCCAGTATCGTAGACGAGGTTCTGGATCGCTTCTTTGCGCTCAATAGTCTGTCGCGCCAGCAGTGGGAGCAGACTCATCGGTTTGTGGCGCTGTGAGTGTTGCGCCCGCCACGCCCTTCATCGCGCGATGCGCGAGTCCGTGCGCTTCGACCGGCTCAGCGCGCGGCGCATTGATGTGTTCGCTGGTTTGTTTGACCGATACAAGGAGGAGCGCATGACCGAACGACGCCGACGCGGCGGTGATAAGCGCAGTTCCCAATTGATCCATCGCCGTCGTCTCTTTCTGATCCGGCGCCTCATCCGGGGACCGGCGACGGCGCAGGAACTGATCGATGAGGCAAATGCGACCTTCACTGATGTGCCGGAGGGGATCTACCCCGCGGATGCGTCTGCTGCGCTGCGCCACGACATCGCTGCGTTGCGCAAGGAATACGGCTGTAGCATTGATCGTGATGACGACGGAGTCTACGTGTTAAGATCGCCGGGAAACCTGGCGCTGATCGATCTGCCGGACGGCGAGATTGAAGCCGTCGCGTTTCTGCTCGATGTCTACGAGAAGAGCGATCTGCCGATTGCCGCGCAGATCAACGCATTTCTGGAGCGCATCGAGTCGCTCATGCCCGGCGACCGCCGCAACCTGCTGCGCAGCCTGACTGCGTCGCCGCGCGTGGATCGTCCGCAGGCGCCAGCTAAGGGGGTTGCCGAGATGATGCAAGCCCTGAAAGGCGTCCTGCGCAAGCGTGAAGTCGAGTTCGACTACTGTTCGCCACA
>JAUQOW010000173.1 GCA_030550675.1 Chloroflexota bacterium
ACGATCCTGCACGAGCGCAAGCTCGATGCCGAGATCCAGGCCGAGCTGGCAGCATCCGGCGCCGCCGAACAGAAAGGTGATCGATGATGAGCGAAGACGCGCGCCAGGAGCGGGGGTTTTTCTACGTCGCAACCAGAATCATTTGTCAGGACGGCTGTGGGGGCGCGGCATGCCGCGCCCCCACAGCCGTTTCTTCAACGTCTCCCCTCCAGTAAACGCCCCCTAACCGAGTGTTGCGGGTTCGTAACTCCGCAATCACCATTCCCGCTCTATACTCTCTACGAACTTTGTGCCATGAAGCACAAAGAATCGCGGGTGCTATTCCGGTTCACTGAGGCGCGCCATGCATTCTTCATCGCCCCAAGTCAGCGCCACGCCCCTGCAGAGGAGCGCTCGTCCGGTTGAGGATTTTCACCCGGCGTCCGCACGCTGGATCAGGCGCGTGCTGTACGGCGTGGCTGGAATGTTCGCCGCTCTGGTTGTTCTCATCCTCTGGTTCGTCATCGCCCGTCCTGTTCAGGTGTTGCCACGGATCAGCCAGGCGCCCGCATTTATGTTGACCGATCAGGACGGTCGCTGGGTGAGCGACGCCGACCTGCGCGGCAGCATACTGCTCATCAATTTCGCGCATACGCGCTGCGGCGAACGCTGCGCGGCAATGGAACGCAGCCTGCTCACCGTCGTCGACTCCCTGCGCGCCGATGGTCGGCTGGGAACGCAAGTGCGCCTGGCGACGATCACGGTTGACGCCGATGGCGACACCCCTGATGTGCTGCGCGCTTATGCTGCGCGTCTGAACGTCGCGGCGCCGGAGTGGATCTTCCTGACCGGCTCAGCCCGCGAGCTCAAGCAACTGATTGGCGGCGAGTACGGCGTCTACTACCGGGTGAACGGCGAAACCGTCGATCTCGTCGATCAGCGCGTTGTGCTGGTCGATGAGACCGGTCTGCTGCGCGCCGAGTACGACGGCGCGCGCCTCGACCCTGCAATCATCCTGCGCGACATCGGGCTGGTCGAACAGGAGGCGAACAGCAGCGATGCAGCGCGACCCATCTACGAAGCGGCGCACATCTTCGTCTGTTATCCGAGGTGAAACCTAGAAGGGAACCGCAATCTATGACCGAACAACCAGTCACTGAGCAGCGGGAAGAAACGGAAGAGCACGAGAACCATGAACTGCCGCGAGGCGCATTGCTCATTACACTGACGTACCTGGCAATTCTGGCAGGGCTGTGGATCCAGGTGTATCTGCAGTTGCTGGCAAATGGCGGCGTGAGGGGGGGATCATGAACCGGAAATATCTGGGATATCTCTTCGAGGTTGCCTGGATTCTTCCCAGTGTTGCAGTGCCGATCGCATTCCTGGTTGCGATTGTGATCACGGCGTTCGCAGTGGGCATCGCCGTGCCAGGCGAGGCAGGGCGCATTGATCCGAAGGCGCTCAACACGACGGCGCCGTTCGATCAGCCGGGGCTGCGCGAACTGGCGCCAGGACGCTATGAAGCCGTCGTGATTGCACAGTTGTTCAATTTCTCCCCCGGAGAGATTGAGATCCCGGCTGGCTCGAAAGTGACATTCATCGTGACCAGCCGCGATGTCATTCACGGTTACAAGATCGAAAAATCGCCGATCAACATGATGGTCATTCCCGGTCAGATCTCGCGGATGACGACCACGTTCGATACGCCGGGCGAGTATTACATCTATTGCCACGAATACTGCGGCGCGGGGCACCATCTGATGGTGGGCAAGCTCATCGTGAAACCGGCGCAGACGGCTTCAACCAATCGCTAGTGCGTCCGCGTCCATCGTGCAGCGGGCGCTGGCTTCGACAGGCTCAGCCAACGCTTACGGAGGGCGCTGGCTTCGATAGGCTCAGCCAGCGCCTGTTGCGGGAATAAAGCATTAAGAGACGGCTATCGTGTGTCCGCCGCCTGCCACGTTTGCAGTGCGACGACCTGGATTGAGGAGAGCATATGGCTACAGCGCGTGTTTCTGGCGTTTCTGTCGCTGCTGAACGCGCCGAAGTCGGCGTGTTCGCCACTGAGTATCGCCTGACCGGGCTGAACATGCTGATCGCGTTCATTGCGCTGGCGATCGGCGGTCTGTTCGGCGTGATGCAGGCGCTCCAGTACAACGGCATCGACCTGTATAAGCCGATTGCGCCAATCCTGCGCGGCGGGTATTACCAGGGATTGGCATTGCATGGCGTGCTCAACGTGCTGGTCTTTACTACCTTTTTTATTATTGGCTGGCTGACGTTCATCACCTCGCGGTCGCTAGGCATTCCCCTGGCGAGCCGCGCGCTCGGCTGGACGACGTTCGGCGTCATGACCGGCGGCTTGCTGATTGCGGCGCTGCCGCTGCTGCTCAACAATGCAACGGTGCTCTTCACCTTCTACCCGCCGCTCAAGGCGGACCCGCTCTTCTACATCGGTCTGACGCTGGTGGTCGTCGGCACCTGGCTGTTGCTCATCAACCAGGTGATGATGCTGCGGCAGTGGCGCGCCGCCAATCCCACAGCGCGCATCCCGCTCCCGGCGTTCATGTCGATCGTCACCATGACCATGTGGGTCATCTGCACCTTCGGCGTTGCGACTGAAATGCTCTTCCTGCTGATCCCGTGGTCGCTGGGGCTGGCGCCGGGAACCGACCCGGTGCTGGCGCGCACTCTCTTCTGGTTCACCGGTCACCCGATTGTCTATTTCTGGCTGTTGCCCGCCTATATTTCGTGGTACAACTTCGTGCCGCAGCAGGCGGGAGGGCGGCTGTTCAGCGACCCGATGGCGCGCGTGTCGTTCATTCTCTTCCTGATTCTCTCGACGCCGATCGGGATGCACCATCAGTACACCGACCCCGGTATTAGCGAGATCTGGAAACTGATCCACGCCATCTTCACTTTTGGCGTCTTCTTCCCCAGCCTGTTGACCTTCTTCAATGTCGTGGCGTCGCTCGAAAACGGCGGACGGGCGCGCGGCGGCAAAGGATGGCTGGTGTGGGTCTTCAACCTGCCGTGGCGTGATCCGAGTTTCACCACGCAGACGCTGGCGATGATCCTCTTCGCCTTCGGCGGCGCCGGCGGGTTGATCAACGCCTCGTACAACATCAACCTGGTGGTGCATAACACGTCCTGGATTTCGGGACACTTCCACCTGACGGTCGGTACGGCGGTGACGCTCAGTTTCATGGGCATCACCTACTGGCTTGTGCCGCACCTCACCGGGCGCCGGCTATGGAGTCCGACCATGGCGCTGGTGCAGGCGTGGACATGGTTCGTCGGCATGGGCATCTTCTCGCACTGGATGCACACACTGGGGCTGCTGAGCATGCCGCGACGCACCGCGATTGGCGCGATGCGCGAACTGCATCCTGAGTGGGAACCGCTTCTGCCAATCATCGCGGTCGGCGCGATCATTATGTTCATCAGCGCCATTCTGTACTACCTCAATATGGTGCTGACGATCACTGCCGGCAAGAAAGACACGGTTCCGATGGTTCCATTCGCGCGCGCCGTGTCCGGACCTGAGGATGGTCCGCGCGTGCTGGACAATTTCAAGCCCTGGCTGGCGATCGCCTTCGCTCTGATTGTCATCAACTACACGCCGACGCTGATCAGGCTGGTATCGGAGATGCAGTTTATTCCTGGCATCCGTTCGTGGTAGATACATATGTCGGCAGGGTGTAGCGTTGTCGCAGGGGTAGAAGGCGTTTGCCGCATCTCCCCGCCCCCTTCCTCTCAAGGGTGGAGTTTTTAGGGTACGAAGGGTGTCTTCTGCATCCTGACGCCCGTTTTTGCCCTCACCTCCAGCCCCTCTCCCGCGCCGCGGGAGAGGGGAGCGTTTTGGCGTCCTGATGCCTGAAGCAGGCGATCCAGTCCGATGGCTCACCGAAGACCTCTACACTTGTGAGCCACCCCCTTCTCTCACACAGAGGAGAAAGGGGCGTTTGGTCGCCCCGCTGCTCAACGCAGGCGACGCCGCATATAGCCGACGACATCTACGCTGTGGGAAACAATCGCTGCGGCGCCCACCACAGATAGATCGCCATCCCGATCAGTTCGACCAGCGACTGAAAGACAATGACAACGATCGCGACCTCGAAGCCTGGCGGAAGCGCCAGCGCCATTGGCAGCACCACAAACGAATTGCGCGTGCCAAAACTGAACGCCAGCACTCGTCCCTGGCGCACTGGCAACCGGAAGAGCGTAGCGAACATCCTGGCGACGACTCCAGCAACGACCAGGAAAGCGCTGAAGATAACCAGCAAGCGACTCAGCCAGTCGACTGAACCCGCGACCAGGTGAACCTGCGACGCCGCAATGATGAAGACGACGACCGCCAGCAACGGAACCGGCAGCCACCCAAGGCGTTCAATCAGAATAGCGCGGTTGCTGCCGCTCTCGACCCATCGCTCCGTTGCAAACGCCGCCAGCAACGGCAGCACAATCAATCCAACAAACGCCTTGAGCATATCGCTGTTGGCGAGCGTCAACGCCACGCCTTCGCCGAGAAAGAGCCACAAATAGAACGGCAACAGGACGATTTGCAGCAGCAGACTGAGCGGCGCAAATGCAATCGCGCTCTTCGTATCGCCGCCGCCCAGATGAGTAAAGGTAATAAACCAGTCGGTGCAGGGAACCAGCAGAACCATCGCAATGCCCAGGCGCACCACCGGGTCATCAGGCGCCGCCAGGATCAACCCCCAGACCACCAGCGGCAAAACGACGAAGTTGCCAATCACTGCTGCCGCCAGAAAACGAACATCGGCAAAGGCATCACGCAGATGCGTCAGCGGTATCTGTGTCATCGTTGCGTAAATGAGCACGCCGAGTGCGTGCCAGAGCGCGCTTTCAAGCGTCGCGCCAGTCTCAGGAGAAATGGAACCAACGATCAAGCCAGCAGCGATTGAGGTCAAATAGATGAGGACCTGGTATTTCTCAAGCGACTGGCGGGTCAAGCGGCATATCTCCAGAGCATAGTCACGATGTGTCAGGAAACATTGCATCGCTACAGGCTTACAAAGAAGAAAAACAGCCTTTGTGTTCCTTCGTGTTCTTCGTGGATCGCAGCGGCGCGACAGCTCATTCCCGAAGCGCACAAAGAAGAAAAGCAGCCTTCGTATCCCTTCGCGTCCTTCGTGGATCGCCGCAGCTCGACCGGTTATCCATGAAGCGCTGCATTGCTCAGGACTGAAAAGCAAAGAAACAACCTTCGTGTCCCTTCGCGTCCTTCGTGGACCGCCGCGGCGCGAGCGGTTATCCATGACGCGCACCAAGAAGTGCAAGTACGACAAACTCCGTGCGAATCTGTCTCAACCCGCGCCTATCCGTGTTCTATTCCACTGATTACATTGTACCAGATACGCCGCCGAATATCCGGCGGAACCACGACTGCTGTCCGGCAACCTGTTCCTGCCCCGGCGCATCGGTCAGGCATGCGTCAAACGCCACCCTGAGCTGATCGCCATCCAGCCCGCCGGGTGTGCCAATAAACACCATCTGCGTGCCGGGAGTTGCGTCACCCCACGCTTCTCCGACTGTCACAGTGATCCGCACGCCGACGATCTGCAAAATGGCGCGGCGGGCTGGCGTTTCCGCCAGATAGAGTATCCCCTTGCCGCGGAAGATTGTCGCCGGCAGGTCCTGCAGGGCGGTGCGCAGCTTCTTCAAACTGAAGGGACGGTCGTTCACATAACTCCACGTACTGAACTCAGTGCTGTGGTCGTGGCGATGATCGTGATCATGGTTGTGCTCGCAGTGCGGACCATGCTCGTGGTCGTGGTGGTCGTGATGCGTGGCGTGTTCGTGATTATGGCGGGGGATGATAACCTGTGACTGCACATCAAGCCGATAGCGACCGACGCCGAGGATCAGATTCATCGGCACATTGCCATGGACGGCGGGAAGGATGCGCGCACGCGGCACAATCTGGCGCACCCATTGTTCAACTCTGGCGCGTTGTTCTTCCGTGACCAGATCAACCTTGCTCAGCACCACTACATCCGCCGCGCTGATCTGATGGATGATCAGGTCCTCATAGTATTGCTGCTGCTGTGCATATTCGGCATCAACCACCGTGATCACCGAGTCGAGTCGAAAAAAGGGGTGCAATTCCGGGAGATCAAACGTCTCCGCCACTGCCCACGGATCGCTCACGCCGCTCGCCTCGATAATCAGGTATTCGGGCGGATCCGCGCGATCCAGCAGCAGCAGCGCCGTCTTGAGCAGGTCGCCGCGGATGGTGCAACAGATGCAGCCATTGGCGAGCGAGATCGTTTCCCCTTCGACGCCGACGACGAGTTGCGTATCGATATTGATGCTGCCGAAATCATTCACCAACACCGCCACACGCAAGCCGTGGTCGGCGTGGAGGATGCGGTTGAGCAGCGTGGTTTTTCCGGCGCCCAAAAAACCGGTGAGAATGGTCACCGGCACAGGTTGCAATGGCGCTTCGACAGTCATAGCAGACTCTCCTGAGCATACATAGTAGGCAGATCATCTTGACGCTGAACAATCTTGCGCATGTTGACCGTCTCGTGATTGGCGTTGGCTGAGCCTGTCGGAGCCAACGCCAGCCGCTCCACAGGCGTAAAGGTTACAACCGCCGCCGCGGGATGCAGCATGGGCAGCCAGGACCGTGAAGGGCGCGCGCGACCTGCTCCGGGCTGGCGTAGACCGGCGTTGGCGTATTGCGCGACCGGATGCTGAAACTGCTCAGCTCACGTGAGCATAACCCGTGACAGACCGGGCACTCAACCGGATCATCAGCGCGCCAGGATGGGCGGAGTTCCTCGACTTCGATCTCGCATTCCGGGCAGGTGTAGGTGTAGAGTGGCATAGGTATTCATCCATATTGCCAGAATCAGTTTATGATAGATACTATCACTTATGAAAAGGAATGTCAATGAGCAGCGACTCGGATGCACAGGCATGATTTCGTCAGGAGCCGCCGTTTCGCTGCGGGCTGAAGCCCTCGCTGAGAACATGAAAGCCCCTCTGGGGCTTGTTCGCGCGCCGGGCGCCGCTCCAGACCCCTGAGAAAAAGCGCGATGACGGACGAAGTCGCGCCATCTTTGCGCGCAGCCAGCCGCGCCAGGATGCCGCCTGACATCTCGTGCCCGCCCCCGCAACTTGACACGGAGTGCAAAACCAGTCATACTGAGATTGCACAGATATTGCACACATTCACCAGGGAGAGTTCACGTTATGGGCATATACGACATCACTGCCAATCTGATCGACGGCACGCCACAGCCGCTCAGCGACTACCGCGGCAAAGTGTTGCTGATCGTCAATGTTGCCAGCAAATGCGGGTTTACGCCGCAGTACGCTGGTCTCGAAGCGCTCTACCGCCGCTACCGGGACGAAGGGTTCGTCGTGCTCGGGTTTCCGTGCGACCAGTTCGCCAAACAGGAGTTCGACGATCCGAACGCCATCCAGCAGTTCTGCACGCGCAACTATGGCGTCAGTTTTCCGATTTTCGAGAAGGTTGATGTGAACGGACCGAACACCCACCCGCTGTTTGCCTTGCTGAAAAAGGAAAAGCCGGGGTTCCTGGGCATCCAGACGATTCCGTGGAACTTCACCAAATTCCTGGTCGACCGCCAGGGAAAGGTGCGCCGCCGCTACGCCCCCACCGACACCCCTGAACAGATCGAGCGCGACATTGTTGCGCTGCTGCGCCAGGCAGAGCCAGTCGCCGTGCGTTGAAATCGCGTTGACCGGGGCAGCGTACCGTTTCGTAGGGGCGCGCCGCTAGCGCGCCCACGCGTATCCCCGTGCATAGGTTCAGGCATGAATTGTCAGGCGGCAAGAAAGCGCATGCCTGCCGCGCCTCGGCTGGCGACTGACGTCGCGCCGGGCAGGCGTTCCGCCGGGCGTCCACCTGCGTGGACGCTGCTGTTCCCGTCCGCGTAGGCGGACGGTCGGCCACAGGTCCATCAGGGGCGATTTTAATCGCTGGCAATCGGAGCGTCGTTTCCTGACAAATCATGCCTGCACCCCCCGTGCATCCTGCGACAGGATACGCAGCAGAATGCCCGTAACAGGGAAGAGCGCACCGCTGGCGCACCCCCGCGCATCCCGCAGCAGGTGACATGTCGAATCGCCCGCACGTGATTGTTCCCGAAAGATGCACTGCAAAACCGTCAGAACGCCGCTGGGATGACCGGCGGCGTTCTGGCGCATTGTTACGCAGATGTTTCCAGTTCTCAGGAGAGAATAGCCTTTGCAGGGATCAAACAACCAGGATTGGGGAGCAGAGGTTTTCGCAGAGATCAATAAGCCTGGTATGCCAGTGCGCTCTCTGAGTGGAAGGCTCGTGCATGCCAACCTGCGCCGACGTGTGCGTGCGCGCGGCGGGCTAACATAAATCCGGCATACCTGTGCCGCCTGGTCGTGCGTTCTTTGGGCTGCGGGCTAAAGTCCAGCATGCCCGTGCTGCCCGGTCGCGCGTTCTTCGGGCTGCGGGCTAAAGCCCTTGCTCAGTACATTGAAGCCTTTTCGGGGCTTGCACGATCTCAGTCCGCAGCAACCCCGGCGCTGTCAGGCTATTTTCTTAATCTTCATAGGCTAATCTTCATAAGCCCTCGCTTAGAATATTGAAACCTCTGCAGGCTAGCGCAATTTCCGCCGGAGGTGCTATCTGGCAGTGCAGAGCTGCCGGATTGCGCATGCTCTGAGCGGCGGACGAAAGCCCTTGCTCAGGACATGGAAGCCCCTTCCGCACCCGTGTAGATTTTGGGGTGCAAGGTGTGTTTGCCGCATTTCGACGTCTGTTTTTTTGTCCTCACCCCCTGCCCTTCTCCCGCAGCACGGGAGCGAGGGTGTGTGTATGTCCCAGCCCTCACTGAAAAACTCCACCTGTGTGAGGGAAGACGCATCCCCTCTTGTGCTTGACAACATTGATGATATAAACTATCATCTAAAACAAAGGACAATTCCAAGACCCACCGCGAGGTTTTCCATGGCGCAGCATACGGCGCGCCCGCTGCCGGTTACGGTTCTATCGGGGTTCCTCGGCAGCGGCAAAACGACGATTCTTAACCACGTGCTCGCCAACCGCGAAGGAATGCGGGTGGCGGTCATCGTCAACGATATGAGCGAAATCAACATCGATGCGCGCCTGGTGCGCAGCGGCGGCGCGGCGCTCAGCCGCACTGAGGAGCGCCTGATCGAAATGACGAATGGCTGCATTTGTTGCACGCTGCGCGAAGATTTGCTCGTCGAGGTTGCGCGCCTTGCCCGCGAAGGGCGCTTCGACTATCTCCTGATTGAGTCGACCGGCATCTCCGAACCGCTGCCGGTGGCAGAGACGTTTACATTTGCGGATGAAACCGGCGTCAGCCTGGCGGACCTGGCGCGCCTGGATACGATGGCGACGGTTGTCGATGCGTTCAATTTCCCGCGCGATTTCTTCTCGACCGACGATCTGCGCGATCGCAACCTGGCTGCTGGTGAGGAGGATGAACGCTCAGTCGTTGACCTGCTGGTTGATCAGGTGGAATTCGCCGATGTGCTGGTGCTGAACAAGATCGACCTGGTGACGCCGGAAGAGGCGGATCAACTCGAGGCGCTGCTGCGCAAACTGAACCCCGATGCGCATATCGTGCGCACCAGTTTTGGGCGCGTTCCGCTGCACACGATTCTGAACACCGGGCGATTCAACTTTGAGTGTGCGGCGCAGGCGCCTGGCTGGCTCAAGGAACTGCGCGGCGAGCATACGCCGGAAACCGAAGAGTACGGCATTTCGAGTTTCGTCTATCGGGCATGGCGTCCGTTCCATCCTCAACGCTTCTGGGACCTGATCCACGATGAGTGGCCCGGCGTGTTGCGGTCAAAGGGGCTGATCTGGCTGGCAACGCGCATGGAGATCAGCGGTCTCTGGTCGCAGGCAGGAAGCGCATGCCGCGTAGAGCCAGGCGGCATGTGGCGGGCGGCGCTGCCGGAGGACGAATTGCCGGACGACCCTGACGATGAAGCCTATCTGGCGCAGGTCTGGCACAGTCAGTGGGGCGATCGGCGGCAGGAACTGGTGCTGATCGGGCAGGACATGGACGAAGCGACGCTGCGCGCACGCCTCGACGCATGCCTGCTCACCGACGACGAGATGGCATTGGGTCCCGCAGGATGGACGCAGTTCGCCGATCCCTTCGGCGAGTGGGTGGTATGGAACCCGGAGTCGGACGATTAAGGCTGTGTATCTGTCAATGAAAGGGAGATGCTCGTGAAAGTCGCATACGTGTT
>JAUQOW010000174.1 GCA_030550675.1 Chloroflexota bacterium
TTTCAACGCATTGCAGGCGAACGCGCAGGCGGAGTTGCAGTCGCTCGGCGTGCTGAAAGGGGCGCAGGCATGAACAGCAAACCCTTCGGATGGACAACGTCGCTCGTCCTGCTGCTGATTGTCGTGGTGCTGGCGATTGTGCCATTGTTGATGATCCGCGACTCAGAGTTCGCAGGCGCCGACACCATTGCCGAGATGGCGATCACTGAAGTCGCGCCGGACTACGAACCGTGGTTTGCGCCACTCTTCGAGCCGCCCGGCGGCGAGACCGAAAGCCTGCTCTTCGCCCTTCAGGCGGGGTTGGGCGCGGGGCTGATCGGGTACTTTTTCGGCTTCAAACGTGGTCAACGCCAGCGCCGCGACCAGTGAGCGCCTGCCGTGATGCGCGTCATTGACCGGTATGCGTTCGGGAATGCGTTACGCCAGATCGATCCAGCGCAGAAAGGCGGGCTGGCGCTACTGGCGATCATCCTCTGCCTGGCGCTGGATCGTCCTGCCGTTGGTATTCTGGCGCTCATCTGGATGCTGGCGCTGACGACGTGGTGGGCAGGCGTACCGATTCGGGTATTCAGTCGTGTGTTACTGATGGAGGGGTTGTTTCTGGGTCTCTCAGTCGTTGGCATCGCCCTCAGTATTGGAGGCGAGACGCCAGCGACGACGGTATTCGCCTGGCGGATCGGCGCGCTCTGGCTCAGCGTCGCGCCAGAGTCGCTGACACTGGCGACTCACGTGCTGACCCGCTCGCTGGGGTGTGTGGCGGCGCTCAACTTTCTGATCCTGACCACGCCGCTGATCGATCTGATCGACCTGATGCGTCGCATACGCTTGCCAGAAGGATTGATCGACGTCATGGCGCTGACCTATCGGGCGATCTTCGTGCTGCTGGACAGTCTGGAGCGCATGGCGACCGCCCAGAACGCGCGCCTGGGGTACGCAACGGCGCGCACGGCAATGCGCAGCGCCGCGTTGCTTGCAAGCCAATTGTTTCTCGACGCCTACCGGCGCAGCCAGCGCGCGCAGATCGCCCTGGAAAGCCGGGGATTCGACGGAGCATTGCGCGTGCTGCCGCTGACCTATCGGCGAAGTCCGCGCGTCTGGCAGGCGAGCGTCGCGCTGACGGCGAGCCTGATGCTGGCGGGAATGGTCGGATGAGCGTCGTGCTCGAGTTCGACAACCTGCACTACACCTTTCCTGGCAGCGACACGCCTGCGCTGTGCGGCGCATCGCTGCGGATCGAGGGAGGACGCCGGATTGCGCTGCTGGGGAGGAACGGCGCAGGAAAGAGCACGCTCTTTCTGCACGGCAACGGTATCTTACGACCCGTTGCGGGTCAGGTGCGGTTGAACGGAATGCCGCTGGAATACACCCGGCGCGGTCTGCTGCGTGTCCGCCGTCAGGTTGGGCTGGTCTTCCAGAACCCCGACGATCAGCTTTTCAGCGCCAGCGTTCTGCAGGACATCAGTTTTGGTCCGCTGAACTTGGGGCTAAGCCATGACGAGGTGCGGCGTCGTGTGGCGGAAGCGGCGGACCTGTGCGGCGTCAGCGATCTGCTGGATCGCCCGACTCACGCTCTGAGCGGCGGGCAGAAAACGCGCGTGGCGCTCGCGGGGGTGCTGGCGATGGAGCCGGACATTCTGCTGGTCGACGAAGCCACATCCGGGCTGGACCCCTGGATGCGCCAGCAGGTCTTCAGCATCTTCGACCGACTGGTCGAGCGCGGCGCGACCGTGGCGCTCGCCACCCACGATCTGGACGCCGCGCAGCATTGGGCGGACACCGTTGTGATCATGAGCGAAGGGCGCGTCATTATCGCCGCGCCATCCGCACAGATATTCGGCGATCCTGAACTGCGGGCGCTGGCGGGACCGGTAGGGGGTCGTTGAACGTTGAAGGTTGAAGGTTGAACGTTTCCGGTGTTCGTTTACTCGCTGGCGATCCGTTTACTCGCCGGCGCAATCATGTCTTTGTTGATGTAAACCACAGAGGCACAGATGGTGCTGAGAGGGTATTCGTTTATTCGTTGACACCTTTCGTTTATTCGTTGACGCCATTCGTTTGTTCGCCGTTAGGACCACAGAGACACAGAGGGCGCTGAGAGATTATCGTTATTATTCACCAACGTCGATTTACGAACGTTGTCAGATAAGGAGGGAACATTGAACGTTCAACGTTGAACGTTCAACATGCATTCACACGTGTTATGCCGCTTTCACGAAGAAGTCAAGCCCTGATCTTCGCGCTCGCCATTGATATCGTTCTCGGCGACCCGCCGAACGCCTGGCATCCGGTGGCGCTCATGGGGCGCTGGATGCATCTGGGGGAGCGGCTGGCGCCGCAGGACGCCCCACGACGCCTTGTGTGGGGCGGAATATGGCTGGCAGGCGGCGCAGCGCTGACCGGTCTCGTTGCATCGCGAGCGCCGCAGCATCCCCTCGTTCAGGGCAGCATCGCCTCAATGCTACTGGCATACCGCGGGCTGGATCAAGCGGTTGGCGAAGTCCAGGCGGCGCTGGAGCGCGGCGATCTGGTTGAAGCGCGACGATTGCTCGGCTGGCGCCTGGTGAGCCGCCCGACCGACGACCTGCGCGCTGATGAGGTGGCAGGCGCAGCGATTGAGTCGCTGGCGGAGAACCTGAGCGACAGCCTGATAGCGCCGTCGCTGGCGTTGCTGATCGGCGGTCTGCCGGGCATGGCAATCTACCGCCTCTCGAATACGGCGGATGCCATGTGGGGGTACCGCAACGAGCGTTACGAGCATCTTGGCAAAGCAGCGGCGCGCCTTGACGACGTCCTCAACCTGCTGCCAGCGCGGTTGACGGCGGCGCTGATCGCTATTGCTGCCCAGATCACGTGCGGGCGCGGGAGCGAAGCTTGGCGGATTGCGCGCCGTGACGCCGGTCGCACCGCTTCGCCGAACGCGGGTTGGCCCATGGCGGCGATGGCGGGCGCGCTCGACACAACATTGACGAAGCGCAGGCACTATGTGTTGGGGGATGGATCACGCCTTCCCGACGCCGCCATGATCGGCGAAGCGCGCCGCATTGCGCGCATCGTGCTCGCATTGCTGGCGGGAGGGGCGGCGGCGCTGGCGCAACGATGACAGTCATATGGGAGGACACGGATCGGCGCGGATTGAGACGGATTCGAACGGATTGGGTGCGCACTCATCTGTCCTTTCACGCAATACTTGACCCCGATCATTGCCAGAGATGCGGCATGCGTCGGCAGCGTCGCCCGTCCTTCATCTCACACACATCCGTGTAAATCCGTTGCATCAGTGAGAATCCGTGTCCTATGACACCAACACGATATTGCGTCTGGAGAGGTATGCAATGACACATCCATCCAACCAACCCGCACTGCTGCTGATCGGTCACGGCACCGACGATCCTGCCGGCCTGGAAGAATATCACCGGATGGCGGCGCGGGTCAGCGAGCGGTTGAAAGCCTTTGTTCAGCCCTGTTTTCTTGAACTTGCTGACCCGTCGATCGCGCAGGCGATTGACGATTGTGTGCGCGCCGGGCATCGGCGCATTGTGGCGCTGCCGCTGCTCCTCGGCGCCGCCGGTCACCAGAAGAACGATATTCCGGTGGCGCTCAACGAAGCGCGCATGCGCCATCCCGATCTCGATATTCGCTACGGAGCGCCGCTCGGCGTTCAATACACCCTGGTACGCGCTCTGGCGGAGCGCGTCGCGGCGGCATACGCCGCCGCGTCCGCAAGCGTTCCGCGCGACAAAACCGTGCTCGCGCTCATCGGGCGCGGCAGCAGCGACCCCGACAGCAACGCCGACGTGGCGCGGATGGCGCGTTTGCTGTGGGAAGGGAGCGGCTTCGGCTGGATCGAATACGGTTTCTATAGCATCACCCGTCCCAACGTCGCCGACGTCATTCGCCACTGCGTCGCCGTCGGCGCAGAGCAGATCATTGTCGTGCCGTATCTTCTGTTCACCGGACGCATCCTGCAACGGATGGCGGCGCAGGTCGAAACTGCCCGGCAGCGGCATCCGGCGACATCCATCCTGATGGCGGAGCATCTGGGTTTGCACGATGGCGTGCTCGCCGCCATCCTTCAGCGTTACGACGAAGCGTTGAACGGCGTCGCCGCCGTCAACTGCGATCTGTGCAAGTACCGGCGAGTGATGCCAGGGTTCGAGGACGATTACGGTCGTCCTCAGGAGAGCGACCATCACCACGGGCTGCGCGGCATCCATCATCACGGAACGTCCGCACTCGACGCCATTCTGCCGCCGCGCTACCGCAACGGCAGACCGGTTAGCGCCGCGCCGATGAGCGCCGCGCCGCTCGTCTACGACGACGCTGGACGGGTAGCGTGGGATCGGGTCTGGGGCGGGGATGATCCGAACAACCCGTTTTGTGAACTGGCGCTGGCAGGCGGACCGCCACACAGGGGGACTCTGCTCGAACCGGTGTCGCCGGAGGCGGCTGCGGCTGACCCGGAGGGATACGCGCGCGTGATCGCGGAACTGGCGCGCGGGCTGCACATGGTGACCGGCTTGCCAGTCGTCACCGCATGCGCCCCCGGCTGGATCGGTCTCGTCTGCGAAAGTGAAGCAATGGCGCTCTGGCTGCTCCGGGCGATTGTGGTCGAAAATGTGAGCGTGCGCCGCGAGGGATGCACCCTCTTCCTCCCTGCCGGTCCCAATTTTCGCCTCGACGGGGAGATCAAAAACGTCGTTACGGCAGTGGCGAAGACCTATCATTACTGGAAGGAGCACGTGCAGGGGTAAGACGCATGCCAGACTCTCACAAATGATCTACAATACTGCATATCAGTCGCGCGGCTCACGCAGTTGGTCGCAATCTCAGGGAGGCGGACATGACCTCACCCTGTCGCGTGTTTATTCTGCACGACACCGGGAACCAGGTGGCGGCGCTGGCGCAGGCGATTGCTGAGGGCGCCGCCAGCGTTCCAGGCGTCACGGTGAGCATCAAGCAACCGATCAAAGCCGAGAAGTCCGACCTTTTGGAGGCGGACGCGATTATCATCGGGACGCCGAACTGGACGGGGATCAAGGGAACGTTGAAGCGCTGGCTCGATACCACCGGCGATCTGTGGGAGGAGGGCAGCCTGGCGGGGAAGGTCGGCGCGGCGTTCACCAGCAGCGCCGGACGGCACTCCGGCACCGAGTTTACGCTGCTGACCGTTCTGCACTGGTTCCTGGGCGCGGGGATGATCGTCGTGGGGCTGCCCTGGAGTCCGGTCATGGAACGCGCCGGTTCGTACTACGGCGCGACGGCGGTCGGCGTCTTGACCGACGAGGACCTGGCGCAGGCGCGCGAATTGGGGCGTCGCGTTGCGCAGGTCGCGTCGCGCCTGAAACGAGGGGAGGAGGAGGAAAATGGCTGAGTTTCCGGCTGAAACGCTCACTGCCGCCAAGATCGCAGCGCGTTCGTTTGCGATCATCCGCGCCGAACTTGAGCAGCGCGGGTTTCATCTCGAAGCGCCGCTCAACGCAGTGGTTGAACGGATCATTCACAGCACGGCGGATTTTGAGTTCGCATCGATCACCCGCGCCAGCCCTGGCGCTGTCGAAGCGGGCGTCGAGGCGCTGCGCCGCGGTTGCCACGTGCTCGCTGATGTGCAGATGGTGCGCGCTGGCATCAACGAGCGCCGGGTGCGCGAGTTCGGCGGTGCGGTACACTGCCTGAACGAATCGCGCGAAGCGTTGTCAATCGCCGATGACGATGGGTTGACCCGTAGCGCGGCTGGCATTCGCGTGGCGCATGCCAGCGGTCTGCTCGATGGCGCTGTCGTGGCGATTGGCAATGCGCCGACCGCGCTGTACGAACTGCTGCGCCTGATCAACGGCGGCGCGCGTCCGGCGCTGGTCATCGGCGTGCCGGTCGGATTCGTGCATGCCGTCGAAAGCAAAGAGGCGCTGATGGCGCGCAACGACGTTCACTGGATTGTAACGGTCGGGCGGAAGGGCGGCTCGACGGTCGCCGTGGCGATCGTCAACGCGCTCCTGCGCCTGGCGGCTGGCGTCGATAATACGGCGGTCTACTGATCCTGATGAGCAATTCCGTTCCACCCCGCAATAAGCGCGGTCTCCGCACCGGCTATACCACGGGAAGCAATGCCGCTGCTGCGGCGAAAGCTGCAACCATCGCGCTCCTGACGGGCGCCTGGCCCGAACGGGTCACGATTACGCTGCCGATTGGCGAAACGGCGACAATGACGCCGGTGCATATGCAGCGCGGCGAGGATTGGGCCTACTGTTGCATGATCAAGGACGCTGGCGATGACCCGGACGTCACTCACGGCGCGTTGATCTGTGCGCGGGTGCGGCGCGTGGACGGCGCTGGCATCGCTATTGACGGCGGCGTTGGGGTGGGGCGGGTGACGCTGCCGGGTCTGGGGCTGCCGGTCGGCGGTCCGGCGATCAACCCCGTGCCGCGCCAGCAGATCACCGACAATGTGCGCGATGCAGTGCGCGAGTATGCGCCCGACGGCGAAGCTTTCCTTGAACGCAATGGGCTGGAGGTGATCATCAGCGTGCCGGACGGCGAACGCCTGGCGCAAAAGACCCTCAACCCGCGACTGGGGATCATCGGCGGCATCAGCATCCTCGGTACGACGGGCAAGGTCTTTCCGTATAGCACGGCATCGTGGCGCGCCAGCGTCATTCAGGCGGTCGAAATGGCGGCGCGCAATCATGTCGCAAAGGTAGTGCTCTGCACTGGCGGACGCTCGGAGAAGTTCGCCATGCGCCTCTTTCCCGAATTGCCGGAACTGGCGTTCGTGGAGTTGAGCGTCTTCACCGGCGACGGGCTGAAAACCTGCGTCGCCTGCGGCGTCGAGGAAGCCGTATTCGTTGGCATGATCGGCAAGATGATTAAGACCGCGCAGGGACATATGCAGACCCACGTCGCTGGCAACCAGGTCGATTTTGCGTTTCTGGCGCAGGTCTGCCGGGACGTCGGTGCGCCGCAGGCGCTGATCGACGCGGTTGCCCGCGCCAACACCGGGCGCCATTTTCTGGAACTCTGCCAGGAGTATGGGCAGACAGCGCCCCTCCAGCGGATTGTCGATCTGGCGCTTATGCACTGCCTGCGCTTCATCGAGGCGCAGGGAGGCGCCATGGGGCTCGAGACCGTGCTGGTCGATTTTGATGGCAATGTCCTTGCTCGAGCCAGC
This sequence comes from Chloroflexota bacterium, assembly GCA_030550675.1. Lineage (GTDB taxonomy): Bacteria > Chloroflexota > Chloroflexia > Chloroflexales > Roseiflexaceae > Roseiflexus. The sequence continues at coordinate 7,163 of JAUQOW010000174.1, forward strand.
GCGCCCAAACCGGCGCGCGCCGCCGCGCCAGTCGGCGACGCGCGTCCGCTGATCGAGCGCCTGGTCGATGAACCGTTCGATGCTGACGACGATGAGCCGCTGGAGGACGCGCCGTGACGACGCGACGCCCCATCCTGGTTGTGGGATTGACCGATGCTGGCGCTGCGGGGATATCGGTTGCGCTGCGCGAACGGATTATGAGCGCCTCGCTGCTGGTCGGCGGACAGCGTCATCTTGCCATGTTTCCCGGTTTCCCCGGCGAGCGCCTGGTGATCGGCGCATCGGTCGAACCAGCGCTGGAACGGCTGCAACGGGCGTGGGAAGGCGGTGAGTCGGCAGCGGTCCTTGCGTCGGGCGATCCGCTCTGGTACGGGATCGGCGTCACGCTGCGGCGCGTCCTGCCGCCAGAAGCCCTCGAAGTCTTTCCAGCGCCAACCTCGGCGCAACTGGCGTTTGCGGCGCTTGCGGAACCCTGGAATGATGCCGCGCTCCTCAGCGCCCACGGTCGTCCGCTTGATACGGTGGTCACGAATGTATTAACGGCGCCAAAAGCGGCTATTCTGACCGATCAGCACAATACGCCCGCCCGGATTGCGGCGACGTTGCTGGAAGTTGGGCTGCCGCCGACAACACGCTGCGCAGTCTGTGAACATCTGGGAGGTGCTGCGCAACGCATCGTGCGCACGACGCTCGCGGAGGCGGCGGAGCAGATATTTGCGCCGCTCAATGTGTTCGTCGTCTGGAATGACGATGGCGTGCATCACAAGCCCATACCTCCCGGTCTGCCCGACGCCGCATTCAGCACCATCGCCGGTCAGATCACCAAGCGCGAGGTGCGTCTGTTAAGTCTGGCGGAACTGGCGCTTCAACCGGGTAATGTGCTGTGGGACATTGGCGCGGGGAGCGGGTCAGTCGGTATTGAAGCGGCGCGCGCCTGCCCGACCGCCAGAGTGTACGCCATCGAGCGACGCGAACAGTTCGTGGCGCATATCCACGAAAATCTGCGGCGCTTCCCGGCGCCGAATCTGCGCGTCATCCATGGCGAAGCGCCAGAAGCCTGCAACGCCTGTCCCGATCCGCACGCCGTGTTCGTCGGCGGCAGCGGCGGGCGTCTGGCGGAGATCGTTCACATGGCGCAGCGCCGCCTGCGACCGCAGGGGCGCCTGGTGTTGAATCTGGTGGCGCTCGATCATGTGCGGCAGGCAGCGGCGCTCCTGCCTGCTGCGCGCGTGATCCAGGCGCAGATCAACCGCGGTATGCCGATCCAGTCGCTGCTGCGCCTCGAAGCGCTCAATCCCGTGTTTATCGTTGCCTGGCGGAAAGAGAGTTAGTGCATACCAAGGCGCAAAGGCGCAAAGATTCCGCACCTTGGCGCTGGCTTCGACGGCCCAGCCAGCGCCAGCCGTCAGAGTAAGCCTGGGTCAGGAAAGAACACGAGAATGACCAACACTGCCACATTAACCGCCGTAGGTCTTGGTCCCGGCGACCCGGAGTTGATCACGCTCAAGGGTTTGCGCGCCCTTCAGATGGCGGATGTGCTGTTCGTCCCTCAGAGCCGCGACGGCGACCAGAGCCTGGCGCTGCGCATCGCCGAACCCTGGATCGACCGCGCGCGGCAGACGGTGGTGGCGTTACCGCTGCCAATGACGCGCGACGCCAGTCAGTTGCGCCCGGCATGGCGCGCCGCCGCTGAAACGATTGTGGCGGAACTGGGCGCGGATCGGCAGGGCGCCTACCTGCTACTCGGCGATCCCTTGCTCTATGGCACCTTCGTTTACCTCTGGCGCGAACTGACGGCGCTTCAGGCGCCGGTGGCAGTGCGCATCATTCCTGGCGTGACGTCGTTCGCGGCTGCGGCTGCGGCTGGCGGCATGCCCCTGGCGATGAGCAACGAACGGTTGATTGTCGTGCCTGCCAGTTATGAAACCGATGCCGCCACGTTGCGCCGGTTGCTCAACGATTTCGAGACCGTGGTGCTGATGAAGGCGGGGGCGGCGCTTCCAGCAATCGTGGCGGCGCTCGAAGAACTTGACCTGCTCGACCACGCGCTCTACGCCGAGCGCGTCGGCATGCCGGAGGAGTTGATCGCGCGCGACCTGCGCGCGCTCGATCCGCAGCGCCGTCCATACCTGTCGCTGGTGATCGTTCGCCGTGAGGATATGCCATGACCGACGGCGTTGCAATGCGATGCGCCGTTGCATTGCGCTGTTGCAATGCGCCGTTGCATTGCAACGGCGCAACCTGGTGATTTGCCATGGAGAGATTCTATGACGTACCACGTTATTGCCGGAACGGTCTATTTCATCGGCGCGGGACCCGGCGCGCCCGACCTGATCACGGTGCGCGGGCGCGATATTCTGGCGCAGGCGGATCTTATCCTCTACGCCGATAGCCTGGTAGACGACGGGTTGCCCGCTGCATGGGCGCGCGCCGATGCTCGCGTGATCGGCACTGCGGAAATGCACCTGGAGCAGATCGTCTCCCTGATGCGCGACGCCGCGCACGCCCGGCAGGTCGTCGCCCGGCTCCACAGCGGTGATCCGTCGCTCTATGGCGCCATTCACGAACAGATGGCAGCGCTCGATGAGCTTGGCATTCCTTACGAAATTGTTCCGGGCGTGACAACGGCATTCGCAGCGGCTGCCCGCCTCGGCGTCGAATTGACCGTTCCCGAAGTGGTGCAGACGGTCATATTCACTCGTGCATCCGGGCGCACACCGATGCCTCCCGGTGAGGAATTGCACCGCCTGGCGGCGCACGGCGCATCGCTGGCAATCTACCTGAGCATCACCCGCATCCAGCGTGTGGTGGACGAACTGCTGGCAGGCGGCGCGTATACGATCGACACGCCAGTCGCCGTGCTGCACCGCGTGAGCTGGCACGATGAGACGATCATCCAGGGAACGCTCGGTGATATTGCGGCGAAGGTCAAAGCGGCGGGCTTCACGCGCCAGGCGCTCATCCTGGTCAGCCCGGCGCTTGACCCGGCGCTGAAGCGGACGGATCGGGCGACGAGTCGCCTGTATGATCGCACGTATACGCACCGT
>JAUQOW010000175.1 GCA_030550675.1 Chloroflexota bacterium
GTGGCGGGTTCAGCGTAGAGGCGCCCCCCTGTGGGCGCCGCCCGTTCGTGGCGGGTTCATGGTCGGGGGTAGTTGAGCATAGTGTGCAGGTCTCTGTGCCTTTGCGCCTTTGTGTGATACACATCTAACCCAGGAGACGCCCATGCCTCTTCGCATCCTTGCCTTTGCTGGCGTGTGGTTGTTCCTCGCCAGCGTCATTCCAGCCGCGAGTGCGCAGAACAACGCCCATATCGTCTACCTGCCGCTTGTCGTTCGTGATGCACTCTACCGCAGCGGCGAGGGAACCTACTACGCCGCCGATGGCACAGGCAACTGCATGTTCGACCCATCGCCGCACGATCTGATGGTGGCGGCGATGAATCACGCCGACTACGACAATGCAGCGCTGTGCGGCGCATTTGTCGAAGTCATCGGTCCGAAGGGAAGCGTCATTGTGCGCATCGTTGACCGTTGCCCGGAGTGTGCGCGCGGCGATGTCGATATGAGTCCGCAGGCGTTCGCTCGCATCGCTGATCTATCCGCCGGGCGCGTCCCTATCCGCTGGCGCATCGTCAGCCCCAATCTCACAGAACCGATCGCGTACCGCTTCAAAGAGGGCAGCAACCAGTGGTGGACGGCGGTGCAGATCCGTCATCACCGCAACCCTATCGCCCGATTCGAGTATTTGCGTTCCGATGGTCAGTGGCAGACTGTGCCGCGCACCATGTACAACTACTTCGTGGCAAGCAGCGGCATGGGACCGGGACCCTACACATTCCGCGTCACCGATATGTACGGTAATGTGCTGATCGACACGGTCATCCCTTTTGTCGAAGGCGGCGTGATCAATGGCGCCGCACAGTTTCCGCCCGCGCCCTAATTTCCCCGTGTTCTTTGTGCACTTTGCAACAAAAAAAGAGTATAATATCGTAGATGTTGAACAGAAACCGATGAGCGTGCTTCTCCGCGTCACGGAAATGGTCTCGTAGCGCATGGAACGCCATCATACATCTGGCCATGAGGGCCTGCGGCTTGGGGGGTGATCGAAGACCGCCAGTTTCAAGGCGACCTTCATCACCCTTTTGTATCTGCACGAGGCTGGCGCTTCGCCTGCTTCCGACACCTGGAGAACGTCTATGATCCAAATGCCTGACACTGAAATCCAGCCACGTCCGCTTGAGCACTCGACAATCGAACCAATTGTGAACGACTTTTCGATCGTCGCTGCGACGGTGAACGGTTCTGGCAGCCAGACGGCGAACAACGTGCTGATGCGCGCCATCTTCAAGATGGGTGTGCCGGTCAGCGGCAAGAACCTCTTCCCGTCGAACATTCAAGGGCTGCCGACATGGTTCACCATTCGCGTCAGCAAGGATGGCTACACGGCGCGCCGCGAGACGACCGAGATCCTGGTCGCTTTCAATCAGCGCACCGCCGATGAAGACCTGGCGTCGCTCATTCCCGGCGGCGTCTGTGTGCACCCGAACGACATCAAGTTCACCAGGCCGCGTTCAGATGTCCACTTCTACCCGCTGCCGGTGCGCGACCTGGTCAAACAATCCGGCGTGGACGCCAAACTGCGCGATTACATCGCCAACATGGTCTATGTCGGCGCGCTGGCGGAACTGCTCGGCATCGACATGAACGAAATCAAAGCGGCGCTCGAACGCCATTTCAAGGGCAAACCCAAACCCATCACCCTGAACTACGGCGTCGTCGTCGCAGCGGCTGAATGGGTGCGCGCCAACCTGCAGAAGACCGATCCGTTCCGCGTGGCGCCGATGGACAAAACGCAGGGTATGATCCTGATTGACGGGAATACTGCCGCAGCATTCGGCGCGCTGATGGGAGGCATGACTGTCTGCGCCTGGTATCCGATTACTCCCTCGACCAGCCTGGTTGATGCAATGACCGAACTGGCGCCGATCCTGCGTGCCGACCGCGAAACCGGTACGACGACCTACGCCATCATTCAAACCGAGGACGAAATCGCAGCAGCGGGCATCATCGTCGGTGCGGGATGGGCTGGCGCGCGCGCCATGACCGCCACCTCCGGTCCTGGTCTCTCGCTCATGAACGAATTTGTGAGCCTGGCATACTTCGCCGAGGTTCCCTGCGTCATCTGGGATGTGCAGCGTATGGGACCGAGCACCGGTCTGCCAACGCGCACGTCGCAGGGCGATGTGCTGTCCGCCTACTACATGGGGCACGGCGATACCCATCACGTCATCCTGTTCCCCGGCAACATGACCGAATGCTTCGAGTTCGGCTACCTGGCGTTCGACTTGGCGGAGCGATTGCAGACGCCGGTGCTTGTACTGAGCGATCTCGACCTCGGAATGAACAACTGGATGTCGGAGCCGTTCACCTACCCCGATAAGCCGTTCGACCGCGGCAAGGTGCTGAGCGCCGATGAACTTGAGAAATTCAAGGATTGGGGGCGCTACAAGGACATCGATGGCGACGGGATTCCGTATCGCACGCTGCCGGGCAACCCCAATCCGCGCGCGGCATACCTGGCGCGCGGCACTGGACATAATGAGTATGCTATCTACAGCGAACGACCTGAAGACTGGCAGAAGAACCTGGATCGCCTGACGCGCAAGCACAACACGGCGCGCACTCTGGTGCCAAAGCCGATTGTTCAGGAAGCCGAAGATGCGACCATCGGGATCGTCGCCTATGGCTCGACCGACCCCGCAGTGCGCGAGGCATGCGATATGCTGCGCAAGCAGGGCATCGTGGCGAGCTACCTGCGCATCCGTGCGCTGCCGCTCGAGGCGACGCTGACCGACTTTCTGGCAAAGTATGAGCGCGTCTATGTCGTCGAACTGAACCAGGACGGGCAAATGGCGCAACTGGTGCAACTGCATGCACCGGAATACGCAGCGCGCGTCCGCCCGGTGCACATTTGCAATGGTCTGCCGATGAGCGCGCAGTTCGTGGTGGAGTCGATCACGCGCGCAGAGCATGCCGCTGCGTAACGACACCGCAAGAGGCGCTCGGCGTAGGGGCGCCCCCTTGTGGGCGCCCAACCCTGGAGGTGGTCGCGGTAGGGGCGCCCCCCCGTAGGTGCCCAACCCCGGGGGCGGTCGTGGTAGGGACGCCCCCGTGGGCGCCCAACCCTGGAGGCGGTCGCGGTAGGGGCGCCCCCCCGTGGGCGCCCAACCCCGGGGGCGGTCGTGGTAGGGACGCCCCCCGTGGGCGCCCAACCCCGGGGGCGGTCGTGGTAGGGACGCCCCCCCGTAGGCGCCCGAAACGGGCAGGCACGGGGGCCTGCCCCTACACTGACCGCGGCGTGGTAGGCTCACAGGTGTAGAGTTTTTCGGCAAACCCTTATATTGCGTCGCCTGCTTCAGGCATCGTGACGCCTCAACTCCCCCTTCTCCCCTCGTGGGAGAAGGGGGCGGGGGGGATGAGGGGAAAAGGCGTCGGGGTGCAGCAAACACACCTCGCATCCCAAAAACTCTACACTCAAGCGAAAGATCGCAGAGCAGCGTCTACAGGCATAGCCGCCGGGTTCAAGAACCCGAAAGGCGTCACAAAAGCATATGAGGAGAATAAAGTCATGACGGTTGAAACCAAAGCCAACGGCAAGCCGAATGTCAATAGAATCGGACTAACGAGCCAGGATTATCGCGGCGGAGAAACCACGCTCTGCCAGGGGTGCGGGCACAACTCGATCACCAGCCAGATCATCGCCGCAGCCTTTGAGTTGTCGCTTGCGCCGCACCAGGTAATCAAGATGAGCGGCATCGGCTGCTCGTCCAAGACGCCAGCCTACTTTATGAGCCGCTCGCACGGCTTCAATACCCTCCATGGGCGTATGCCCTCGGTAACGACCGGCGCCGTGTTGGCGAATCGCACCCTGCTGGCAATCGGCATCAGCGGCGACGGCGATACCGGCAGCATCGGGTTGGGACAGTTCAAGCATATGGTGCGCCGCAATGTGCCGGTGGTCTACATTGTCGAAAACAACGGCGTCTATGGATTGACGAAGGGGCAGTTCTCCGCGACCGCTGATGTCGGTCAAACGCTGAAGTACGCCGGTACGAACGTTCTGCCGCCGATCGACATCTGCATCGAGGCGCTGGCGGCTGACTGCGGCTTCGTGGCGCGCTCCTTCGCCGGCGACGCCAAACAGGTGCGCGAACTGTTGAAGGCGGCGATGTCGTTCCATGGCACGGCGGTGATCGACATCATCAGCCCGTGTGTGACGTTCAACAACCACCACGACTCGACGAAAAGCTACGATTACGGCAAGGCGCACGAGGAGCGCCTGCAGGATATTCAATTCATCCCGCGCTTCGACGAGGTGCGCGTCGAGTATGAGGAAGGCGATGAACGCTACGTCCAGTTGCACGACGGACCTATGATCAAGCTGCGCAAACTGGGGCGCGATTACGACCCGACCAATCGCTGGCAGGCGATTGAGTTGCTGGAACGGGCGCGTCAGAACCACGAGTTTATCACCGGGCTGCTCTACATCAATACTCAGCGTCAGACACTGCACGAGGTGATGCACCTGACAGATACGCCGCTTGCGTACCTGCCGGAAGAGCAGTTGCGCCCGTCACGCGAGCGCTTCGAACAGGCGATGAAGGAGTTTCTGTAAGCGACTCTGACAATCATCCCCGCTCTCGCAGCGTGGGAGAAGGGGAGTGGGGGGATGCTCACAAGAGTAGAGTTTTCAGGCGCGCCCTCGGAGTGCATCGCTCGTTTCAGGCATCAGAATGCCCTGACTCCCCCTCTCCCCTTGTGGGAGAAGGGGGCAGGGGGGATGAGGGGAAAAAGGCGTCAGGACGCGCAAAATATTCATCGTATCTCAAAAACTCTACCCTTGTGAGCTGGGGGGATGAGGGGGAAAACAGGCGTCAGGATGCGGAAAACACTCCTCGCATCCCAAAAACTCTTCACCAGCAGGCAGGGCGAGGAGAGGAGGGGAGGGAAAGGCGGCAGGACGGGCAAACTTCCCCTTCCAGACCCCCCTCTCCCCTCGTGGGAGAAGGGGGCGGGGGGATGAGGGGGAAAACAGGCGTCAGGATGCGGAAAACACTCCTCGCACCCCAAAACTCTACACCTGGGAGGCAGGGGGCGGAGGTCCGGTCGGTCGGGTCAGGTGGGGGTCGGTCGGGATCTACACCTGGGAGGCAGGGGGCGGAGTCTTGCGTTTCGACTTCAAGAAAGCCTCCGCACCGCACGCACGCGCATACTCTAGCGCATACGAGGACAATTCGTTCTCTTCACCTTCAAGATAGGCGCGCACGGCTGGCAGCAATCGGGCAACCGCGTCCGCCAGATTTGGCTTGATCTTCACCCCCGGTCGCTGCGCAGCCAGAATAGCGCCGTAGAGCGCCGCGCGATCCGCCTCGCGCGCCAGGTCTTCCGCCGTCACGCCAACCCGGCATGCAGGTCGTGGCTCTTCTCCGGTCATAGGACTCCTCTCCCTCATCGCTGCGTCTGGCATTTCTTCAGATCCGGAAAGTCCGCGTCGCCTTCGCTCTGAGAACATTACCACAGAGACACAGAGCGCACAGGATCGTTCCGAACTGTCGCTACGCGATAGAAAACCTTATCAGGAAGATCAACCAGACGTTGGACAATCTCGTGATCGGCGCTGGCTTCGACAGGCTCAGCCAACGCCGACCGCTCCACAGGTACAGGCATGTTTGTCCAGGTTTAGGTTGATCTTCTAGTCGCATAGCAGGCTCTCAGTTCTCAGTTCTTCGGTTCTCAGTTCCCGCAGTTCCCCGCCCCCGCTTCGTGGTATACTTTATCCAGAATTAATACTATCACCAGGGAGATAACTGTGCCATACATACCTGTTCCAACCATCGTCGAGCGCACGCCGCGCGGCGAGCGCTCGTGGGATCTCTTCTCGCGCCTGTTGCAGGAGCGCATCATCCTGCTCGGCACACCCATTGATGATGAAGTCGCGTCATTGATTGTCGCGCAACTTCTGTACCTGCAACACACCGATCCAGACCGTGACATCTGGTTCTACATCAACAGCCCCGGCGGCAGCGTGCGTGACGGGCTTGCCATTTACGATACGATGAAACTCATTTCGCCCGATGTCTGCACCGTCTGCATCGGGCGCGCTGGCAGCATGGCCACCATTTTGCTCGCTGGCGGCGCGCGCGGCAAGCGTTACGCGCTTCCGAACGCCACGATCCACTTCCATCCGGCTGGCGGCGGCGCCGAGGGGTACGCGCCCGATATGGAACGGATCGTCAGAGAACTGCTGCGCATCCAGGAGCTTGGAAACAGCCTGCTTGCCAAAGATACCGGCAAGACGGTCGAACAGATCACCCGCGATTTCAGCCGCGACCGGTTTATGACCGCGCAGGAAGCGCGCGAGTACGGCTTCATCGACGCCATTCTCGAGTCGAAGAAACTTCCGGCGCCAAAGCCTGCATAACCGGTTTCAGACGCTCAGATGCCTGGCCATCCACGCCGCCGTTCGCCGCAGCGCCTCCGGGTGCAGAATCAGCGTCAGGTGACTTGCGTCCGGCACGAGTAGCATCGTGGCGCCGGGAGGCGCGGCGCGCCAGACCTCCTCCGCCTGCGCTGGCTTGACAATTGCATCACGTTCGCCATACACCAGGAGCACCGGCGTCGTCAGACGCGACAGGCCGCCGCACAGATCGCACGCAGCGATCAGATCCCAGGTGCTGATCGCCGCGCGAATGCTCGGCGTGCGCTGCGCGCGCACCAGACGATACACGGCGCTTCCCAGATGAACGATGGACGCCTCGCGGAGAAGGTCGATGATATACGGTTGAAGGAGCATGCGCGCCTCTTGCAGCCGGTCGCGGTTGTCGAAGCGCAGCGCCGGCGGCGCCTCCATAATAGCCAGCGCATCAACGTTCAGACCGTCTGCCGCTGCGCGTGCCGCCAGGCACCCTCCCAGGCTGATGCCCACGATGCCGACGCGCGGGTGACGGGCGCGCAACCAGCGGACCGACTCGACGGCACATTCGAGCATCTGCGGGTAGCGTTGGAGACGCGGGTTTTCGCCGTGCCCGTCGAGATCGACCAGCAGCACAGCCATTCGCTGCCGCAACAGGGCATTGGTTAGCCGCCACGCGAAATAGGTTTTGTCGCACCCTGAGCCGTGCAACACCGCTGCCGCCGCCTGCGCGCCAGCGCGCGGCACGACGTATAATCCGGGCATAAACGCTTCCGGCATCGGAATATCAACGCGCGCCACTGTGCAGTCGTCGTACAAGCCGGGCTTGAGCATCGCCCGTGAGTCCAGCGAGCGTCGTCGGAGACCTGCAGCCGTCGCCTGAACGAGCAACGCCGGGAACGCTGCCAGCGCCAGCGCCAGCGCCCGTTGTCGCCATGGAGTGTGGCGCGGGTGCAACGCCAGCGCCGCCAGCGCCAGCAACGGACGCAGCGCCGGATGTCCCCAACTCAGCCCGCGCCATCCGCGAATGTCGGACAGAAACTCGCAGACAATCACCGCCAGCAGCAGCGCACGAAGCAAGAGCGGCATAGGACGTTCCTCGATCAGAATCAAACTTCATAGTATCATACCCGGCACAATGCCGTCGCACTGTCAAGGAGGAACCTATGAGCCTGTTGCAGGGCAAGAAAGGTCTGGTGATGGGCGTCGCCAATGACCATTCCATCGCCTGGGGAATTGCGAAGGCGCTCCATGCGCAGGGCGCCGATCTGGGTTTTACCTACGTCGGTGAAGCGCTCGAACGGCGGGTGCGTCCGCTCGCCGAGAGCCTCGGCGCACGCCTGATCGAACCATGCGATGTGCAGCGTGATGAGGACATCGACGCCCTGATGGCGCGCGTGCGTGAGGTCTACGGCTCGCTCGACATCATCATCCACGCGATTGCATTCGCCAACCGCGATGAATTGAACGGACCCTACCTGAAAACCACGCGCGAAGGGTTTCGCCTGGCGCTCGACGTGAGCGCCTATTCGCTGACCGCCATTGTCAAAGCTGCGCAGGATCTGCTTGCTCCTGGCGCGTCGATTGTGACGCTGACCTATCACGGGTCGCAACAGGTTGCTCAGAATTACAACGTCATGGGCGTCGCCAAGGCGGCGCTGGAGGCGAGTGTGCGCTACCTGGCGAACGACCTGGGTCCGCGCGGCATTCGAGTGAACGCGATCAGCGCGGGTCCGATCCGCACCCTGGCAGCCAGCGGCATCGCCGGGTTCCGCACGTTGCACAAACACTTCGCCGAAGTCGCGCCGCTGCGCCGCAATGTCACGATTGAAGACGTCGGCAACGCCGCCGTCTGGCTGTGTAGCGACTGGTCATCAGCAGTGACCGGCGAGATCATCTACGTCGACGCTGGCTTTCACACCATTTCGATCAGTTTGCCGGAGTAACCGCTTTTTCTGTCTGATCGACCGACGCTGGCGCCGCGTAATCTGAAGGCGCTGGCGTCTGTTCGTCGTACGCAGGAGTCAGATCAGGCGGCAGAGTGGGCGCATCGATGAGTTTGTAGTACAGGTAGCGCAACAGCAGGCGCGCAACTGCGGCAACCGGGATCGAGACGAACAAGCCGAACGGTCCGCCAAGCGCGCCGCCTGCCAGGATGGCGAAGATGACCAGCATCGGGTGCAGGTGAACCGCAGGACCGACCACATGGGGAATGATGAAGTTGTCCTCGAACATGCGTAACACGAAGTAGGTCAATCCAATCGACCCTGCAATCAGCCACGCTGGCCATCCCCACGGCGCAGGCGTCTGAAAGAGCGCTACGGTGATCGCAATGCCCGCCGCCGACCAGGGACCAAGGAGCGGGATCGTTTCCAGAATGCCGGTCACAATCCCCAACACTAGCGCATAGCGCACGCCCAACAGCATCAGCGCAATGGTGGTCAGCGTCGCCATAATCGGGATCAGCATCAACGTTCCGCGCACATACCCTGCCAGAATGCGGTCGATCTGCGCGCCAAGCGTGCGGATTTCGGCGCGGTACGGCGCAGGCGCCAGCCCATATATCCACTCGACAATTCGCGGCGCTTCCAGCAGCAGATAGAACGTGACAATCAGATAGGTGACGAACAACAGCACCGTCTCAAAGGCAATCGCAACCAGATGCGGCGCGCGCTCCGGCAGGCGTCGTCCGAAGTCGATGAGCGCTTCGCGCAGCGCTTCGTTGATGGGCGCGAAATCGATGCTGACCCCTGCGACAACCAGGCGATCGCGCAGCAGCAACTCCTGTTGAATGAGGTTCAATGCGTGCGGCAGTTGCGCCTGAAGACCGCCATACTCGCGTTCAATCACCGGTCCGAGCGTCCGCCAGAGCCCGTAGATCATGACCCCAATCACGACGTACAGCAGTCCGATCCAGATTGCCCGACCAATGCGCGTGCGACGGTGCAGCCAGGTAATGAGCGGATTAAAGAGGTATGCTGTAATAGCTGCGCCCACAAATGGTATTAGCACGTTTCCCAAACTGCGGATCAACCAGAAGCAGAGCGCTGCAATCAGCGCTATCGTGATCAATTTGACGGTCGGCGAAAAACGGATGGGGCGAGCTTCACCGCTCATGCGGACCTCCGGGCGTCAACATGCGGAGATGCCTTTTTTGCATATTGTACCGCATGGATGATAATGGCGAAACGCGGAGCGGGAAGTCAGGGTTGCAGGCGAGAAAGTGCGAAGGTGGAAGGTGATCGTTGCGCGTTGAAAGTTGAATGTTACACGTTGAACGTGGGAAAGTGGAACTGTGACGCGTCGTTCGTTGCAAGCTGCAGGTCGAGTGATTGCGCGTTACAGGTTGAACATGAAAAGGCGGAACCGTTGCGCGCTGCGCATGAGAGGAGTGAAGGTTGAACGTGCGAACGCGGAAGACAGCGTTCTTAACCCCTAACCCCTAACCCCTGACCTCTCACAGCTTCTGCGGCGTCCGTCGCAGCGGAATGTCCGCCTTGAGATGATCGACCGACTCGCCGCGCAGCAGCGTCACCTCAATCGCGCCTGCGTCTACCGAAGGCACATACCGCGCAATGACCGCCGACAGATCGGCTTTGAGCTGCTCCATCATATCGGGCGTTAGTTTGACCCGATCATGAACCAGCACGGTTAACAGACGGTCGCGCGCGATATCGGAACTGCGCTCACGCTTGCCAAGCAATGTATCCAGAAACCCCATAGCGTTCCTCATTTGCGCTCAGTAAGGGCTGATATGCTC
>JAUQOW010000021.1 GCA_030550675.1 Chloroflexota bacterium
CCACATTGGTGCGCAACTGTTTGATGCGTTCCTTATGACGCACGCCAAACCGCTGCTCTTCATCAATCACCAGCAATCCGAGGTCTTTGAAGGTCACGTCCTTCGAGAGCAGGCGATGCGTCCCGATAATGATGTCGATCTCGCCGCGCGCCAGGCGCTGCACGATGTCGCTCTGTTCCTTCGCCGAACGGAAGCGCGAGATCATCTCAACCCGCACTGGAAACGCCGCCATGCGTCGGCTGAAGGTGTCGTAGTGCTGCTGCACCAGCACCGTCGTCGGCGCCAGCACCGCCACCTGTTTGCCGTCCTGCACGGCTTTGAACGCCGCGCGCAGCGCCACTTCCGTCTTGCCAAACCCGACATCACCGCAGATCAGACGATCCATCGGCTGCGGCTGTTCCATATCGCGCTTGACATCAATGATCGCCTTGAGCTGGTCGGGGGTTTCGACATATGGAAAGCTGGCTTCGAGCTCGCGCTGCCACTCGGTGTCCGGGCTGAATGCGTGCCCTTCCGCCAGTTGACGCTGCGCATAGAGACTGATCAACTCGTTTGCCAGGTCCTGCACGGCGGCGCGCGCCTTGCGCTTGGCGCGTTCCCAATCCTGTGTGCCGAGACGGGTCAGTTGCGGCTCGGCGTCGCTGGCTCCGATGTAGCGCGAGACGCGGTCAATCTGATCGACCGGAACGTAGAGGCGGTCGCCTTCGGCATACCGCAGGTTCAAATAGTCGCGCTCAATGCCGCCGACGCTGCGCCGGACCAGTCCTTCATACACCGCGATGCCATGCTCGATATGCACGACGTAATCGCCGGGTTTCAGCCCGCGCAGGAACGCTGCGCGATCCTCGGCGCTCCGCTCGCGGCGGCGGCGCTGCCCGGTTGCGATCCGGCGCTGCCGCCAACCGAAGATCTCGCTGTCGCTGTAGAGCGTCAGGCGCAACGCAGTCAGGCGGAACCCGGCGTCGAGTGCGCCGTGGATGGCGGTAAACAGCGACGGATCGACCGCCGGTTCGCCGTTGTGCTGCACGCCTTCCGTGACCAGTTCCTGCAACCGCGCCGCCTGCGGCGTCACAACGACCACCCGTTCGCCCGCGCGCATGCGCTCGATAATATCCTCAACCAGGCGCCGGATCTGTCCGCCAAACAGATCGGCAGGCACGAACAGGCGTTCCGGCAGAAGATGCACGCAGAACCGCTCGTCTGGCGGATCAGCGTCTGGCGCCCGATGCAGGATCGCAGGTTCGGCGCCATTCTCCGACCGAAGCGCGACGACGGAGGATGCAGGGAGCAATACGTCCCAGAGTGGTCGCTCATTATTGCTGAAATCCGCCAGGGTCAAGGCGTCCGCCTGCGCGATCAGTTCGTGCCAGCGCACATAGGGGCGCGGAAAGGTCGTCGGAAGTTCCCCAGCGTCGATCTGCTGGCGGCGGCGCGTTTCCGCCTGATGATCGAGTTCCGCGGCATGCTGCGCCAGCAGTAACGCATCATTGAACGCAACAATCGCGCCCGGCGGCAAATGGCGCAACAGAGTGGCGTGAGCATCCGCCTCATCCCGGAAGAACGGCGCAAAGAATGCGCGTCCCTCGAAGCGCTCGCCGCGCCGGATGTGCTCGAATGCCTGCAACCACTCATCAAGCGCCTCACGCCGCAGCGCCGACGTATCAATATCGCGCATGCGCTGCAGCGCCGCCTCACGCCGCCACAACGGAAACTCATGCGGCGGACCGATGACCGCCGCGCTGATCTGCGCTTCACTGCGCTGCGTCAGCGGATCAAAACGGCGGAGACTGTCGATTTCATCGCCGAAGAACTCGATCCGCAGCGGCAAATCGTCTCCCGGCGGAAACACGTCGATAATGCCGCCGCGCCGGTTGACCTCGCCCGGTTCTTCGACAATCGGCGCATAGCGATACCCGCGCTCAAGCAACCGTTCCATCAGATCGTCCAGTGCGCAGGGGGCGCCGCGCTCCAGGCGAATGCTGCCGGCCTGCAGTTCGACTGGCGTCAGCGTCGGCTGCATCAACGCCCGAACCGGCGCGACGATCACCGGCAGCACAGCGCTGCCATCGGCGGAGAGCGTCGCCAGGCGGCGCAGGACGCGCATACGCGCAGCAAGGATGTCGGCGCCGGTGGACATATGCTCATACGGCAGCGCATCGCTCGCCGGAAACATCAGGACCCGGTCATCACCCAACCACTGACGCAAATCGTCGTATGTGCGCAACGCCGCATCGGTTGTACTCACCACATACACGACCGGCGCAGCGATATTGGCGGCGATGGCGGCAACCAGCGGCGTGCGCGCCGCCCCTGGCGCGGGGGCGATGTGCAGGCGCGCGCCAGCGCGGGCGCGCAACGTCGCCATCAACTCCTGAATCGGCGCAAGCGCCGCTATCTCATCGAGGAGAGTCGCCAGCGAAACAATCGTTACTGTCACAGTTCACCAACACCAAAAGGGAGCCGGGTCGTCCAACCGGCTCCTCGATCTTGAAACCTTGCTTAAGAAGAGTACCATGAAGCATAGCAAGGCGCAAAGCAATCGTGCAGGCGAAAGCATGGCTTCTCAGATCAACCAGATAGTGGACAATCTTGTGATCGGCGCTGGCTTCGACAGGCTCAGCCAGCGCCAACCGCTCCAAAGAAGTTGCCAGCGATGAAAATCGACTCTGATGGACCCGCGGCGGAACGCCCGCCCGCTGCGACTTCAGTCGCCAGCCAGGACGCAGCGCGTCCCTGCCGCGCTGGCTTGCCGCCTGACCATTTGTACCTGGACCCCGCGACGGCGGCGCCGTTGCGCATGCGCCCTATCGTGCTATAATACACAAGAATTGCTTTACTTTTTCTAGCCCTCTGGAGTGGTATCGGTGAAGGTCACAACCGAAAAGAAGCCGCGCAGTATTCTCGAACTGACCGTCGAACTCGACAAAGAACAGATCGAGAAGGCGCTGGATCGCGCAGCGCGCCGGATGTCGCAGAAGTACAACATCCCTGGCTTTCGCAAGGGAAAAGCGCCGCGTTTCATTGTGGAAAACTATTTTGGGCGCGAAGCGCTGCTTGAAGAGGCGTCCGACGATCTGATCAACAAGGCGTTCCAGGATGCGCTCAAGCAGGAGGGGATTGAACCGTATGCGCAGGCGCACCTGACCGCCGTCAATCTCGACACGCCGCCGTACACCTTCACGGTCGAGGTGCCGATGGCGCCAACCATCGAGTTGCCTGACTATCGCGCCATCCATGTGCCCTTCGAGCCGGATGAGGTGACGGATGAAACGGTCAACCGCGCGATGGAAATGCGGCGCGATCGGCATGTCGTGCTGCGTTCGCTCGAAGAGCCGCGCCCGGCGCAACGCGGCGATCAGTTGACCGTGCAACTCGAAACATATGTTGATGGCGAATTGCTTGAACCGCGCGCGGAGGGCGAGGAGATCCCGCAATCTACGCTGGTGCTCGAACCCGATCGCATCGTGCCGGGATTGTACGAAGCGCTGCTTGGCGTCATGCCCAACACCATGGTCGATGTGACCGTCCGCATGGCGGATGACCATGAGAACGAGCGGGTGCGCGGCAAGGATGTGCGCTTCGTCGTCAACATTCTGGAGATTCAGGAACGTCTGCTGCCGGAATGGGACGAACTGCCCGCGCTGGAGAACTTCGAGGGAACGCTCGACGAACTGCGGGAAAAGACGCGCCAGGAACTTATCGAGGCGGCGCGCAAGAACGCTGAAGACAAAGTATTCCTCGAATATGTGCGTCGGGTGGTCGCCGCCACGACTTTTGATCTTCCCGATGCGCTGATTGAGCGCGAGGCGGAGAGTATGCTGCGCGAGCGCGAGGCGGAGTACGAGCGTTACGGCATTCGCCCCGAACAGATCTACGAGGCGACGGGCAAGAAGCGCGAAGACTGGCTCGAGGAGTTGAAACCGGCTGCTGAGGAGCGCGCCAAGCGCGGTCTGGTGTTGCGCGAGATCGCCAAAGCTGAAGGTCTGGCGGCAAATGAGGCGGAGATCGCCCAGGAAATCGAAGAGATTGTTGCGAGTATGGAAGAAGATCAGCGCGACAGCGCTCGCACCATCCTGGGTTCCGAGCTGCGTCCGTTCGTCGTCGCCGGGATTGTGGATCGCAAATTGCGCCGCCGTATTCTTGCGATTGCAACCGGAGACCCGTCGTTTGAACAGAGCGCAGCGCCCGCCGCTGAAGCGCCCCACGTCGCCGCCGAGACGCCGTCCGCTGAACAGAGCGCAGCGCCCGCCGCTGAAGCGGATTCCATCCCCGATGCAGCGCCCGCCGCTAAAGCGGATTCCATCCCCGACGCAGCGCCCGCCGTATCAGAAGAATATGAAAACAGTCCACCCGCAGCAGATCGCGCTGCTGTCGAGGCGACAACCAACGAAACAAGAACGGAGTAAGCTATGGGTATCTGGAAGTCAAACCATCGGATTGAGTGGATCGCGCCGCGGGTCGAGTCGCTGATCCCAATGGTGGTGGAGAGCACCAATCGCGGCGAGCGCGCCTACGATATTTACTCGCGCCTGCTGAAAGAGCGCGTTATTCTGCTGGGCACGCCGATTGATGATCAGATCGCCAATTTGATCGTTGCTCAGTTGCTGTTCCTTGAGCACGAAGACCCGGATCGCGACATCTGGCTTTACATCAATAGCCCCGGCGGGTCGATCACGGCAGGTCTGGCGATCTACGACACCATGCAGGTCATTCGCCCCGATGTGGCGACGGTCTGCGTCGGCATGGCAGGCAGCATGGCGACGCCGATTCTGGCTGGCGGCGCAAAGGGCAAGCGCTACAGCCTGCCGCACTCGACCATTCACATGCACCCGGCTGGCGGCGGCGCGCGCGGCTACGCGCCCGACGTCGAGATTATGGCGCGCGAATTGCTGCGTGAACAGCAACTGATCCGTGAACTGCTGGCGAAGGACACCGGTCAACCGCTCGAGCGCATTGCGCGCGACTTCGACCGCGACCTGTTCATGGATCCGCAGCAGGCGAAAGAGTATGGTATTATCGATGAAATCCTGACTCGTGAAGATCTGCCGGCCAACAGCGAACGCCGCTGAACGGCCACGGGAGCGCCTATGTCTCGCACACGCGGCGGAAATCCCAATTCGCCGAATAGCCGCGGCGCGTATCTCTGTTCCTTCTGCGGACGGGGACAGGAAGAGGTGCAGCGCCTAATCGCCGGTCCGGGAACGGTGTTTATCTGCGATGAGTGCGTGGCGCTGTGCAGCGCCATTATTGCAGAGGAGACCGGTTCACGGCCATCGCCCCGCCGTTCATCGGCGCACCTGCCTGCCCGCCTGCCGACGCCGCGCCGACTGCGCGAGTGGCTCGATCAATATGTCATCGGGCAGGACCGCGCGAAAGTAGTGCTGTCAGTCGCAGTGTACAATCACTACAAACGGCTGCGCGCCGGGCAGCACGCCGATGATGTTGAAATCGGCAAAAGCAACATTCTGCTGATCGGTCCAACCGGCAGCGGCAAGACGTTGCTGGCGCAGACGCTGGCGCGGGTGCTCGACGTGCCCTTCGCAATCGCTGACGCCACAGCATTGACCGAAGCGGGATATGTTGGCGAGGATGTTGAAAACATTCTGCTGCGGTTGATCCAGGCGGCGGACGGCGACATCGAGCGTGCGCAGACCGGGATCATCTACATTGACGAGATCGACAAGATTGCGCGCAAGAGCGATAACCCGTCGATCACCCGCGACGTGTCGGGCGAAGGGGTGCAGCAGGCGCTGCTGAAGATCCTCGAAGGGTGCGTGGCGCACGTTCCGCCGGTCCCCGGACGCAAGCATCCGCAACAGGAGTACATCTCGTTTGACACGACTCACGTACTGTTCATCTGCGGCGGCGCATTCGAGGGTCTAGACAAGATCATCAGCCAGCGCATCGGCGGCAAGCGCAGCATCGGTTTCCACGCCAGCGAGCCATCTGAGGCTCCGTCGTCAATCCTGTCGCAGGTGACGCCGGACGACTTGCTGCGCTTCGGCTTCATCCCCGAATTCATCGGGCGGTTGCCGGTCGTCGCAGCGCTTGACCCGCTCGACAAACAGGCGATGATTCGGATCTTGACCGAGCCGCGCAACGCGATCATCAAACAGTACCAGAAGATGCTTGCGCTCGATCACGTTGAACTGGAAGTCACTCCCGACGCCCTCGAAGCGATCGCCGAGCGGGCGCTCAAGTCGAAGACCGGCGCGCGCGCATTGCGCACGATCGTTGAAGAGATCCTGCTCGATGTCATGTACGAAGTGCCGTCGCAGGAGCATATCGGGCGCTGTATCATCAACGCCGAAGTGGTTGAGGGGCGCGGACATCCGATCCTGGTGCCGCGCTCCGCTGAACGGCAGGAGTACCGCCGCCGCATGGACGAGGCGGTGTAGCGTTCCCCGGAGGCGCATATGACCGCACCTCAGCAGACGGAACCGCGCGCAACGATCGGCGTCATTGGCGGGAGCGGTCTGTACGCGATGGAAGGTCTCACAGACGTTGAGCGCGTCACCTTGCAGACCCCCTTCGGCGCGCCGAGCGACGCCTATGTGCTCGGCACGATTGAAGGGCGTCGCGTCGCCTTTCTGCCGCGCCACGGCGTCGGTCACCGCCTTTCGCCGAGCGAAGTGCCGAGTCGCGCCAATATCTACGGCTTCCGCATGCTCGGCGTGCGCTACCTGATTGCGGTGAGCGCCGTCGGAAGCCTGCGCGAGGAGTACGCCCCCGGGCACATCGTCATCCCCGATCAGTTGTACGACCGCACCAAAGGGCATCGCCCCGACACCTTCTTCGGCGGCGGGCTGGTGGTGCATGTCCAGTTCGACCGGCCCTTCGACGCCGGGCTGTCCGACCGTCTGGAGCAGGCGGCGCGCGCGGCTGGCGCTACTGTCCATCGCGGCGGCACGCTGGTGGTGATGGAAGGTCCGCAATTTAGCACCCGCGCCGAGAGCGAAGAAAACCGGCGGCGCGGGCATCACCTGATCGGCATGACTGCGCTCCCCGAAGCCAAACTGGCGCGCGAAGCGGAGATCGCCTACGCCATGCTGGCGATGGTGACCGACTACGACTGCTGGCATCCGGGGCACGACGCCGTGACGGTCGAAATGGTCGTGCAGGTGCTCCAGGCGAACGCGCGGCTTGCCCAGGATGTCGTGCGGCGCGTCGTCCCGCTCATCGGCGACGGCTTCGACAGCCCGGCGCACCGCGCCCTGGCGAACGCGATCATCACCGATCCCGCCGTCATCCCGCCCGAAAAACTGGCGCAGGTTGAGCTGCTGGTGGGGAAGTATCTGCACAAAGGCGCGTAGAGACATCGAATCTTCATGAATCAATCATAGTGCTTCAAAGCGGTCATTTAGAGAGTAAGGGTTTTTGGACATCTATCCAGCGTTTCTCAAAGTAAGCGGGGCAGTTACAATCCGCTCATTCCAGCATTATCAAAGGATCACCACAATCCACAGTGCAACCTGGTAGGCGAAAAACACAAACACAGATGGACTGAGCGTTTTCGAGACAAAGAGGCATACGTTCCGATTGATATCACCGCACCCGCCTCAGATCCGGTCACCGTATGGCGCCAGTTTTGCGAGGAGACGAAGTTGAAGCATAACGGCAGACTTTTGAACCCGCCGCCGTTACAGAGAAGATTGTTTCCATGAATGACAATAGTATTTGCCAGAAACTGAACGATAGCCTTCCTATGCTCTTCACGTGTGAAGAGAAAGAAGAGTACGTCCGCATCAGGACGCCATACCTCTATCCTGATGGCGATGTTATTGATTTATTTTGTCAGCAAGAGGGTGACATCATCGTTGTCTCAGATTTAGGTCAAACAGGTCGCTGGCTACGGATGCAGAGCGCGTCTCCAAAGCGCGCACCAAAGCAACAGGCATTCATTGATGATATTTGCCTGAACCACGGTGTGGAGTTCTACAGAGGCATGTTGACAGCGCGATTCCATCCAGGAGATGATCTATCCCGCGTTGTCACACGCGTGGCTCAGGCGGCGTTGCGCATGTCGGATCTCTGGTTCACGCTGCGCATGCAGGCGGTCGAGTCATTTGCGGACGAAGTAGCAGATTTTCTTACCGAAAGAGAATTTCACTTCGACCGGTATGTACCGCACAGAGGAAGATCTGGACGCATCTGGAAGGTCGATTTTCACGTGCGCGCAATACAACGAAGTTCGCTTGTGTATGTATTGAGCACCGGCAGCCGATCTGCGGCTTCGCGGGTGGTCGATAAAGTTCATACGGCCTTCTATGATTTAATGCATCTGCACGCAGGTCCAGAATCGTTGCAGTTCGTTTCCCTATTCAACGATAGCATCGATGTCTGGCACGAAGAGGACTTTCGATTGGCGGAGCAGGTGTCCATTCCCGCGCGCTGGTCGCAGCCGGAAGAGTTTGCGTTCATTCTGCGGGAAGCGCCAAGGGCGTCGGGATCCTTAACAATGTTCTAACGAACGACCCTTTACACCTTTCTTCCGATCTGCTACAATATGTAAACGTCTGGGGATGACTGGTCTCGACAGGGAAGGATGTCTCAGGTTGCAAGCCGAGCCGCCCAGTCTCGTTAAAGGGGCAACGGCATAACTGCCAACAACAACAAGGTCGTCGCCTTCAAGCCGGCGATGGCTCTGGCTGCCTAAGAAAACAGCAGCCCGCTCCCTTACTCTCACTCCGATGGAGTAAGTTCGAGCGTCAGACAGTCGGGGCGCTCCCGGCGAACGCCTGCTACGCCGGGCTAAGACAAGCAGGATGGCTCAAAAGTCGCTCTGTCCGCCGTGCGACTGCGAGCGACAGCAAACGACGGACTAAGCTTGTAGACGCCTGAGTCTAACTTTTCTGGACGGGGGTTCGACTCCCCCCATCTCCACCATTGCTATGCCCATCCTGCTTGCCGCCAGACACTTGCAGGATGGGCTTCGTGTTTCCTATGAGTCCTGGATCAACGTCCGCTCGAGCGCTTTCCTCAATCAGTTCGACCTGCGTGAGCGTGATCGCGTCGAGGATGTATTGAGGCCACCCCCGAGTTTCGCGCAGATTGTCGACAGGGAGCGGAACTTCTTTGACCCCAGACTCGCAGGCGGCGCGCACCTTCTTCTGAATGCCGCCTGTTAGCATCGCAGCCCTATCAGGGGTGCTGGTTCGGATTCTCGGCAGGCAGGCCCTCGGCGCGGGCCGCAGCGACCAGATCGTCATCAGCGGCGACGAAGGTCAGGGCGGCCAGCCCGGCGGCAGTCAGCGGCTCATTCGCTGTCAGGGCCGCAGCGAGTTGTACAGCGTCATAACCGCGCAGCCGGCGGCGCTGGGTTAGAGCGACGGCCTGACTGGTAACAGTCGGTTCAATGGCGACAATCCGGTATTCCAAGTCGAAATGTCGCAGCACAAGATTCACCAGATTGTCTCGTTCGTTCCGCGTAATAGCGCCAGCACGATGCCGTGCCGCAAGAGCCGCAGCAACTTCGACGCGCGTAATTTCGGCAACAACTACAAAATAGCCAGTGGCCGGATCGATAAGCCTCGAAACCCAACCACTGCCTATCTCCTGAAGATACCGTTTCATCAGGGCGCTGGAGTCGAGAAAGAAGATGCTCATTCCTTCGGCCCGCGCATCTCCAAGATCACCTCACTTAGCGGCTTCCCCCCGGCGCGATCAAGGATCGCGCGGACCTCCTCAAGCGTCAGAGTTGACCTCGCTGCACGTTCTTTCTCCTCAGGCGACAACTCTGTCAGCAGACCAGCCTCACGCAGCACGGCGGTCGCGCGATCCCGCTCGCTCAGGTGAACGCTGGCAAGTTGCTCGGTCAGCAGTGTCGCTGCCACTGCCTCAACGGGTGCGCCACGCTGCCGGGCCTCCGCCAGCAAGCGCTGGTAGATCTCAGGCGGCAGATCGAGCGTAATGGTCGTCATAGATCCTCCTTTTTCGTCCTTGATTCTACCACACCGTGCGGCTATGAGCGCCCGACGATAGACTGCAACTCGCGGACGAAGGGCCAATGTCGCGGGTCAACCGCTTGAACTCATCGTCGGGGATGGCGTCGAGGATGCCGCGACTTACCGAGAGCGGCGCGGGGAACCGGCGACCAGCGGGCAGTTTCGCGCGGCTCAGGCGCTCGACCAGTTCATCCAACGGTGAGCTGCAATGCGCTCAGATGCGGCGTGGCGGTTCGACACGCTTGCCGCGCGCGACTTGCGGCAAGCCGGGCGACGCGGACAATTCCGCTGCGCGCAGGCGCGCCCATTCCGCCATCGGTTCCGGGACGACGGCGCCGGATCAGCTGCGCCAGCGCGGTCATCAGGAGCAGCGCGGGCAGCGGGGAACGCATGCCGCGCGGCTCGGTTCGACTACGCTCACCGCAAGCAGCGGTCAGTCACTGTCCCCAACCTCCCGGATCCAGGCATGAATTGTCAGGCGGCAAGAAAGCGCATCCCTGTTGCGCCCTGGGTGGCGACTGCCCCCCAACCCTCGGCGAGCGGGGAATGCGCCGGGCAGTCGTTCCGCCGGACGTCCACCTGCGCGGTTCGGCGCGCTCACTGCGCATGGACGCCGCCATTCCCATCCGCGCAGGCGGACGGTCGGCCACAGGTCCGTCAGGGGCGATTTCAATCGCTGGCAGCCGGAGCGTCGTTTCCTGACATATCATGCCTGACCTCTCAGCCCACAGTCGGGCGTGCGCCCATGATTCGGGTGCATTCGCCATTGTGGGGCGCGCCGTTGCCGTGGGACACGCCGCCGGGCAAGGCGCCGCCGTGCCCCTACACCGCCCCCCATTCCTTCCCTGGGACGGATCAGGTGGTGCGCTCATGATCGGGCACGCCACCGTCGTGGATACGCCGCTGCCCACGGGTACGCCGCCCACGGGCACGGTAGCGCCGTGCAAAGGATTGCCCGTGGTATAATTGCCGCTATCTCCGTCGATGTTGAACTGTGTGCGAGGCAACAATGCGGTTGCTAAAACGCCTTCTCCTCTGGCTGGTGTTGGGTCTGGTGATTGTGCTGGCATTCGGCGCTGGCGGCGGGTACCTGTGGCTGCGCCAGTCGCTGCCGAAGACGAGCGGCGAAATTCGGGTGAGCGGGATCAGCGGTCCGGTCACGATTGTGCGCGATAGCGATGGCGTGGCGCATATCACCGGCGCGACCGAAACTGACGCTGCGTTTGGGTTGGGGTTCGTCCACGCGCAGGATCGGCTCTGGCAGATGGAAGTGCAGCGTCGCATTGGTCATGGTCGGCTCTCTGAGATCTTTGGCGCAACCACGCTCAATACCGACCGCTTCTTGCGCACGCTCGGCGTAGCCCGCGCCGCGCGCAGCGCCCTAGAGCGGCTCGACGCTGAAACCGTCACCATCCTCGACGCCTACGCGGCAGGCGTGAACGCCTTCCTTGCCACCAACCCCATGCTGCCGCCGGAGTTCCTCATCCTTGGCGTTAAGCCCGAACCGTGGCAGCCAATCGATTCGCTCGTCTGGGCGAAAATGATGGCATGGGACCTGGGCGGCAACTGGAGCGATGAGGTGATGCGGTCGCTGCTGATTGCGCAGATCGGCGCGGAGGACGCCGATTTTCTGATGCCCGCCTACACTGCTGACGGTCCGCTGATCCTGCCGGAAGGCGTTCCGGTTCAGCCTGCAGCATCGACAACTGCGCCGGGCGTTGCAATCCAGCCTGCGACGGCGCAGGCAATGCTTGACCTCTGGGAGACGGTGCATCTGACGACGGGGCTGGGAAACCGGCTGGCTGGCTCGAATAACTGGGTCATCGGCGGCGCACGCACGGCAAGCGGCAAACCGTTGCTGGTCAACGATCCGCACCTCGGCGCCCGCATCCCCTCGATCTGGTACCTGGCGCATATGCAGGGCGGCGCGCTCAATTCCATCGGCGCCACCTTTCCGGGGCTGCCAGCAGTCGTGATCGGTCATAATGAACGCATCGCCTGGGGCGTGACCAATACCGGTCCTGATGTGCAGGACCTCTACATCGAACGGATCGATGCGCAGAATTATGTTGAGTACAACGGCAGGCGCGAACCGGTGACGCTGATCAGCGAGACGATCAACGTCAAGGACGCCGAGCCGGTGACGCTGACGGTGCGCATCACCCGTCATGGTCCGATCATCAGCGATGTGACGTCCGGCACTGGCGAGACGCTGGCATTCCGCTGGACGGCGCTTGACGAGGAAGACGCAACGCTCCGCGCCTTTCTCAACATCAACCGGGCGCGAAACTGGGAAGAGTTTACGGCGGCGCTGCGCGATCTCAAGGCGCCGATGCAGAACTTCGTCTACGCCGATGTCGAGGGCAACATCGGCTACTACGCACCGGGCGCGCTACCGATCCGCCGCAACGGCGACGGGACGCTGCCCGTGCCGGGGTGGACCGACGAGTACGAATGGGTCGGGTATGTGCCGTTCGAGGAGTTGCCCCACGTCTACAATCCGCCCCAGGGGTACATCGTCACCGCAAATAACCGGGTGGTCGGCAATGAGTACCCCTATCTGATGGGAACCTCGTGGGCGGCGCCGTACCGGGCGCAACGGATCATCGAACTGATTGAGCAGGGCAATCGGCTCACCGTCGCTGACATGCGCGCGATGCTGGGTGATGTGGTTTCCGTGCAGGCGCGCGAGTTGTTGCCTGTGATGCTCGCGGTTCAACCTGCCGGACCGCGCGAAGCCGCTGCGCTCGAACTGCTGCGCGGCTGGGACGGCGCCATGCGGGGCGACAGCGCGGCAGCCGCCGTCTTTCAAGGATACTACTATGCCGCGATTGAGACGATCTTCGCCGATGAATTGCGCGACCTCTACGAGCGCCAGTACCAGTCTGAGCGCGATTTTCCGGCGATGGCGCTGCGCGCTGTATTGCTCGATGGTCGCAGCGAGTGGTGCGACAATGTGACGACGATCGCGGTGACGGAAGACTGCGCAACCACGCTGGCGAAGGCGCTGACGCGCGGGTTGGAGGCGATGGCAGACGCGCAGGGTGAGAGTGATCCGACGCGCTGGCGCTGGGATCGCGTCCATCAGGCGGTCTTCCAGCACACGCCGTTCAGCCAGGTGGGGGCGCTGCGCGGCGTTTTTGAGCGGCGCATCCCTAACGGCGGCGACAATTTCACCGTGAATGTCGCACCGGTGCGTATCACGGAACCCTATCTGCAGTACAACGTGCCATCGTACCGCCAGATCATCGACCTGAACGACCTGAATGCGTCACGCTTCATGCACACAACCGGTCAGTCGGGCAATGTGCTGAGCAGTCGCTACAGCGATTATCTTGAACGCTGGCAGCGGGTGGAAGACATCCCCATGCGGTTCAGCGGCGCGATTGAGGGTGAGCGACTGGTGCTGGCAGGGGAGTGACGATTGACAAGTAACGAGTGATGAGTGCGATCATAAGCTGTATTCGTCGCCCTATCTGCGTTAGCAACGCCAGATCTGGCGTATGGTTGAGCGCTATCAGCCAGCTTCTGTATCAGGCAACGGGCAAAGGCGCCCGGTCGAGGAGTATGGGGGAATGCCTGGCAGATGACCTGAGAGCGCGATTACAATCACCTCGTCGGACTACCAGGCGGCTGACCTTCTGGTTACACGACTGTCATCTTTGCTCCCCGGACCTCGTCGCCAGGCGCTGTCTCAACTCCTGTTGCACATAGTCACGAAACACCTCCAGGAATGCAGCAGGAAACGCCCCTGTATACTCAGCATCGCAGTAGTGCATCAGCGCTTTCTGAGTCAGCGGACGCAGCGTAAGGGGCAGGCGCTCAAGCGCCCATTCGCCTCCTTCCTTCTTTGAGAGCACCTGGCGCGTCTGCAAGAATGCCAGCGTGCGGCAGGCGTTCAGAATGGCATAGACCGGATCAGCGTAGATGCGGTCCAGCGCCTCGGCGACATCGGCGACAATCGCGGCGATGTAGTCAGCCTCCGGCACAGCGGGAAATACTTGAGCGGCAGGCGGACCGTAGAGCGCAACGCCTCGCTGCCGAACGACCGTGATGTGCGCGGAGAGGTCGGGGTCGCGCTGCTCGCTGGCGTTCCAGGCGCGCCACCGTTCTCCTGCAAGGTCGCGCGTGTAAGCGTCGCGCCACATTTCGCTGTAGTGGAAATCGAACGGCGGCGGATGGCGCCACGGCGTCAGCATTGCCAGCGTTAGAAAACTCACCTCAATCGGCGCTGGCTGGCGCGATGCGCGCAACAGGTGCACGGCAACGTCCCGCCTTGTCGTCGCGGTCATTGGCGCGCGCGTGACGACGAGAAGATCGAGATCGCTTTGCGCCGGGTTGAAGCATCCCATCGCCAGGGAGCCGTGCAGGTACACGCCAATCAGGGCGTCGCCGAGTATCGCGCGCACATCTGCAACGTAACGCTCGACCTGCGCCTGGATCAGGGTATTGGTCGTGCGATCACGGATCGCTCTCATGCCATCGCCTTCGTTGTTCCCTCATCGCCGTCTGTTCACCTTTGGGCGACCATCACCGCCATCCGCGTCCCGCCTGCCCCCGTTGGGGCGTCCCGGTCTGTCCCTGTTGGGGCGTCCCGCCGGGGCGTCCCGACCTGGACCCGTTGGGGCGTCCCGCCGGGGCGTCCCAATCCGTACCCCCTGTCGGGCGTCCCGCCGGGGCGTCCCGACCTGGACCCGTTGGGGCGTCCCGCCGGGGCATCCCGAATTCTGTACCCCCTCGTTGGGGCGACCCGGCGGGTCGCCCCTACCACGGGTTGCCCTGTCATGCGGGGTCCTGCGCCCGTGCGCTGCCGTTGCGCTGGAATCGCCGCTTGCGCCCGCCCACGATGGGTGATTGTCACCTGCCCCCGATGGCGTGGTCACCTGCAGGGGGCGCTCCTGCCTCACAAGGGTAGACTTTTTGGCAAGCCTCGTGTTGAGTCGTCCGCTTCAGGCATCAGGATGCCAAAACACTCCCCTCTCCCGCGCTGCAGGAGAGGGGTTGGGGGTGAGGGCAAAAACGGGCGTCAGGATGCGGAAAACACCCCTCCCACCCTGAAAACTCCGCCCCTGGGGGCGCCCCTACGCGGTGACGCCCTGGGATTCTCTGTGGCGGCAACGCGATCAACGCTCAACGCGATCGAGGGCGCTGTCCCGCAATGCGCTGGCATACGATCGCCTCCGAACCTTCTCGCCTGCACCCCGTAATCGCTCTCGTTGCCCTCGCGCTGCTGGCGTGTTTCGAGAGGCGTTGCGGCGTAACGTCTATTGCGAGAGACGTTGCGATGCAACGTCTCTACGGAAACGCCTGACCTGAAATCCACCTTATAACCTCAGATCATTCTTTCCCCTCTCACCTCTCGCCTCCTGCCTCACCCCTCCTCCAATTCCACCAGCGTTGCGCCTTTGGCGACCAGCGCGCCAGGGGCGTAGGGCAGACGCAGCACGATCCCGTCGTGCGGCGCGGCGACGATGTGCTCCATCTTCATCGCTTCCAGCACCACCAGCGGCTGGTGCGCCGAAACGCGATCCCCTTCGCGCACCAGAATGCGCGCAATTGTGCCAGGCATCGGCGCTTCCAGACCGGCGCGGCTGTGGCTGTGCCCCGCCGCTCCCAGACGTTCGATTGCCAGCGCAGCGTGCACCAGGCAGAACCGTTGTCCGCGCCACTCAATGATCCGCGCTTCACCGTCGCGCGCTATCGTGAACCGTTCGATCCGCCCGTCCGCCATCCGCAGCGTCAGATGATCGGGCTGCACTGCCAGGACGCTGGCAACGTAGACCTTCCCCTCGATCTCAACGCGCCAGGCATTGGCATCCTCGGTGATGCGCACATATCGTTCGTTGTCGCCATCGCGGTAACGCAGCGGCATATCGGTGCGCAGCATTCGCCACGGTCCCAGCGCGCCCCAGGGATCGCGCACGGCAGCTCTGCCGTGCGCCAGCGGCTGGACGTCGGCAATCGCCCCGGCTAGCAGCGCCTCATCCGGGATGGGAGCGGGCGCTGGCAGGTGCTGCGTGATCTCGTGCGCAGTCAGAAAATCAGTGGTCGTCTCGCCTGCGACGAATGCCGGGTGTGCCGCAATCGCGCGCAGCAGCGGCAGGTTGGTCGTCACTCCTTCGACGGCGCAGGCGTCGAGTGCGGCGCGGAGCCGTTCGATCGCGGCAGCCCGGTCATCGGCGTGGACAATGAGTTTTGCCAGGAGCGAGTCGTAGTAGAGGGTCGCTTCATCGCCGGTTTCGACGCCAGCATCGCAGCGGATGTTGCGCGGCATGTCGAAGCGCGTCAAACGCCCGCCGGTCGGCAGGAAGGTCACCGGATCTTCAGCGCAGAGACGCACCTCGATGGCATGCCCGCGTTGGCGCAGGTCCTCCTGGCGGAATGGCAGACGCGCGCCGCTGGCGATTGCGATCTGCAACTGCACCAGATCAACGCCGGTTACGGCTTCGGTGACCGGATGCTCGACCTGCAGGCGCGTGTTGACTTCGAGGAACGCGAAATTGCCATCGGTCTCGTCGTACAGAAACTCCGCCGTTCCCGCATTGACGTAGCCAGCGGCGCGCGCGAGACGCACCGCCGCTTCGCCGATCATCTCGCGCTGTTTGGAGGTCAGCACGGGCGATGGCGACTCTTCGACAATCTTTTGATGGCGACGCTGGATCGAGCATTCGCGCTCGAACAGGTGCACATAGTTGCCGTGCGAGTCTGCCAGAATCTGGACTTCGATGTGGCGTGGACGGACGAGCAATTTTTCCAGAAAGATCGTATCGTCGCCAAACGCGGCGCGCGCCTCGCGGCGTGCGCTTTCCACCGCTGAGGAAAGTTCGTCGGCGCTCTTTACGATGCGCATACCGCGTCCGCCGCCGCCAGCGCTGGCTTTGATCAAGAGCGGGTAGCCAATGCGCGCCGCTTCGCGCGCCAGCGTCTCATCGCTCTGGTCGGCGCCGTGGTAGCCAGGCGCAATGGGAACGCCGGTGGCGAGCGCCAGGCGACGGGCGGCGATCTTGTCGCCCAATGCTTCGATGGCTTCCGGCGGCGGACCGACGAAGACCAGCCCGGCATCACGACAGGCGCGGGCAAAGGCGGCGCGCTCGGCAAGGAAGCCGTAGCCGGGATGGATCGCCTGCGCACCGGAGCGCAAAGCTGCCTCGATGATCGCCTCAATGCGCAGATAACTCTCCGGCGCAGGCGCAGGACCGATTGGCAACGCTTCATCCGCCAGACGCACGTGGAGCGCCCGACGATCCGCTTCGCTGTACACGACGACAGCGGCGATCCCCAGGGCGTGACAGGCGCGAATGATCCGAACGGCGATCTCGCCGCGATTGGCGATCAGGAGTTTGGCGAACACGGCTTTCTGTCCTGTGTGTAAACCTTTCTGCAACCTGCTATTATAGGGCATGTCAGGGGTTAGGGGTTAGGGGTTCCGACATTAAGCGTTCAACTCTTGCCGTTGCGGTTCAACGGCGTTACTGTCAACATTCAACTCCGCGCCTTTGTGATCGAAACATTCAACATTCAACATTCAACGTTCAACGTACCGCACCCCCATCGGAGCCAGCGCGCCTTCGCGCCAGATTCCTTCGACCTGCACCATTCCGTAGCGCACGGCGCCGCCTGGTGTTGCCGTCAGGCGCGACAGCAAGGCGGGGTCGCGCAGTGGCGCGCGCAGTTTCACCTGGCGCGCCTGCGGCGCCGGCGCGCCGCCAGGACCAAGCGCTTCGACGAGGACGGCTTCGGTCTGGCTGGCGATCAGCGCGCCAGTCACGCGCACCGCCTGACCGGTCGCCGGGGTCGTCGCCAGGAACGCCACCGTCGTCTCCTGCCAGGGGAGCGGCGTGATCGTCCGGGGACGCATCAGGTACCCGAAGGCGCCATCCGGTCCGAACGCGCCAGGACCTTCAAGCGCGCCGGTTGCGGCGACCGCCAGGTAGCGCACGTCGCCAGTCGGTTGAGCGCGGGCAATAAGGTCGTCGGTGATCGCGCCGGGATCGAGCCACACCTGGCGCGCTGGCGGATCAAGAGGCGTAGGAGTCGCGCCGCTGCTGAAACCCAGCGCGGCGACCAGGCGCGCGCCGCTGGCGTCGATCAGCAGGTAGGCGCTGACGGGAGATGATATGCGGGACGCATCCAGCGCTACATCGAGCGGAAGGAACGTCGGCGCCGGAACGGGCGTCGCCGCCGGTGCGCCGCTGCATGCCGCCAGGATTGCAAGACATGTGCAGACTATGAACAATCGCCGCATAGGTCTCCATCGTACCATGAAAGTCTCAGACAGTGGAATGATAGGTTTTGACAGTTTTCATGGCGTGTTTGAACGGATCCGCCTGCTATACTCGCGCGTAACAGGAAGCGGAATGTTCAAAAATTCACAGGAGAGAAGCGGCAATTATGGCAACGCGCAACTCACGGATCAGCGGGTTCTATCAGCTCAGCCCCGACGAACGCCTCGAAGTTGTGCGATCGTTCGACGGGCTGAACGATGAAGACCTGCGCCAGCTCCGCGGCGGCAATGGCGCCCTGACCGTTGAGCGCGCCGACAAGATGATCGAAAACGTTATTGGCACTTTTAATCTGCCGCTTGGCATTGCAACCAACTTTCTGATCAATGGGCGCGATGTGCTCATTCCGATGGTCGTGGAAGAGCCATCGATCGTCGCGGGCGCCAGTTATGCAGCGAAGCTGGTGCGCGACGGTGGCGGGTTCCAGGCGAGTTCGACCCCGCCGCTCATGATTGGTCAGGTGCAACTGGTGCACGTCGCCGATCCCCACCGCGCTCGCCACGACATTCTGGCGCGCCGCGACGACATTCTGGCGCTCGCCAATCGCCAGAGCAGCACTCTGGTGGCGCTTGGCGGCGGCGCCAAGGATGTCGAGGTGCGCTTCTTCGAGACCAGCCCAATGGGTCCGATGCTGGTCGTGCACCTGATCATCGACTGCCGCGACGCGATGGGCGCGAACGCTATCAACACAATGGCAGAGGCGGTCGCGCCGCTGCTCGAGGAGATCAGCGGCGGCAAGGCGTACCTGCGCATCCTCTCGAACCTGAGCGACCGGCGACTGGCGCGGGCGCGGGCGATTGTGCCGGCGAAGTCGCTGGCGCGCGACGGTCTGAGCGGCGAAGAGGTCGTTGAGGGCATTCTGTGGGCGTATGCCTTTGCCGTAGTGGACCCGTATCGTGCAACAACGCATAATAAGGGCATTCTGAATGGCATCGACCCGATCCTGATCGCCACCGGCAACGACTGGCGCGCCGTCGAGGCTGGCGCGCACGCCTATGCCGCGCGGAGCGGTCGGTACACGTCGCTGTCGCACTGGGAGCGCGACGCGCAGGGGAACCTGGTCGGCACGCTCGAAATGCCGCTTGCAGTCGGCGTTGTCGGCGGCGCCACGAAGGTGCACCCGGCGGCGCAGGCGGCGCTCAAGCTGCTGGGAGTCACCCACGCGCACGAACTGGCGGAAATCTGTGTCTGCGCCGGTCTGGCGTCGAACCTGGCAGCGATGCGCGCTCTGGCGACCGAGGGGATTCAGCGCGGGCATATGAGCCTGCACGCGCGTCAGATTGCTATGGCTGCCGGAGCGCAGGGCGCTGAGGTGGACATGATCGCGGCGCGGATGGTGCAGGAGCGGCAGATCAAACCGGCGCGCGCCGAGGCGCTGCTGGCGGAACTGCGCGCCCGCAACGCCAGCGCCGATCACGCCTTGACGGAAACAGCGCGCATTTCATAGTCAGAGGCGAACAGCACTTCTCGAACGGATTGACGCAACGACGCAAAGGCGCAAAGTTTCGCAATCAACGGCATATACTCTTGCGTCTTCGCGTCTGTGCGTCAGAAGCGCTGAGCAATTCTCAGGTATAACCAACAACCGGGAGGAGAACCCGGAACGCTGCATCCCGCCGTTGTGATGCAACCCCGTCGGTGCAGGCGCGCGGCGCGCGTTCCGCGTTCTCTTTTCGTTTGCCTTCAAAAAGAGGAGCATGTCGTATGATGAAACCTGAACGACCCGTGGGCATTGTCGGATACGGCGCCTATATTCCGCGCTTCCGCATCGCAGCCCGCGAGATTGCCCGCATCTGGGACGGCGCTGGAGGGACGCCGGTCGACTCAAAAAGCGTGCCCGGTCCCGATGAAGATACGATCACGATGTCAATCGAAGCGGCGCGCAATGCCCTGGCGCGAGCGCGCATCGCACCCGACCGCCTCTCGGCGGTGTGGGTCGGCAGCGAGAGTCCGCCGTACTCGGTCAAACCATCCGGCACGCTGGTCGCTGAGGCGCTCGGCGCCACGCCATGGGTCAGCGCCGCCGACTGGGAGTTCGCCTGTAAAGCTGGTTCTGAGGCGTTGACCGCTGCGATGGGCATGGTCGGCAGCGGCATGGCGCAGTACGTGCTGGCAATCGGCGCCGATACCGCGCAGGGGCGCCCTGGCGATGCGCTGGAATACACTGCGGCGGCTGGCGCTGCGGCGCTGCTGGTCGGTCCGGCAGCGGAAGCAGTGGCGGTTATCGAGGGAACGACCTCGTATGTGACCGACACGCCTGACTTCTTCCGTCGCGCTGATACGGCGTACCCGGTGCATGGGCATCGCTTCACCGGTGAGCCAGCGTATTTCAACACGTTGCGCAGCGCCGCCGAGCGGCTGCTGCGCGACCTGGGCGCGAAGCCGTCCGATTTCACTTATGCCGTGTTCCATCAACCGAACACGCGCTTCCCGCAGACTGTCGCCCGTCAACTCGGGTTCACGCCGCAGCAGATCGCAACAGGGCTGTTGTCGCCGAAGATCGGCAATGCCTACTCAGCAGCCGCGCTCCTCGGATTGTGCGCGATTCTCGATGTGGCGAAGCCGGGCGACACGATTTTTGTGGCGACCTACGGTTCTGGCGCGGGGTCCGACGCTTATGCGCTGCGCGTGACCGAAGCGCTGCCTGAGCGCCGTGGGCGCGCGCCGCTGACGGCGGCGTACCTGGCGCGTGAAACGTTTGTGGATTATGCCGTGTACGCCAAGCGGCGCGGCAAACTGGTGATGGAGTAACGCCATGCGACATGTCTATATCATTGGAACCGGAGCGACAGCGGTTGGCGAGCACTGGGATCGCAGCGCTGAGTCGCTCGCAATTGAGGCGCTGAATAGCGCTCTGGGGACGATTCCCGTATCGCGGCTTGGTGCGCTCTACGTCGCCAGCGCACTGAGCGGAACGTTGCACGCGCAGAGTCAGATCGGCGCGCTGATCGCCACGGCTGCTGGCATCCCTGGCGTTGAAGCCGTCACCATCGAGGCAGGCGGAGCGTCCGGCGGCGTGGCGTTGCGCCAGGCGTGCATGGCGGTTGCGTCGGGCGCCGTTGATCTGGCAGCGGTTGTTGGCGTCGAAAAAGTGACCGATGTGCTCGACGCTCGCCGCGAAGCGGCGCTGGCGCTGGCGACCGACGCCGACTGGGAGGCGATCCACGGCGTCACGCTGACGGCGCTGTGGGCGCTGCTCATGCGCCGGTATATGCATGAGTATGGCTACACCGCCGATGATTTTGCTCCATTCCCGATCAATGCCCACGCGAATGCGGTCGCCAATCCGCGGGCGATGTACCGTTTCGCCATCACCGCCGACAAGGTGCGCAGCGCGCCGATGGTCTCCGAACCGCTCGGTCTGCTCGATTGCTCGACGGCTGCCGACGGCGCCGCTGCCGTGATTATCGCCAGCGAAGGGCTGGCGCGTGAACTCTGTGCGAACCCGGTGCGCATCGCCGGTTCTGCGGTTGCCACTGACACGCTGGCGCTGCACAGCCGTTCCAATCCGCTGTGGCTGACGGCGGCGGCGCAGACAACCGCAGCGGCGCTGCGGTCGGCGCATCTGACGCACAGCGACGTGCAGGTGTTTGACGTGACTGACCCGCACGGCATCGCGGCGGCGCTGGCGCTCGAGTCGAGCGGGTTTGCCGAACGCGGAACCGCCGTGGCGTTGGCGCGCGAAGGCGCCATTACTCCGAAAGGTCGATTGCCGCTGGCGACCGGCGGCGGGTGCAAGGCGCGCGGCGATACGGTTGGCGCCAATGGCGTCTATCAGATCGTCGAACTGGTTGCGCAATTGCGCGGGCAGGCTGGCGCAGCGCAGGTGGAAGGCGCACGGGTGGCGCTGGCGCAGTGCATGGGCGGCATTGGAGCGACGGTGGCGACGCACATTCTGACACTCGATTGAGGTGGAGGTTCAACCATGGATCTGGCAAAACACTGGCGTCTGCGCCATGCCCGCTATCGTCTCGAAGGGCAGCGCAACCGGCTCACCGGCGAGGTGCGCTTCCCGCCAGCGCCGCCGCGTCCAGGCGAGGCGGAAGATGTGTGGGAGCCGTATGTGCTGAGCGGGCGGGGGCGCGTCTACTCATTCAGCGTTGTGCGGCAGCCGCCGGAGGGGTTCGAGGATCAGCCGCCCTACCTGGTGGCGCTCGTGCGCCTGGATGAAGGACCAATGGTGACTGCCCAGCTCACCGACTGCGATCTCGAGCAGGCAGCGATTGATATGCCGGTTGAGATGGTCACCCGCCGCCTGCGCGATCTGGGACCGACAGGGTTGATCGTGTACGGCTACAAATTCCGCCCCATTGTTCAGAGCGGCAATCACTGAGAGGGGCAACCGTGCAACCGACGGCGCAACGCACCTATCGCGGTCCTGTGCGGGGTGTTATCCTCGACTGGGCAGGAACAGCGGTCGATTATGGCGCGTTTGCGCCGGTTGCTGTCTTCATGCGTCTGTTCGAGCAGCGCGGCGTGCCGATCACGGCGGAGGACGCTCGTGCGGGCATGGGGTTGATGAAAAAAGACCACCTCCGCGCGATCCTCGAGCGTCCAACGGTTGCCGCCGCCTGGCGATCCGTCCGCGGCGCGCCGCCTGATGAGCGCGACATCAATGAACTGTTCGATCAGTTCGTCCCGCTGCAACTGTCCGTTGTGCGGGAATACGCCACTCCCATCCCCGGTCTGATCGACGCAGTGACTGAACTGCGCGCACGCGGGATCAGAATTGGTTCAACGACAGGATATCTGCGCGCGATGATGGATATGCTCGCGCCAGCTGCGGCGGCGCACGGCTATCGCCCCGATAGCATCATCTGCCCCGATGACGTTCCCGCCGGACGACCCGCGCCCTGGATGTGCTTTCAGAACGCCATGCGACTGGGGATATATCCGATGGCGGCGCTGGTCAAAGTTGGCGACACGCTGGTAGACATTGAGGAAGGTTTGAACGCTGGCATGTGGACGGTCGGCGTGACCCTCACCGGAAGTCTGCTGGGCTTGAACGAAGCGGGCGTCAATGCGCTCATGCCGTCGGAGCGAGCGGAGGCGCACACGCGCATTGGCGAACAACTCTATGCCGCCGGAGCGCACCTGGTCATCGAAGGCGTCTGGGATCTGCCGCGCGCCATCGACGACATCGAAGCGCGGATACAGCGCGGAGAAACACCGACCCCGACGTGACACGCACAATTGCGATTTCCTCCTGAGTAAGAGAGTCGGGCTGCCATTTTAACCTGGACAATCACGCTGGCGCATGTGGAGCGGTTGGCGCTGGCTTCGACAGGTTCAGCCAGCCGATCACAAGATTGTCCAACGTCTAGTGATCTTTCTGGAGACACAAGGCAATCAATTAATCCGTGGACATCCGTCCCGATCCGTGCACATCCGCGTCCCATTATTTCCTGCGCTTGCCAGAGAATCCACCTGCCAGGCGTCCGCTTGACGCACGCCAGCAACTTTATTACAATTGGTAACGATATTATTCACGGAATTAATCTACTGCTTGTGAAAAAGCCAGGCAGCGCCCGATGCCCATCCGAAATTTCGACGTCGTCAACCATCCAATCCGCATGCGCATTTTCCAGTTGCTGCACAATGTGCGCCTGTCCATCAACCAGTTAGCCGAGCTGTTACCCGATGTGCCCAAACCGTCGCTCTACCGCCACGTACGGAAGCTGGTCGAGGCTGGCGTGATCTACGTGGCGGACCGACGCCTGGTGCATGGCATCGAGGAGCGCTTCTACACCTCGGTCGAGGGACTGATCGATCCGGAAGAAGTGCATCAGCCCGGCGGACTGGAGACATTCGCCGAGCATGTGCGCATCTATGGTTCGGTGGTGGCGCAGGACTTGGCGCAGTATGTGCTGACGCGCGGCACGCCTGATCTCGCCAACGTCGCCGCACGCGACCACGTCTTCTACGCAACGGAAGAAGAATTCATCCATCTGCGCGAGACGATCTATGAGATGTTGCGCGCGATGGAACAACAACCCCCCGCTCCCGGACGCACACAACGCCGCATGTTTATCATGGCGCATCCGTTATTGGCGTCGCTGCTGACGTCTGAATCAGACGACAATCGCCTGACTGGACGCTGATAACTCCGGCGCTTAGTTGTGATAAGCTGAAGATCCGATGCGTTTGAAGCGTCCGCACATCTCTGGCGGCGCCAGGGCATGCACAGAGACGGCGATGACGACCATCAACATTCGCGGCATTTCCAAAGCCTTCGGATCGGTCTCGGTTCTGGAGCGCGTTTCGCTGGACATCACCCCCAAAGAGCGTCTGGTGATCGTCGGTCCGTCAGGGTGCGGCAAAACGACGCTCCTGCGCCTGATCGCCGGTCTGGAGACGCCTGATGCAGGTGAAATATGGATTGGTGGACGGCAGGCAAGCAGCCCGACGCAGGTCATTCCTCCGCATATGAGGAATACAGGAATGGCATTTCAGGCGCCGGCGCTCTGGCCCCATATGACGGTCTGGGACAATATCGCCTTTGGGCTTGCGCGGACGGACAGGCGTGAAATCCGGCGTCGCATTGAGGAGTTGCTGACAGCATTAGGACTGGAGCATCTCTCCCGGCGATACCCGCATCAAATCTCCGGCGGCGAAGCGCGTCGCGTCGCCCTGGCGCGCGCGCTTGCCCCTCGTCCTGCAATTCTGCTGCTCGACGAGCCGCTCACGCACTTGAATTCTGACCTCAAACAGCGCGTCCTGTCCGTTCTTCAGACGCATCTTGATCGGTATCAGCCCGTGCTGGTGTATGTCACTCACGACAACGACGAAGCGCATCTCATCGCCACGCGGATTGTCAACCTTGAGAAACGCAGAAGCGTATGAACCTGCGCCAGGTCTGGAAGCCGATTGCGCAATTCCTGAGCGGCGTCCTGCTGATTGCAGGCATAAGCGGCATCATCTGGGTTCTGGTCCCTCGCCCCAAAGCGCCGGAAGCATGGCAGATCATCCGTCCGCCGATCGATGTGGCGGCGCTGGCGTTGTACGATGGCGCCATATGGGCAGGCGGCAGAGATGGTGTCGTGCGGATCGATCCGGTCAGCGGCGCGCTGCTGGAAGATGTGCGCATCGAAGGAAACGCCCTCCGTTTCGTGTATGCGCTGCTGGTCACCCGCGAAGGTGATCTCTGGATCGGGCATGACCGGGGCATCCATCGTCTTCATCAGGGGCGATGGGAGCATATGCGCACTATTGGCGACGTACCGCTGGCGCGGGTGTATGCTCTGCTTCAGACTCGCGACGGCGCGATCTGGATTGGAACTGAGACGGGATTACTGCGCTACCGCCATAACGACGCGACCTTTTTCACCCGCGACGACGGATTGGCAAGCAATGTCGTTTCAGTCTTATTTGAGGACAGTCGCGGCGTCGTATGGGCGGGCAATGGGATGACGATGGAGGGGGGATTATCTTCCTGGGACGGAACCGCATGGCGCACGTATGAGGGGCTGGTGCATCCAATGATCAACGCCATTATTGAGGACCACAACGGCGTTCTCTGGTTTGGCGCCGGTTTTGCTGCGCGCGGCGGCATCTCGCGCTTCGATGGAACAACGTGGAGCGTCATCACCCGCGCCGACGGGCTGGCTGGCGATAAGGTGCGCTCGCTCTTCCAGGATGCGTATGGCGGCATCTGGGCTGGTTCAGAGTACGATGGCGTGGCGCATCTGACGAACAATGGCTGGGAAGTGTTTGATGCCGACGATGGTTTCTCCGGCGCGGAAACCAAGGCGATCATGCAAACTCCCGACGGAGATATGTGGTTTGGCACAGATAATGGCATTACGCGCATGCGCGCATCATTCTTCGATCAACGCGCAAACCACTAATGTGTTTATTCATTCCCAAAAAATTCTTATAGCGAGATCAAATAAAACCTGGACAAGAGAGCCTGCGCTTCTGGGACGGTTAGCGTTGGCTGAGCCTGTCGAAGCCGACGCCGATCACGAGGATTGCCCAATATCTGGTTGATCTTTTAGTCACTTGAGAGTTTTTATCGATAGAAAGGCTTATAAGTTCCTGATCTCACAAATTATGTCCTTTCGTCCCCGGTCTTGACGAATATCCAGGTTTCCTGTAGGATGACGATAGAAAAAATCTGATGCCTGACCGACCTTGAGCCAGCTTCGTAGGGTGACAGAAGCAGAAAGCGATGGACTCTCGCGCACATCACTACTACGAGCGGTACCGGCAGGTGCGCGCAATGCGCGACGCGGGTCGGATGTCGCCGCAGCAGTTTCTTGCCGAAATACAAACGTTGCGCTGGCAGGATAGCAACGGAGTATGGTGGCAGATCAGCGCGGAAGGCGC
The DNA here is from genome assembly GCA_030550675.1 of Chloroflexota bacterium. Taxonomy (GTDB): domain Bacteria; phylum Chloroflexota; class Chloroflexia; order Chloroflexales; family Roseiflexaceae; genus Roseiflexus. Next base: position 26,555 of record JAUQOW010000021.1, read on the forward strand.
GTTGCTCTACTTCGACGGACGCCAGTGGATTCCCGCCCAGCCGCCTGCTACGCCAGCAGCCAGCGCGCCCCCGGCAACGCTGGGAATACCGTCTGCCGCGCCGCCCGGCGCTCGCCCGGCGCCACCTGCGGCGCCGGGAATGCCGCCCGGCGCCCGCCCGATCCCGCCTGGCGGTTCGTCCCGCCCATTGGCGCTGGCGCCGCTCCTGCCGATCATTCCTGCGTTGCTCTGCGGCGGGTGTGGTTCTTCTATACGTTTCTCGGTCTCTTCAAGTACGAGGGTCTGAGAGGAGTCGATTGGGTGACTCCGCTGATCGTCGGGGGACTGCCGGTCGCCTTCTGGCTGTTCAAGAAACCGCTTGACGATCTTCTATTGCCGCTCAAACCGGTGATCGTAGCCATTCCCTGGGTGGTGCGACTCGGCATCGTGCTGGCAGTGCCCATTTTTATGGGGTGGGTGCTGAACGCGATTATTTTCAACTCTGGCTATCTGGGGTTGCAGATGTCGGCCTTCATCAGCGTCGTGACGGCTGGCGTGCTGATGCGGTATCGATAAAGGCAGCGCTATGACACGCGATAAACGGTCTTTTCTCTGGCTGGCGCTGATCGTGCTGGGGTGCGCGCTGGCGCTGACGTTTGCATCCCCGGATGTGGCGTATGCCGATGATTGCACGCGCGATCCGCTCAACGCCGCCGACTGTATGCGAACGGAGGGTTTCCGTGAGACAATTGCCATCATCGTGAGTCTTGGCGGAGCGATTGCGACCGTGCTGGTCACTCTCCTGAGCGGCATTTCGGTCGCAGCGCCGCCGGCTGCACCGCCAGCGACGCCCGTGACGCCGCCTGCCACGCCGCCCGGCGCCCCATCGCCGCCGCCGGTCGCCCCGCCCACTGTTCCCGCCGCGCCCGCGCCGCCGCCTGTTGCTCCATCGCCGCCGCGCGAGATGACGCTGACCGATGCCGCAGGGCGAGAGCATCGGTATGAATGGAGTGAAGAACATCAGGGATATGTCAATATCCAGACCGGCGGCGTGTTCGATCCAACGCTCTGGAGCGAGTATAACCGGAATCTCCTGGAGAACCTCAGGTTCATCGAGGAGCAACGCCGAAAGCTGGAGAGCCGCCAGACCGATTTTGACCGCCAGATGGATCGTATGGTTGAGAACCAGCGGCAGGAGATGGAACGGCTGCGCCAGGAGCAATACCGGCGACAACTGGAAAGGAAACGCGAGGAGATAGAGGCGAGCATAGAAGATGCGCTGGGTGACGCGCAAAAATATACCTCGTTTGCTGAGGGATACGATCTATTTCTCAAGGGTCTTGAATGGATCAAGTGGGGTGCGGATACGGTGATCGATGTCGGCGCCCAGCTCAGCCCCGGCACGGGAAAACTGGTTAGAATGGCGTATAAGTTCGCTTCAGGCGTCGGTGAAGGCATCGGAGAAGGGATGGCAGACCCCAGCCAGTTTGTATCGCATGTCATCAAAGGTGCGATGCGAGGCGGGATTGATGTGGGCAAAGATGCCGTCAAAGATTATCTTCGACCAGGAGTGCTGAAGCGTTTGCCGAAGCCTCTCGCAGACAACCCGGTCATCTCCAAATTTCCTATACCGCGAGATTACGGCGACGATCCGATGTCAGCAATACCGCTTATCGACAAATTACGTGCTGGTGGGAATGTCGTGTTTAAGCGAATACGAAACACTGCCAATCCAGTCGTATTGCTTGGCGATAAACTGAAGGATTTGATTGGCAAATAGCGAGGATCGGCATGGAACAGACCACCCGGATCGAAATCCGGCAATCCTGGCTGCCGGTGCTGGAACGCGCGGTTCCTGGACCGAAAAACATCCTCTCGCCGCTGCACCTGCGCGTTGCACAGCAACCCGACGGCGATGTCTGGCGCAGCGGTCTGTTCGATCCGCAGGGACGGTTGCTCCCGGCATATATGCCGGTGATGCAGATGCTGGCAAACCCGCTGTCGCTGGTTGATCTTCAGTTTACCATCGGGGACTATCAACAACAGGTGACCCTGTACTACAGTCAGCCTGGCGCAGCGCCGGTGTCGATGCACAATACGCAAAATGGTCTGATTCTGGAATATCCCGCGAAGATCAAGGATATTTTTCTGGGAGTGGTGCAGTTCAGCGGCGATAGCGTGATCGGCAGCCTCGATGTGCAGCTTTCACTGCCGTATCTGGAGGCGCTGGCGCTGGCGGGGCTGATCGATCTCCATCGCCGGCAGGCGGCGCGGGCGTTCGCTGATGTTACCGCGCCTTCATTCCAACCGGTTCCCCTCTCCGATCTGGCGAACTGGCTGACGCGCTGCCCCAATAATCCGCAATGGCTGACCGCGATCATTCGCAAACCCGACGATCCGCCGCCGTCCTGGGATCTGCTTCAGTCTGCAATCATGCGCCTGGCGGCGCGCGGGGCATGTCGCGCTGAGGGTGCGGGGTATCTGCTGTCGGATATGACCATGCCGGTGAGCGACCGGCTGTTCTGGATTGACCGGGTGTTCTCGTTGAGCATTGCGCGATTGAACAGCGGAGCGCCAGCGTCGGTCGCGCTTATGATGGCGGTTCAAGCCGGGGTTAATGATGTGTTGCGCATTGAATTCGCAGCGGACGAAGTGGCGCTCACCGGCGTCAGTCCGAGGAGGCTGGTTGAGGAGGTGTTCTTCTATCTCGAAGATGGCGGGTTCGCCCTCCCCGCGCCAGAGACGTCTCCGGCATACGCGCCGTCAACGCCGCAACCGGGTAATGTGGCGTCCTCTGCTCCAACGATGACGCTCCAGCCGCCGCCGACGGCAACGGCGAAACTTGTGGCGCTGAACGGACCGCTGGCGAACCAGGAGTTTCCGTTGCGCGACTCGATGCGTCTGGGACGTGAGCGCGATAATGACCTTTCCCTGCCTGACCAGCAGGCGTCGCGGCATCATGCGGTCATCCAGCTCCGCGAAGGGCGGTACTGGATCAGTGATCTCAATAGCAGGAATGGCACGCTGGTAAATGGCGCGCGGATCGCTCAGGCGACGCCCCTGACGACTGGTGATGTGATTCAGATCGGCGACACCAGACTCCGGTTCAGCGCATGATCCTATCGCACATGCCACGTGCACGCGAGAGGCGAGTGATGAGACCCGCACTGCGATTACGGAATATCGCGCGGATAGGGCTGCTGGCAGCCCTCTGGCTGCTGGCGTCCTGCGGGTTGGCGTCTCCTGAACGGCGCGTTGTCGTCTACACGTCGGTCGATCAGGTCTATGCCGAACCGATCTTGCAGAAGTTCGAGCAACAAACGGGTATTCGCGTTCAGGCGGTGTACGACGTCGAAGCCACGAAAACGGTGGGATTGGCGCAGCGGCTGGTGTCGGAGAAAAATAATCCGCGCGCCGATGTCTTCTGGAATGGAGAGTTCCTGCAAACGCTCTCCCTGAAAGAACAGGGAGTGCTGGCGCCAGCGACGTTTTCCGCTGCTGGCGCGCTGCCGGCGAACTATGTCGATCCGCAGGGGTACTGGGCAGCGTTTGGCGGGCGCGCCAGGGTGATCCTCGTCAACACTGAACGCATCGCGCCCGGCGATGAACCCGCGTCGACGTTCGATCTCCTCTCGGAAGCATACCCGCCTGATACTATCGGCATGGCGTATCCGATGTTCGGCACGACCTCAACCGAAGCCGCAGCGTTCTATGCGCTCCTCGGCGCGGATGCAGCCCGACAGTTTTACCAGAATGTCGCGCGGCGCGGCATTCGCATCCTGGACGGCAACTCCGTGGTGCGCGACCAGGTGGCGAGCGGGCAACTCGCCTGGGGACTGACCGATACCGACGATGCCTGCGGCGCTATCGAACGCGGGGCGCCGGTCAAAATGATCTTCCCCAACCAGGCTGAGGGTCAACCCGGCACGTTGATTATCCCAAATACTGTGGCGCGGGTCGCTGGCGGACCCAACCCCGAAGCGGCGCAAACGTTGATCGATTATCTCCTCAGCCCGGAGGTCGAAGCGCAACTGGTGGAAATGAACTGGGTTCAGGTTCCCTCCCGCCCTCTGCCAGCGACGGTGAAGCCAGCCTGCGCGGTTGGGAGTGAGGTGCGGGGGATGCAGCTGTCGTTCGACGCCATCTACCAGATGCTTGAGACAGCCCGCACCGATCTCCGATCCATATTTGTGCGGTAATGCGTTCTACGGCGCGTCCAACCGGTCTGGCGCTTCGTCTTGCGACGTCAATCCTGTGGCTGCTGTCCGGCATGCTGGTGTTCGGTCCGCTGGCGGCGCTGCTTGGCGCCGGCGGCGAGGCGCTGCTACGGGAACCGGGCGATGCGCTGTCGCTTGCGCTTCCTTCAGGACGGCAGGCGACGCTGCTGCTCCGCAGCGTCGCTTTGAGCGCCTGTGTAGCACTTCTTGATCTGGCGCTGGGCGTTCTTTTCGTCTGCGCTGCCTGGCGATTCGGTCAGCGCCTGGCATGGATGCGCTGGTTTCCTCTCGTGATGCTTGCGATTCCGCCGTACATTCACGCACTGGCATGGAATGCGATGGTCTATCGCCTGAGTCTCTGGTTGGGCGCGGTTCCTCCTCACGGCTTCTGGATGAGCGTCTGGGTGATGGCAATGGCGCTGTTGCCTGCTGGCATCGGTGTGGCGCTTGCCGGGTTGGAAACCGTGTCGCCAGCGCTGGTTGACGCGGCGCGCATCCATCATGATGATACGACTGTGCTATGGCGCATTGTCGTGCCGCTTGCCAGCCCGTTGCTGGCGGTTGGCAGCGGGTTGATCTTCCTGCTGAGTTTTACCGATTACAGCGTTCCCTCACTCTTTGGCGTCAATACCTATGCCCTCGATATTTTTGCCGAGTTCAGCGCCAGTCATTCCCCAGCGCGCGCGTTTCTGGCGTCGGTTCCGATGCTGCTGCTGATCATCCTGGTGCTGGCGGGGGGTCAACGACTGCTGCGCTCTGTTGCCCACCTGCCTGTGCCCGGCGTGTCTCCCTGGCGTCTTCCGCCGCGCTGGACGCCGGCATTCAACGCGCTTCAGGGGATTGGACTGATCGTTGCAGCGGGGCAGATTGCCGTTCCGTTCGCTATGCTGCTCTGGCTTTCGTGGACGGGCGAAGGGTTCCAGACCACGCTCCAGTCGGCTGTTCAGGAACTGCGACTGTCATTCATTATTGCAGGCGCCGCAGCGTGCGTCAGCCTGTTGCTGGCATGGACACTGGCGGAAACAAGAGGGCGACGACAATCGAATCGTTTTGCGGTATGGCTGTTGTTCCTGCCAGCAGCGATTCCGGCGCCGCTGATCGGCATTGGATTGGCGGCGCTCTGGAACCATCCTGGAACCGGCGCTCTCTACGACAGCGCCCTGATGCCGGTGCTGGCTGTGCTGGCGCGGTTTGCGCCGCTGGCGATGGCGCTGGCAATCGCTCAGCATGATCGCGTCGATCCGCTCCTGTGGGATGCCGCACGCGTGTTTCAGGCAAGCAATCTCCATGCCGCATGGCGGATACGGTTGCCGTTGCTGGCGCCCGGTCTCGTGGCTGGCGCCAGCCTCGTGTTCGCCCTGGCGCTCGGCGAATTGGGCGCCACCCTGATCGTCGCGCCGCCAGGACAAGCCACGCTGACGATGCGCATTTACAATTATCTGCACTATGGCGCCAGCGATGTCGTGGCTGGGCTTTGCCTGACGATGGCGCTGCTCACGTTGACCGCCGGAGCCCTGAGCGCCATTTCACTGGCTCTCTGGAGACGCCCGCCAGGATCGCCGCATCTGCACGCTCAGTCTCACGACTCGGAATAAGCATCTCTGCTCCCGTAGTTATTCGGGCAGGCGCTCCGCTCGCAGCGATACGGCGTATTCTGTCATTTCACGACGGCTCACCAGAAAAATGGACGGCTGGCGCATCATAACGATTGCCGCAAGAATCGCCCAGATACTCGCGTTGATGACCATGAGCGGCGTTTCGTAGATAATGTCGAGAAACAGGAGATTGCCGACATTAATCGCCAGGTGAAAGATGGTCGCCAGCAGAATGTTGAACCCCTGATCGCGCACCAGGGCGAACATCACGATGGAATACGCAGTGATGAGCAGGAACAGAAGGACGACCATCGCCAGTCCGCGCCCGAAAAACGAAAGATGGATCGGCGTCCAGAGCAGACCGACGATTACAGCAGACACAATGCCGCGCATCCGGGAGTCCAGCGTTTTGTGGCGGAGCCACATACGAGGTTTCCTTTCTTTTCGGTCCTGCGACCACGTGGAACCGTTGCCTGTACGCCGCCTGCCCCCGGCGACGAGCGCTGGCTGAGCCTACCAAAGCCAGCACTGAGCACAGGACACTCAACAGATGTTCATGTATGGTGCGAATCGCTCTGGGGCGGCAGATTGCGGACACGTTCCAGCATGCGTTGATTCCATTCCAACTCGAATTCATAGAACGTAATCCCGTAATCGAGCGTCATCCGCCACAATGCCTGCGCCCGTTCCCTTCCCGGCGGCAGGTCGGCAGGAACGGCGGATTGCGTCTGGGTCTCGTAGGTTTCCAAAATAT